>JAJDEQ010000176.1 GCA_029259695.1 Planctomycetota bacterium
GAACGCGGTGTTTCGTCGGAGAAGGTGGACCGCCGAGCCGACAGGGCCGAGAGGAATCTCATCGCCGCGATCCAGACCACGGATCCGGGCGCGGTCCCGATTGGCGCTCGGGCCGGACGCGGGCTGAAGCGTCTGCCCAGCGACATCTACTGGGGTGGACTCGGTGTGTGGCGCATCCGGCTCTTCAACGGCTCCCGCGCTCGCTACCACAAGACGTTCGGTCGAGGCACGGATCACGAAGTGGGCGCAGAGCAGGCCCCCACACACGGTCATTGGAACCCCCACCTTCCGCCACCGCCGGAGGGCTTTCCGCACAGTGCCTCTCTGAGGCTTGAGCGGCATGAGGCGGAGTTTCTCCGAGATCAGGTTCTCCAGCACGCCACGGGCTCGCTCCTCGCGTACCTCGTGGGACAGGACGCACTATGGGAGGACGTCGATTTTCCCTGGGAGCACCCGGTCGTGCACACCGCACCGCCGGCGTTGCGTGCCGACCTGGAGCATGCGCGGCTCTTCAGCCTAGCCATGCACGGTGCGGCGCTGCTCTACAATCTCATGTTGGCCGAGCGCCTGCCGTCGCGGGAGTGGATCGAGGAGTACCGGCACGAGCTGGCGAGCTGGTCGAACGCCGTTCGGGCCAGTGCGGACGCCCTCTCGAAGTGGGACAGGTCGGCCTACTGGAACACGACAAACGGCATCAACCCGCGGATCCCGCTGAAGAGTCGCTTGTTTGCCGACACATGGATCGGCCGTGTCGTAACGGCGAGTCGCGTGCGCGGGGCTGATCTGCTCCCGGTCGTTGACGATCGAGGTGCGCGAGACGCCATCGAGCAGCGCGAGCTGTTCCTGAAGCCGTACCGTGCTCGTCTGAGGCATAGGGAACACCTCGAGCGCTGGAACGGGGCGGCAGGCGCGAAGGCACTCGACTACCGCTGGGCGATCACGCAGCGTTTCGTCCGCGACGTGCAGCAAGGCCTAGGGAACGGGTAGACGATGCTTGAACCACGTGATCGCGCCTTGTTGTTCCGCTCTCTACATCCGCCGTCTGGCTATCGCCTCGATCGAGCCATCGGCACGAGCTTCACGCTCGACCTGTTGGCGCTGCTCACGGCGCCGCTGGCGTTCGCGTTCGCCGAGTGGGAGGACGACGACGGAGGCCCCACGGGCGATCCGGTCGCCCTGATGCACGCGTTGCGCGAGCACGCGCGACGTGTCCACCTGTTCTGTCAGGCAGGGGCGATCCAGGCGCCTCGCTCGGGACAGCCGCTCTTCGCTTACGTGGAGCCGTCGGTCATCGAGGCCCGCGCACCGAATGCGAACGGGATCTTCCACCCCAAGGTATGGGTGTTGCGCTTTACCAGTTCCGGTGAGCCGGTGCGCTACCGAGTGCTCGTTGCTAGTCGCAATCTCACCTTCGATCGTTCCTGGGACACGTTGCTTGCGTTGGACGGAGAGTTGAAGGCGCGGACCCGGGCGATCCGGGCGAACGATCCGTTGAGCGACTTCGTGAGCTCTCTGCCGAGCCTCGCCGTGCGCCCCCTTGCAAAGGACAATGAGCGGGCGATCCAGATCGTTGGTGACGAGCTGCGTCGCGTTCGGTTCGAGGTCCCCGAGCCGTTCGACGAACTCCGCTTCCACCCCCAGGGGATACCGGACTACGAGGAGCACTGGCCGTTGGCGGGCGGGGGGCGTCGCTGCCTGGTCATGTCCCCGTTCCTCACCGACGAGCTGCTCGGTGAGATTGCGACGGAATGTGCGGACGAGTACGGGGAGCAGCGCATCGGGCTACACCTCGTCTCGCGCCCCGAGTCGCTGCAGCAGCTCGATTCCAAGACCCTCGACCTGTGGTCGGACCGCTGGGTGCTCTCCGCCGATGCGGATGCCGAGGAGGGCGATGAGGACACCGGCGAGGATGATGCTCACGTGGATCAGGTACCCGCGACCCCTGACGACATCCTCTCCGGGCTTCACGCCAAACTCGTCATTCTCCAGCGGCATCGTCGCGCGCACGTCTTCACGGGATCGGCAAATGCGACCGGAGCTGCGTACGATCGCAACGTTGAGTTCTGCGTGGAGCTGGTGGGGGGATTCCACAAGGTTGGCATCGCGTCGTTGTTGGGTAGTGACGATGACGCCGGTGTAGGCAAGCTGCGCGACCTCCTGGAACCCTGGGAACCGGCCGAGCCTGACGATGACCCGGAGCGCGAACTGCGTGAGCGGCTGAAGCGCAAGCTGGAAGAGGCGCGCTTCGTGCTCGGTGCTGCCCAACTCACGCTGCACGCCACACCGGCGTCCGATGGCGATGGATACGATTTGGAACTGCGCGGGCGGATGCCCAAGCTGCCTCGGGGAATCAAGGTGCGTTGCTGGCCAGCATCCCGTCCGGGACACCAGGCCGCGGAACCACGCGGCTCCGGGACGTTGGCCGCATTCCGCTCCTTGAGCCTTGTGGAGCTCACCGCCTTCCTCACCGTTGAACTCGTGGCTGGTGAGAAGGGCGTCGAAGAGCGGATTCGTCTGGCCCGCCACCTCCCGTTGGAGGGAGCGCCGGAAGATCGCGAGGAGCGCCTGTTGCGGGAGATCCTGAAGGACAAGGAGACCGTGCTGCGCCTGCTGTGGTTGCTGCTCTCGAGCGACGAACTCGCGGCGGACGACCTTGCCCTGGGAGGAGGCGGGGCCGGGTTCGACCTACGGACCGGGTTTGGAGGCATGCCCGTCCTCGAAGCTCTCATGCGCTCCCTGGCGCGCGACCCCAAAGCGCTCGACGGCGTACAACGCCTCATCGACGATCTGGGCCGGACCGAGGAAGGGCACGCGCTGCTGCCCGACGGACTCGAGGACATCTGGAGCCCGATCCGCGCCGCACGCGAGGTCCTCGAGCTGTGACCCTGCGCCCCATGCCACCACTCGACGTCGAGGGTGTCCTTGCGCGCCTCAAGGGCTTCCAACGAGCAGCCGTGGAGACGGCTTTCGAGCGCCTCTACACGGCTTCGGATTCGACGCGTCGGTTCCTCGTGGCCGACGAAGTCGGCCTTGGCAAGACACTCATCGCGCGTGGCATCGTGGCCAGAGCGATCGAACACCTGCGGGACACTGTCAAGCGCATCGACATCGTCTACTTGTGCTCGAACGCGCGCATCGCGAGGCAGAACGTCCGCCGCCTCAACCCCTTTCCCGGTGTCGGTTTCGCTCAGGCCGACCGCATCACCATGTTGCCGGTGACGCTCAGCGAGCTCACCCGAAATCGGTTGAACTTCGTGGCCTTCACGCCGGGGACGTCGCTTGATCTGAAGTCCAGCGAGGGCCAACGACGCGAACGCGCTCTGCTCTACTGGCTGCTGCGGGAGCTCTGGCCGGTGCGTGGCCAGGGTGCGAAGAACCTGTTCCAGGGTGGCATCACGCGGCGCGACCGCTGGCTGGAGTTCCTCGAAGGGTTCCCGGAGGAGAACCCGATCTCGCGGGAGTTGACGAGTTCGTTCCATGAGACGCTCAGGCGGACGGATGCACGCCAGCGTGCCGACGGAGAGCAGGGGCTTGCCGATCGCTTCTACTCACTCTGCGACCGCTGTGCTCGCTACAAACGCAAGTGGCCCGACGATCTGCGTGCGGACAGGCGCGGTTTCATCGGCGAGCTGCGCGCGCTACTTGCCCGCGCCTGCGTCGATCAGCTCGAACCCAACCTCGTCATCTTGGACGAGTTCCAGCGCTTCAAGCACCTGCTCGATCCCGAGGGCGGAGGAGACGCGGCTCAGCTAGCCCAAGCATTCTTCGAGTGGCAGAACGACGAAGCCGAGGCACGTGTCCTGCTGCTGTCGGCTACGCCGTACAAGATGTATACGCTCGCGCATGAGGAGGAGGAGGACGATCACTACGCAGACTTCCTGCGCACCGTGGACTTCCTCGAGCCCGACGCGGTGCGCGGCAGAGGCTTCCGATCGCACCTGGAAGAGTACCGACGCGAACTCTATCGCCTCGCGGAGGGCGGGGGCGGCCGGCTGCCGGGACTAAAGCGTGCCATCGAGTCGTCCCTGCGTCGTGTCATGTCGCGCACGGAGCGGATCGGTGTGGTGGGAGCGCGCGACGGCATGTTGCGTGCAATTCCACCTTGCCACGTCACGCTTACCAAGCGCGACGTATGCGACTTCGTTCACTTGCAAGGGATTGCGGACCTACTCGAGCAGCCGAACGTTGTCGAGTTCTGGAAATCAGCTCCCTACCTGCTCAACTTCATGGAGGAGTATCGCCTGAAGAAGGAGTTGGTGAAGCGTCTCGATGATCCGCGCAAGAGCCGGGAACTCAGCGATCGGTTGGCATGCTCCGATGAGCTCTTGCTCGAGCCGAGTCGACTGAAAGCCTACGGTGGCATTGATCCCGCCAACCCAAGGTTGCGAGCGCTGCTCACCGACGTCCTGCAGGGTGAGCTGTGGCGCTGCCTGTGGCTGCCACCTTCTCTGCCGTCGTATCAACTCGAGGGACCATTCGCACAGGCGGCGAAGCGCCCAGGAGGTGCCACGAAGCGACTCGTGTTCTCGGCATGGGCCGTGGTGCCGAAGACGATTGCCGCCCTCCTCAGCTACGAGGTCGAGCGGCGGGTCTTCTGTGCGATGGATGACGCGCCGGTCAACACTCCGGAAGCACGCAAGCGGCGCACGGCACTGCTTCGGTTCGGCCGTGCGGAGGGCAGGTTGACCGGGATGCCTGTGTTGGGGCTCGTCTACCCGAGCATCGTGCTCGCAAAGGCAGGAGACCTTGTTGGTCAACGGCTGACGAGCAACGGCACGGCATCGCTCGGCGCGGCGGTCGATGCTGTCGCACGCATGATCGCGCCGCGGCTCCAGTCGGCGACCGAGCAGCTCGGAGTGCCGGTCGACGGCCCCGAGGATGAGAGCTGGTACTGGCGCGCGCCTCTTGTTCTCGACCGCCTGCATGACGCGGTGTCGTCCGAGGGCTGGTGGGGTTCAGAGGACCTCGCTTCGTCGTGGGCGGCGGGTGCGTCGCATGACGAGGACGATGCGGGTGGTGACTTGTGGGACGAGCATGTCACGGAGGCGCGTGAGGCTGCGACGCTGCTTGGCAGGGCGGACATCGGCCGTCCGCCGGCCGACCTCGCGCATGTGCTGGCTTACCTCGCCATCGCAGGGCCGGCCAATGCTGCGTTGCGCGCCTTGTGTCGGGCACTCCCCGACGGCGAGATCGACTCCCGCGAGTTGCGTCTCGCCGCGGGCCGGATCGCATGGGCGTCGCGCTCGTTGTTCAACCGGCCTGAGGCCATGGCGATCCTCCGCGCGGCGGATCGAGAGGTGCCTTACTGGCGGCGCGTGCTCGAGTACTCCGCCGAGGGCGACCTGGACGCTGTACTGGCCGAGCACGTGCACGTCGTTCGCGAACTTCACGGACTCTTCGACCTACCTGCCGGTGAGGCGGCCCAGGAGTTAGCTGCCGTCGTCGCAGCATCGCTGTCGATTCGCGCATCCCGCCAGGAGTACCAGTCGGTCCGTGTCCACGCTCGCGAGGGCTGGTCCGAGTTGCAGCGGGAGCGGAATTTGCGCGGTTTCTTCGCCATGCGTTTCAGTACCGAGAAGAGCGACGATGACGACGCAGGGCAGCGCGCCGACGTCGTGCGGGATGCATTCAACTCGCCGTTTTGGCCTTTCGTCCTCGCAACTACCTCCGTCGGCCAGGAGGGACTCGACTTCCATGCCTGGTGTCACGCTGTCGTGCACTGGAACTTGCCAGCGAACCCCGTGGATCTCGAGCAGCGCGAGGGGCGCGTGCACCGTTTCAAGGGCCATGCCATCCGCAAGAACGTCGCTCGCGCTCACGGCAGCGACGAACTGGCCGAACCAAGTCGGGATCCTTGGAAGGGAGTTTTCGACCGAGCGCGGGAAGCATCCGGTGACCAAGCTGGTGGGCTGATCCCTTACTGGCTCTACGAGCTCGAGGATGGTGCGTACATCGAACGGCACGTCCCGGTGCTGCCACTCTCGAAGGACGAGCTTCGGCTTGAGGCGCTCCGCCGCTCACTGGCCGTCTACCGCATGGTGTTTGGTCAGCCGCGGCAGGACGACCTGTTGGCGTACTTGATCGAACGTGTGCCGGAGAAGGTCATCCGGGCCAGGCTGGACGAACTACGGATCGATCTGCAGCCCATCGCACGAAGCTGAGGAAAGGCGCACCCGGCTTCGCCGATTCACCCGAAGCGAGGCCCGCCCAACCTCGGTGCGCTAGACTCGGCGACCACATGGCGCTGACTCCCGGCTAGACCCTCAGTCCGGCGCCAGATCCGGAGCCGCCGGTGGAATCTCCTCTCCACCCGCCTCGTCCGATCCGCCGGGGCCGGCCGGGGCTGTCGCCAGGCACGCGTAGAGGAAGGGCAGCGCGAGCAGTGCCGAGATGGCCATGATGCCGAAGAGGGTGGCGTAGCCGCGTTCGCTGAGGGCGTCGACCACTCCGGCGCCGCCGACCCGGGCGAAGTTGGTGGCGGCCATGAACAGGGTGAACTGGGTGCCGGCCACAACGGCGTTGCACAGGCGCATGAAGAGTGAGAAGCCCGCGACGGTCTGGGCCGATGTGAAGAAGGCCATCGCCGGGAAATAGAACATCACGAAGCCGTCGCTCGTGCGGAGGTCGGGCGAGAGGCTCATGGTCGCGCACAGGGCGACGACGAGCAGGAGTCCCTGACCGACGTCGGTCGGCGCCCTCAAACGAACTGACGCGCGCGGGCACGGGCCGAGCGTGGGGGGATCCGTGTCGTGCAGGGTGGGGGAGATGAGCCCGGTGAGCCACCGGTTTGCGCTCTCGGTTAGTCTGGATGGCCGACGGTTCGCTGACCGGCGACCGCACGGACCACGGTCTTGGAGGCCCTGATGGCGAATCGACGGATGCTCTCCCTGCTTGCGTGCGCGTGTCTCGCGTCGATCGGAACCGCCGCGGTCTTCGGCTCCTCCTCGTTCCTGGGGGCGCCGGCGGGCCAGCCCGTCGCCTTCGCCCAGGTGACCCTGCCGCCGGTCGCGTTGCCGACCGTCGCGTTGGCGCGGGACGGCATCGTGCCGGCGACTTTCAGCGGGTCGGCCACCGGTTCGACGCCGTCCCTGTCGCTGTGGCCGTTCGGGTCGCCAACCTGGGCGCCGCCGCTCACGCAGCTCCTCAACGGCAACACCGTGATCACCACCCAGGCCCAGATGCGCGACGTGTGGAAGCGACTGTTCAACCAGCCCTTCGACGCGTCGCTCTTCGACTTCGAACAGGACGTCGTGTTGCTCATGGGCGGCGGCCAGCAGCAGCTGGGGACGTTCGACATCTCGTCGGTGGAGAGCGTGGCGGCCGAGTACGCAGAGCCGCTCGGTGGCGGGCCGGCGATCGATCCGCTGCTGAGCGTCACGGCCACCACCGTCTATCCCGGCGCGTTCCCGAAGGATCCTCCGCCGTTCACATGGCGCGTGTCCGCGGTCCGGGTGTCCCGCGCCGACCTCGACGACGCGGTGTTCCACCGCACCTTCATCGCCCTGCCCTGAGCGGCAGCTTCTCGCCCAGCGCACCCGACTCGCGAGCTGCTTCGAGCTGCGCGAGCTGTCGCATTTCTTCAAGCCCTGATGATCGGCTCGCCCTACCCTGGGTGCATTCCCATGGAGCAAGGACCCACGATGTCACGACCCACCAAGCTGTTCGCTGTTCTCGTCCTCGTCTCGGGCCTGGTCGCGCTGGCCGCCATGGCGCCGCAGGAACGCACCAAGTCCGCCGACGATCTCGCCGCGATGGGCTGGCTGGCCGGGTACTGGGCCGGCGAGATGTGGGGCGGCGACTTCCACGCCCACTACTCCACGCCCGACGGCGGCCTGATCCTGAGCCACAGCCGCCTGCTGAAGGAGGGCCGGGAGACCTTCTACGAGTTCGAGGTCTTCGGCCCGGCCAGCGACGAACTCGTCTGGCTCCAGCCGTTCCCGGGCGGGAGCAAGGCCGTGGGTTTCACCCTGAAGGAACTCGACCGCGAGGCTCGCAAGGCCACGTTCGAGCAGCCCAAGAAGGACTACCCCACCCGCATGGTCTACCACCGGAAGGCCGAGGACGAGCTCGTCATCACGCTCTCCGATCCCCACGGCGAGAGCGACAAGGTCGAGGTGTTTGCGCTGAAGCGCCAATGAACGGGCGGCGCGACCTTGGGGCTGGGAACCCGGGTCCGCCCGACTATCATCGCGTCCATGATTACCGCGATCGGCGACGTGATGCGCAGGGCCTACGAGCAGGGCTGGATCACCACACGCGACGGCAACTGCAGCCTGCGGCGACGTGAGGGCGAGTGGCTCTACGTGACGCCGTCGGGTTGGCGCAAGACGATCATCCACCCCGAGCACATGGTCAAGCTGAAGTTCGGCCCCGACATGGTGCTGGACGTTCCGGAAGGGGCGAACCCCTCGGGCGAGATCCACATGCACTGGCTGATCCAGCGCGCGGGGCGATCGACGCGCGCCGTGCTCCACCTGCACCCGACGTTCACGACCGCGGCGATGTACCGCGGGTTCGATCTGCAGCAGGTCGCCCGGCAGTTCCCGGAGATCTTCCGCTACACGCGTGTCGGTCCCACGGTCGCGGCGATCGCCGCCACCACGCGGGAGCTCGGCGATGCGACGGCGGCCGCGTTGGGTGTCGACGAAGCGGGCCGGGTCGCGAGCGACATCGTGGGCCAGGCGCAGCACGGCGTGTGCGCGGTCGCGAGCGACCCGTGGGCGGCGTACGAGCACGTCGAGCGCCTCGAGCACATCTGCCAGATGGTCCTGCACTCCGGCGTGAGGCCGGAGGACGTGGAGGAGCGCACCCGGCTCGAGTCCGGGGCGCCTGGGGCCTGAGTCGCGCAGCCCGGCCCGTCAGGGCGTGACGCCCACGACGCCGCTGGAGGCGGTGAACGACGGCGTGAGCCAGAGCTGGAAGACGAGCTCGGTTCCGCCCGGAACCCCGAGCGGGAATGTGTCGGACAGGTCGAGCGCGGCGCCCTGCGCGGGCAGGGGCAGCGGTCCGGCCACCAGGTCGGGTGACGGCACCAGCGTGCCGCCCTTGAACGGCGCGCTCGCCTGCGACGCCCCGATGATCAGGTAGCCCGTGATCCCGGTCATCCCCGCGTAGTTCCCGAACAGCTCGAGCGTGATCGGCTCGCCGCCGACGAGCGTCCCCGAGGCGATCACGATCGGTTGTCCGAGGATGAACGGGAACTGGTTCGTCGTGCGTCCCTGACCGACGTCGGTCCACGGCTCGTCCGGCTCGTACGTGCGGTTGCGCAGCCAGATGTAGTCCCAACTGGAGAGTCCATCGGACGAGCCGGAGTGACCGATGTCGACGCGCCCGTCGCCGTCGAAGTCGGCGGGCAGGATGTCCCGGCTCTCCCCGACGGCGGTGGCCGCGAGCGTGGCCTCGAAGGCGACGCCGCCGAGACCGCGCAGCGTGACGAGCTCGTACGACTCGACGAGCCCGGCCGACTGGCGCTCGTACGACAGGTCGACGAACCCGTCGTCGTCGAGGTCGGCGATCACGATGTCGCTCCCCGGGAAGTCCGAGGTCAGCACGACACCCGGCGAGAAGCTGCCGCCGCCGGCTCCGGGGAAGGTCGCGATGCCGATCCCGGCGATGGCGGAGATCACGAGGTCGTCGATGCCGTCGCCGGTGATGTCGTGGAGGCGCAGGTTGTTCGAGCCGTTGAAGCCGCCGGCGCCGAGACCGATCGTCTGGATCGGCGTGAAGGACGCGCCGCTCTCCGAGCGAAACAGCTGGATCGAGACGCTCCCGCCCGGGGGGGGCGCGCCGAGCGTGAGCGCGATGTCGGGGAAGGCGTCGCCGTTGAAGTCGCCGATGTCGAGCGCGTTGGGCGCCAGGTTGCCCTGTGGACCCTGGATCAGGACGGTGCCGGCGACGGTCCCGTCGCCCGCGCCGACGCCGAGCCGGACGTCCATGGGTGCGCTGGCAAGGCCCTTGGCGACGATCACGTCGAGCACACCGTCATCCGTCATGTCCGCCACGAGCAGGTCGATCACGGTGCCGGAGGACGGGCCGATCGGCAGGCTGACCTCGGCCCCGAACGTGCCGTCGCCGGCGCCCAGTGCCAGGAAGACGTCCCCGTTGAACGCACGCACGAGGTCGAGGTCGTCGTCACCGTTCAGGTCGGCCAGGCGCAGGCGCGTGCTGCGACCGTTGATCGTCGTCATCATCGTGGTGAAGACACCGTCGCCGTCGTTGAGCAGCACGAGCAGCGGGTCGACGCCGGTCACGACGTCGACATCGCCGTCGCCGTCCACGTCGCCGGTGGTCGCGCTCGGAGGAGTCACGACCGGCAGCACCAGGGGGATCGGCGTCTCGGCGCGCGGTTCGAAGACGATCTGGCTGTGCGCCGAGATCGAGAGCGCCGCGAGGGCGACGCACGTGGCGAGGGTGTGCATGGAGTTCGTGCCTTCTCGGGGTGTTGGCCGCGTGTCGGGCGCGCCGCGGGGGGGGCGCGGCGCCACGCGGGACCGGCGATGCCTGTCGGAGGCGCCTGGTCGAAGCGCGCGATGATAGCACCGCTTTCGGCACCCGGCGCCGGTGGTGGCAGGCGTCCGGCGCGTCGGCGGCGGGTCCGCTGCTCGACTCGCCACTGCAGGCCGACTGCGTGCCGGGCACGTACGAGGAGTGACGCCCGGAGATCAGTCCGGCGCGGGATCCGGCACCGCCGGGGGGACGTCGTCCTCGGTCACCTCGTCCGACTCACCGGTGCTGGGCGGAGTCGTCGCCAGGCACGCGTAGAGGAAGGGCAGCGCGACCAGGGCCGAGATCGCCATGACGCCGAAGAGCGTGGGGTAGCCGCTCTCGCTGAGGGCGTCGACCACGCCGGCGCCGCCGACCCGGGCGAAGTTCGTGGCCGCCATGAACAGGGTGAACTGGGTGCCGGCCACCACGGCGCTGCACAGCTTCATGAACAGCGAGAAGCCGGCGACGGTCTGGGCCGACGTGACGAACGCCATCGCCGGGAGATAGAACATCACGAAGTCGCTGCTCGTGCGCAGGTCGTCCGAGAGGCTCATGGTCGCGCACAGGGCGACCACGAGCAGCACGGCCACGGTGACCATGCGGCCCACGCCCAGGCGGTCCACCAGGAAGCCGCCAACGAGCGCGCCGGCGATGCCCGCGAGCGCGCTGATGCCGCCGTCGATCTGGCTGTAGCGCTCCTGGCTCCAGCCCACCTCCTGCGTGCAGAAGATCGGGTTGATGGTCACCAGGACGCCGATCATCAGGAAGCTCGCGGCGCCGTAGAGCAGGCCGAACACCGGCGCCTTGGCGAGGAACGCGCGCGCCAGGCTCTTGATCAGCTCGCCCATGCGCACCGACGGCGCCGTCGCTTCGTCGCCCTGCGATCCACCCCGGCTCCAGGGCAGGAAGCGATCACCGGCTCGTTCCCGCAGGAGCAGGGGGAACAGGGCGATGGCCAGCAGCACGCCGGCCTGGAGCACGAACGCGGCCTGGATCCCGAAGCGCGACAGCACCGTGCCCATGCCGGCGCCGCCGATGGCGATGCCGAGGTAGCTGCTGCCCCACATGAGGCCGTTGACCCGGCCGCGCTCGTGGGGCTTCAGCACGTCGATGGCGAGGGCGTCCGAGGCCACGTCCTGCAGGGACACGAAGCAGTTGTGCACGAAGACCATCCACGCCAGCAGCCGCACGTCGTCGGCGATGTCGCCCTGCAGGATCATCGCGAGCAGCGTCACGCCCGCGCAGAGCTGGGCCAGCAGCACCCACGGCCGGCGCCGCCCCATGGGCCGGAAGGTGAAGCGGTCGATGACCACGCCCCAGATGAACTTGAACGACCAGGGGAGCGTGGCCAGGCTGATGATCCCGGCCGTGTCGTCGAGGCTCAGCCCGCGCTCGCCCAGGTACGCCAGCAGCGTCACCGTCACGAAGCCCCAGGGCATTCCCTGTGCGCAGTAGAGGGCGCACAGCGTGATGGTGCGGGCGGCGAAGCTACCGGTCAGGGTCGGCATGGCGCTCGCACGTTACCCAGCGCGAGCGCCTCGATCCACGAGCCGCTGACGCAACGCGGCCTTCGCGTCCTCAGTCGCCCAGGCGGGCGAAGCGCACGTCGCGGGTCCGCCCGTTGGACAGGTAGAAGGCGACCACCTGTCCGTTGCGGTCGCGTTCGAAGGTCAGCGCGAAGCCGGTCGCCGAGTGGAAGGTGTCGTCGGCGCCGCCGGCCGTCAGGGCCATGTCGTCGAGCCGGCGCTGCTGCAGCACGAGCGCGTCCTGGGCGGGGGGCGCGTCCTCGTCCGCCTCGTCGTTCTCCTCGAGGGGTAGCTCGCTCCGCAGGGTGACGGTGTAGAAGGTCTCCAGCTCCTCGCTGAAGAAGCGGCCGGTGTAGTCGCGCAGGTCGGCGGGTTCGTCCGTCTCCTCCAGGCGCGTCCCGGGGTGATCACCGCCCTGGTGCAGCGTCAGCGTGCCCACCGTGCCCCCCTCGCCGCGGTGGAAGGTCAGCGCGGCCTCCACGCCGACCAGCTCGAAGGTCAGCTCCGAGGTGGGCACGATCTCGATGCGCGGCTGGCCGGTGCCCTGGGTGTAGAGCGATCCGTCCTCGCGCGTGAACGTGAGCACGAAGCCCGGCATCTTGTCCAGCGCGTAGCGGCCTGCCAGGTCGTCGAAGGACTCGACCGCGTAACTCGCGGGATCGAAGTCCGGGTCGACAGCGGCGACGGCCTCGCGACTCTCATCGTCCGTGTCCTCCGCCTCGGGCTGCATGTGCTCGCCGAAGAAGGCGTCCACCAGCCGAGCGGGGATGCCGCCGTCGAAGAGCGCGTGGTTGCTCTGGACCGTGAGGCCGGCGTCGATCCCGGGGAACAGGATGAAGTGGCTGCGGAAGGCCATGTCGGCGCCGCCGTGGTGGACGCGCCGCAGCCCGCGGTGCTCGTCCACGAACAGGCCCAGGCCGTAGCCGCTGGACTCACCGTCGGTGAGTACGAAGGCCGTGGTCATCTGCTCCACGCTCCCGGGGCTGAGCAGGGTGGGGTGGCCGAGCTCCTGGGCCCAGCGCTGCAGGTCGGTGACCGTGGTGTAGATGCCGCCGGCGCCCATGGCCCCGGCCAGGTCGTTGATCTCGAGCCAGGTGCCGCCGGCGCCCGGCATGTAGCCGACCGCGCGTCCGGGGAGCATGTGCAGCGGGCTCGCACGCACCACGGAGCGGGTCATGCCGAGCGGTTCGAAGACCTCGTCGCGCATGAACTCAGGGAAGTCCCGGCCCGAGAGCCGCTCCACGATCACGGCGGCCAGGCCGAACGCGGTGTTGTTGTAGTTCCACTCGGAGCCCGGCGCGTTCTGCAGCGCGGGCTGGCGGCGCACGATCTCGATCAGCTCGCGTCGGTCGATGGAGTCGCCGCGGTCCATGCGCCTGCCGGTCATGGAGAGCAGGTTGAGGAACTCGCGGTAGCCGGTCGTGTGCGTGAGCAGGTGGCGCACGGTGACGGTCTCGCCCAGGTCCGGCAACTCGGAGATGTGGGTCCGCACGTCGTCGTCGAGCGAGAGCTCCCCGCGCTCCACCAGCAGCATGACCGCGAAGGCCGTGAACTGCTTGGAGCTGGAGCCGATGTTGGTGGGCGTGTCGACGCCGTAGGGGATCCCGTAGGTCAGGTTGGCCATGCCATAGGCCCGCGCGAAGACGGTCTCGCCGTCCTTCCAGACCGAGACCACGGCGCCCGGCGTGTGCTCGTTGTCGTAGGTCGACAGCAGCTGGTCGGCCCGGCCGGCGGGATCGGCGGCGATCGGCTCGTTGCGATCGAGCGTGATGACGTAGTCGCCGGACTCGTCCTCGAACGGCGTGACCTCGACCACGTAGTCGCCGGCGGCCTCCGTCTCGAAGCGGAAGGGCTCCGCGCCGCGGGGCGGTCCGTCGAAGCCGGCCACGACCTCCTCGTCGGGGCCGAGGATCCGCAACGCGACGTCCACCGAGACCTGGTCCACGCTGCCGCGCACGTGGTGTTCGGCGCCCACGCTGAGCGTGTAGCGGTGGCCCGCGTCGTGCGGCTCCAACGAGCCGGCGTGCGAGTCGCCGGTGGCGAGCGGGACGTCCTGGGCCGGCAGCGCGGCGCAGGGTGCGAGCGTGAGCAGCGTCAGCAGGGCGAGGGCGGTCGGGCGCATGTCGGGATCTCCAGGCTGTCGGCGGGGACCACCGACGCGCGCCGACCCTAGGGGGAGTGGCTCGATCCGACAACGCCCCTCGGCGAGACGTCAGGACCTCGCCACGTCCGGAGCCAGCATCCTCCTCCTCACGGGCAGCCCCCGCTACCAACGCATCGAGTGGCCCGTGGGTGAGCGTCGCCGACCCTCAGCGCGAGCCGACGATGACGGTGTCGACGCCCCGGCCGCCGGACGTGTCCTCTTGATAGAAGACGGTGAGCAGGAGGTTCGCGCCCGGCGTGTCCTGGTTGCCCTGCCAGCGGGCCGAGGCGTCGGGCTCGATCCCCGCGAGGGTGCTGCCGACGCCGGTCGCCTTCATGCGCAGGCCGACATTGCCCCCCACGGCGGTCCCTCCCGCGAACACGCGGCCGAGCGTGGGCGGCTCGGCGAGATCCCGGAAGGCCAGCGCCAGGTCGATCGTGATGGTCTCACCGAAGATCTCGCTCTCGATGAGGGATGAGGCGGTCAGGCCGAAGGTCCGCACGAAGAGCGGCCGGACCGGCTCCACGACGTAGGAGATCGAGACGTTGGCCTGGTCCTCGACGACCTGCGCGGCCTTTCGCAGCGCACTCTCGAGTTTCGACGCCGACTTCTCGGTGCGCTTGCGCAGGTCGGCGCGGGCCTTGCCGAGGATTCCGCGATCCTTCTCCTCGAACAGCCTCGGGATGATGGGGTGCTCCGGGAAGCCGTCACTCTCGTCCTGATCGGCCATGAACTCCTCGAGGATCTGCTGGCTGCCGATGGCGAGGTCGTCCTGGGCTGCGTCGTAGGCCAGCCGGATCGCGGTCTGCACGGCCGCCAGGTCGTCGAACAGGTCGAAGAGCTCCTCAGACGAGAACCCCTCGGACTTGACCTGCTGGGTGAAGGCCTTGATGGCGGCGGTCCCGTTGCTCGTGGCGACCTTGACGGCGTCGCGGAACTCCTCGGAGACCTCCTTGGTCGCGTCCTTGAGTTCGTCGCGGGCGTCTTTCAGCGAGAGCTGGGCGCCGACTGTCGGCGCGAGCAGGAACACGACGACGGCGAAGCGGGCGAGCATGGTCTTCCTCCGGAGCACGGTCATTCGCGGAGGCGGCGCCTTCGCGGCGGCCTCCGGGAGGAGCAGCGGGATCGGGGCGCGGATCCCATCAGCCGACGGGGCCGTCCGTCCGCCGTCGTCGCCACGGGGCCGCCGGCACGCTCGGGTCACCCCGGGCAGGGCTCGAGAGAACGAGACGCGGACCAAGCGCGGCCAGCCCATCTCGCGTAGGCTGCGCCGCCATGACGAGCGGTGCACCGACCGACGCGACACCGCCGAGCGATCGCCGGCTGGTCCGCGCGCTCACCGTGATTCCGGCCACGGCCGTGATCCTGGCCAACATCATCGGCACCGGCGTGTTCGTGAAGGCGCGCGTGATGACGGTCAACGTCGGCACGCCGGGCATGGTGCTCGTCGTGTGGCTGTGCGCCGGCCTGCTCACGCTGACGGGCGCGCTCGTCCACGCCGAGCTGAGCACGATGATGCCGCGCTCGGGCGGGTCCTTCCACTTCATCGGCGCGGCCTTCGGTCGGCGCTGGGCCTACCTGTACGGCTGGACGTACAGCGTGGCGCTGGGTGCCTCCGTCGCCGCGGTGGCGATCCTGTTTGTGACCTTCCTGAACGACCTGACCGGCGCGGCGCTCCCCGACTGGGCTCTGACGCTCCTGCCGCTCGTGACCATCCTCGTCGCCACGGCCCTGAACCTGGCCACGATCCGATCCACGGGCCGCGTCGCCACCGCGTTGACGGCCGTCAAGGTGGCGATCGTCCTCGGCATCGGCGTGGGCGCGTTCGTGCTCTTCGACGGCTCGTGGGCGCACTTCTCCCAGAGTGGTGCCGAAGGGGTCGGCGAGGGTGTGCCGCAGAGCGCTCGCCTGGGGGCCAACGGCTTCGGCGCCGCGATGCTGGGGGCGCTGTGGAGCTACAACGGCTGGGCCATCATCACGTCGCTCGGCGGCGAGGTGAAGGATCCGGCCCGCACGCTGCCGCGCACGATGATCGGCGGCACGTTGCTCGTCATCGCCCTCTACATGCTGATCAACGCGGCGTACTTCTACGTGCTCACGCCGCTGGAGATCGCGAACCTGCCCGAGAGCCGTTCGGTGGCGAACGCGACGGTCCTGCGCTTCGCCGGCAGCACGGCGGCCGCGGTCATGTCCGTCGGGCTCGTGATCTCGGCCTACGGGACGCTGCACACCACGCTGCTGGTCGGGTCGCGGGTGCCCTTCGCTCTCGCGCGCAAGGGGCTGATGCCCCCGGGCCTCGGCGTCATCTCGGCCCGCAGCGTGCCGGCCGTCGCGGTGCTGGCGATCGGGGCGTGGGGGCTGGTGCTCGCGCTCACCGGGACGTTCGACATCCTGACGGACATCTACGTCTTCATGCTCTGGATCTTCTACGGACTGACGGGTTCCGCCGTGTTCGTCCTGCGCCGACGGCTGCCCGACGCCGAGCGGCCCTATCGCACGTGGGGCTACCCGGTCGTGCCGGCGCTGTTCCTGCTGGTCACGTTCTTCCTCCTGGTCAACACGTTCCTCGCGACGCCCGCCCGGGCCCTGTGGGGTGTCCTGCTCGTGGTCGCCGGGCTCCCGGTGTACGCGTACTACGCGCGCCGCCTCGAGCCCGATGATCCTGCGGCGTGGTTGGGTGGGGAGTAGGTTTCTGTTGACCCCCGACGCGGCCATGGCGGTCCTGCAGGGCCTGCCCACCGGCGACCTCGGCCGCATCCTGACCCGGCTCGATCCGAGCTTCGCCTCTCGCCTGGTGCTCGAGGGATCGCCGGAACAGAATCGTCCTGCTCCTCGAGCGCGGCGGGCGCGACGTGTGCGCGTCGGTGCTGCTCAACCTGCCGGAGCAGGGGCGCGAGCACTTCCTGGCATCGATCTCTCCCGCGATGCGCCAGGAAGTCCAGGAGGTGCTGGCGTTCCCCAACGACAGTGTCGGTCGCGCCATGAACACCGACCACACGGTCTTCACCCTGGATACGACCGTCAAGCGAGCCGTCAGCAAGCTCCGCTCCCACGAAGGTCGTCGGGCGCCCTCCAACATCTACGTGGTCGATGAGGCCAACGCGTTGAAGGGTGTCATCAGCATGCGCGACCTGGTGATCGCCACCGGGACGACCCTGCTGCACGACCTCATGAATTCCGAGGTCCTCACTGTCGGCCCCTTCGACGAGCGCAGCCACGGGCGGCAACGCCTGGCTGGGCGTGGTGATCGGGCTGGCCATGGTCGTGAACCTGGCGGCCGCGGGCCTGGCCGGTGCCGGTATCCCCATCACCATGAAGCGAATGGGCCTCGATCCCGCCCAGAGCTCGAGCATCGTGCTCACCACCGTGACGGACGTGGTCGGGTTCTTCGCTTTCCTGGGCTTCGCGGTGGTCTTCCAGGACGTCCTTGTCTGACGTCTCCAGGCAACGCGGCCGACCCTCCGTCCCTTCGCCATCGCGTTCTCGCGCCAGCCCGAGATAGCCGGGGCTACATCCTCGGGAGCGCGTGGGCGACACGGGTCCGGGAGAAACCACGCAGCGAGGAATCCGCCTGTCGCTCGGTGTCGAAATCTTCACCGGAGACCATGTTGATGACCGATTCCGACACCCGACCCGCCCCCAACACGCCCTCGCCACCCGGATTCCGGCCGGGCCTCATCGTCCTGTCGCTGCTGGGCGTGATCCTGCTGCAGGATTGGATGGCGTCCCGCACCATCGCCGACATCCCGTACAGCGAGTTCCGTGACCGGCTGGAGCGTGGCGAGGTCGAGCAGGTCGTGGTCGGGCGCGACTCCATCAGCGGGGCGTTTCTCACGCCCGTGGACGGACGCTCGGTCTTCCGGACCAACCGCGTCGACAACGACCTGGTCGCCGAGCTGGACGCCGCGGGTGTCGAGTACACCGGTCGTATCGACAGCACGTTCCTGCCGATGCTGCTGTCGTGGTTCATTCCGATCCTGCTGATCCTCGGGATCTGGATGTTCATCATGCGGCGAGCGTCCCGCGGCGGAGCCGGGCCGGGCAGCTTCATGGCCGTGGGTAAGAGCAAGGCCAAGATCTACGTAGAGACCGACACCGGCACCGACTTCAGTTTCGTCGCGGGTGTCGACGAGGCCAAGGAAGAGCTGCAGGAGGTCGTCAACTTCCTCCGCGCACCGGAGACGCACGGTCGGCTGGGTGCGCGCATGCCCAAGGGAGTCCTGCTCGTCGGACCTCCTGGCACCGGGAAGACCCTCATCGCCCGCGCGGTCGCCGGCGAGGCGGAGGTCCCGTTCTTCAGCATCAGCGGCTCGGAGTTCGTCGAGATGTTCGTCGGCGTGGGAGCGGCTCGGGTTCGCGACCTGTTCGAGCAGGCGCGCGAGAAGTCACCCTGCATCATCTTCATCGACGAACTCGACGCCCTGGGGCGCGCCCGCGGGGCGGGGCCCATGAGCGGCTCCAACGACGAGAAGGAGCAGACCCTCAACCAGCTGCTCGTCGAGATGGACGGATTCGACGCGTCGTCCGGCATCGTCATCCTGGCCGCCACAAACCGGCCCGAGACCCTCGACCCCGCGCTGCTGCGGGCGGGGCGTTTCGATCGGCAAGTGCTCGTGGACCGGCCCGACCGCAACGGGCGTGTGGCCATCCTGGTGGTGCACCTCGCCGGCATCACGCTCGATCGTGACGTGGATCCGGAGAAGGTCGCCGCGCTCACGGCCGGCTTCACCGGGGCCGACCTGGCCAACCTCTGCAACGAGGCCGCCCTCGTGGCAACTCGTCGCTCGGCGGACTCGGTGTCCATGGCCGATTTCACGGCGGCGATCGAACGCATCGTCGCCGGACTCGAGAAGAAGAACCGGTTGCTCAACCCGCGCGAGCGCGAGATCGTGGCCCACCACGAGATGGGCCACGCCATCGTCGGTGCGGTGACACCGGGCGCTGACCCCGTGCACAAGGTCTCGATCATCCCGCGGGGCATCGGCGCCCTGGGTTACACCATGCAGCGGCCCACCGATGATCGCTACCTGATGACGCGCGAGGAACTCGAAGGCAAGTTGGCCGTGCTCATGGGTGGGCGCGCCGCGGAGCAGTTGGTGTACGGACACCTGTCCACGGGGGCATCGGACGA
This sequence comes from Planctomycetota bacterium, assembly GCA_029259695.1. Taxonomy (GTDB): domain Bacteria; phylum Planctomycetota; class B15-G4; order B15-G4; family B15-G4; genus OFTM49. The sequence continues at coordinate 19,286 of JAJDEQ010000176.1, forward strand.
CCTCTCCCGAGCCACGGAGATCGCGCGCAGCATGGTGACCCAGTACGGGATGGTGCCGGAACTCGGGCACGCGGCCTACGCCCGGCGTTCGTCACCGTTCCTCAACACCGGCCTCAACATGCCCGAGTCCCGGGAGTACAGCGAGGCGACCGCCCGTCGCATCGACGAGGCGGTGAGCCGGTTGGTGGACGAGGCCTTCGAGCGAGCGCGCCAGTTGTTGGCCGACACCCGCGTCGAGCTCATGGAGGGCGCCGCACTGCTGCTCGAGCGCGAAACCCTCGACGAGGACGACCTGACGGAGCTCTTCGGCCGGGCGCGTGCCTCGGCTGCCGGCAATCCGGCGCCGACCGGGTCCGCCCGAAACGGCAGCATCAATGGCGGAACGTCCGGCGGATCTCGCGGGGGGCCCAGCACCTTCCCCATCGACACGAGCCCGCAGATCGAGAACTGAGCGCAACACTCCGCTCTCGCGGTTTCGTCGGGCCGCGCCCGGACGCTCGCGCGCGCACGATCCGGGGGGCTACGATGCACCGTCTGCGCTCCACCTGGGCGTTTCACATGCGCCGGCGCAGGTGAGCGCGGCTCCGGCCCGTCACCGACTCTCACCAGGGGCACGCTCTCCATGACGCTCGAACGCATCCTGCGCCCGCGGTCGGTGGCCGTGATCGGCGCGTCGCGCCGGCCGAACACGATCGGCTGGAACGTGCTCGACAACCTGCTGCGCCACGGGTTCAACGGTCCCGTGTACCCGGTGAATCCGCGGGCCACGGCGATCCACTCGATCCCCGCCCACCCTTCGCTCGAGGCGGTGCCCGGCCCGGTGGACCTGGCGGTGCTCGCGGTGCCCAAGGAGCACGTGCTGACGGTGGCGGAGGAGTGCGCGCGCAAGGGCGTGGGCGGACTGATCGTGATCACCGCCGGCTTCGGCGAGGTGGGCGGCGCGGGGCTCGAGCGTCAGCAGCAGCTCACCCGGCTGGTGCGCGAGTCGGGCATGCGCATGGTGGGGCCCAACTGCCTCGGTGTGATCAACACCGATCCGGACGTGTCGCTCAACGCGACCTTCGCGCCGGTCATGCCGCCGCCGGGGCCCGTGGCGTTCATCAGCCAGTCGGGGGCGATGGGGGTGAGCATCCTCGACAACGCCCGTCGCGTGGGCCTGGGCATCTCGAGCTTCGTGTCCATCGGCAACCGCGCCGACGTGAGCGGCAACGACCTGCTCGAGTACTGGCGCGACGATCCGGCGACGCGCGTGATCCTCATGTACCTGGAGGGCTTCGGGAACCCGGAGCGCTTCGTCGAAGTCACCCGTGAGATCACCCGGCACAAGCCGGTGTGCATCGTGAAGTCGGGGCGCACGGGCGCCGGCCAGCGCGCGGCGGCGAGTCACACCGGCGCCCTGGCGGGGACCGAGCTGGTGACCGACGCGCTCATCGCCCAGGCCGGCGCCCTGCGCGTGCCCACGGTGGCGGCGCTGTTCGACGTGGCCAAGGCCTTCGCCGCCCAGCCGCTGCCGCGCGGCAACCGGGTGGCCATCGTGACCAACGCCGGCGGCCCCGGCATCATCGCGGCGGACGCGGCGGAGACCCACGGGCTCGACGTGTGCGAGCTGACCTCGTCGACGCAGGAGCGGCTGCGCGCCGTGCTGCCCGAGGAGGCGAGCGTGCGCAATCCCGTCGACATGATCGCCAGCGCGGACGCGGGCAGCTTCGAGCGCGTGCTCGACTGCGTGCTCGAGGACGACGGGATCGACGCCGCCCTCGCGGCCTTCGTCCCGCCCCTGGGCATCCAGGGCCGCGACATCGCCGCCGCGATCGGGCGGGCGGACGCGCGCCGGCCCGACAAGCCCGTGCTGGCCGTGCTCATGTCCCAGGAGGGCGCGGCGTCCGTGCCCGTCCAGGCCGGTCACGGCGTGCCCACGCACCTGTTCCCCGAGTCGGCGGCCCGCGCGCTCGCCGCGATGTGGGATCAGCGGCGCATCGTCGTACGACCCGAGGGCGAGGAGGTCGTGCTCGACGCCGACGACGCCGCCGTGGAGACGCTCGTCGACGAGACCCTCGCGGCCGGTCGCGAGTTCCTCACCGAGTCCGACGCCATGCGACTGCTGGAGGCCTGCGGCATCCCCGTGCTGCCCTGGCGCTACGCGCGCGCCGAGCACGGGGGCGACCTGGCCGCCGCCGCCGTCGACGCCGCCGAGTCGTTGACGTATCCCGTGGCGCTCAAGGTCGTCAGCCCGAAGATCGTGCACAAGTCCGACGTGGGCGGCGTGGCCCTCGGGCTCGCGACGAGCGCAGAGGTGCGCGAGGCCACCGAGTCGATGCTCGCGCGCCTCGACCACGAGCTGTCCGGCGAGGCCGGCATCGAAGGCCTGCTCGTGCAGAGCATGGCCGGCCCCGGGACCGAGACGATCGTGGGCCTGACGCGGGTGCCGCGCGTGGGCGCGCTGGTCATGTTCGGCATGGGCGGGATCTTCGTCGAAGTCATGCGCGACGTCGTCCTGCGGCTCACGCCCCTGCGTGACGTCGACGCCGAGGAGATGATCCGCGAGGTGAAGTTGTTCAAGCTGCTCGAGGGCGTGCGCGGGCAGGCGCCCCGGGACCTCGCGGCGCTGCGGGACGTGGTCCTGCGCTTGGCCCAACTCGGGCCGCGTCACCCGCGCATCGTGGAGATGGACGTCAACCCGCTCCTGGCCACACCGGACGGAGTGGTCGCCGTCGATGCCCGGGTCAAGGTCGCCGCGGGCTGAGCGGCCGCGGGGCGAGTGATCCCCGACGTCCCGCCCGCGCAGCCCTGAAGGCTCAGGCGCAACCGCAGCAGAAGCTGGTGAGAAGTCCAGGCTAGAAGTACGTGAAGGCCACGACCAGCATGACCAGCATGAGCCCGAAGTAGGTGCAGGGGAAGATCCACCGGCAGCGCCGGTCGATGATGTCTCCCCGCTCGTACTGCCCCTTCTTGTCTGCCGCCCCCACGACGAGATTGATCACGATCGTCGCGCACATGGTGAAGAAGCTCAGGTTCAGGAAGCCGTGCATCAGCGTGAAGTACGAGATGCTCGGCACGGACTCGCTCAGGACGTTCTGGTAGGCGACGCTGGTCAGGATGCCGATGAACGAGACGCTGCACCGATCGCCCAGCGACGACTTGTCCAGCCAGAACACCGAGAACGACAGCAGCACGATCACGGTGAGCGGCAAGATGACCAGGCGGATGACGAAGAACGACCTGCGCGTCATGTCCACGCTGACGACGAGTGCGGACGAGTCCCCGTGCTCACGGACCGACAGTTCGATCTCTCCGAGGGTCCACTGAGGCACACGGAGATCCGCGTGCGAGGTGCGGGCATCGTCCGGCTCCAGCTCGAGCACGACCTCGTCTCGATCGAAGCCGAGCAGCTCGAAGACGGCTTCGATGCGCTGTTCGTCGAACGGGTAGCGGCGCATGTTCAGGCGCACTCTCACGGCGGCGTCGATCGACTCGATCAGCGTCGAGGTCCCGTCCGGTTCGACGCGCAGCACGACACCGCGCGTCTGGTACCGACCGAACTCGTTGACCAGGACGAGCTGCGGGAACCACCCGAGGGACAGCTCGTTGAACTGGTAGGCCCCCTGGTAGACCTTCTCGTCGACGCCCGCGACGGCGGGGTCGAAGGCCTGGCGCGGATCGTGCCACGTCAGCGTGCGCACGCCGGCGAAGTCGACCATCTCGGCGTCGTCGTCGATCTCGTTGATGGTGTCGAGCTCGAACCGGACCCGGACCACCACGGGGCCGTCCGCGTCCGGAGGCCCGAGCGGCGGGGCGGCCGACTGGCCGGTCGCCGGGCGCAGGCAGCAGACCAACGACACGAACGCCAGCAGCACCGTCTTCGCGCGCATCTGCCTCCTCATCCGTCTTCGAGCGCGCAGACGTCGAGCAAACCGACTCGGATCACCTCGCGCCCTGCGTCTCGTGCCGGGGCGAGAGTATGGCACGAGCGGGGGCCAACTCGTTTTCTTGAATCTTGGATGTACCGAACGTTCGGTCAACGCATCTGAAGGCACACGTTTCGCACGCACGAGGCCTCCGCCCTCCACGCCGAGGTCGCAACCGAGTGACTGACGCTTCGAGTCCGTCTCGTGTCGTCATCACAGCCCTTCGGAGAGAATCCATGCTGTCCCACAAGATCACCTACGCCGTCGCCGGCATGATCTTCGCTGCCGCCATCGCCTGGACCGTGGCACCCGCGGCCGTCCCGCTGGAGCCCTCGGCCGTTGCCCACCTCAACACGTCGACCGGGCTCACGGGCGCGGGTCAACCCCTGGCACTGCACGGCTTCGATCCGGTGGCCTACTTCACCGACGGCGAGCCCGCCCGGGGTGACGCCCGCTACTCTTCGACCCACGACGGCGCCACCTACCGCTTCGCCTCTGGCGAGCACCAGTCGGCCTTCGATGCCGACCCGACCCGCTACCTGCCCGAGTTCGGTGGCTTCTGCGCCTTCGGCGTCACGGTGAGCAAGAAGTTCGACGGCGATCCACGCCAGTGGGCCATCCGTGACGGCAAGCTCTACCTGAACCTCAACGCCGAGATCAGCGAGCTGTGGCGCCAGGACGTGCCTGGCAACATCGAGAAAGCGCGGGGCCAATGGGACGGTATCCGCAACCGGGCGCCCGCAGCCCTCTGACGCCGACGGACCGTGCCCATCTGCACGCGACGACCCCGGCCACGTCTCCCCTGCGGGGGCGTGGCCGGGAGCCCCGCTTGACTCTCGAGGCAACGAACGAGGTTCCGACCATGGAAGTGCAAACGAGCCCGATACGTGTCGACCCAACCCCTGCCGTGGCGGCCGACGAGACCTTCGACGGTACCTGGCCGTTCGAGGCGCGATACACGGACGCCGCCGGCTTCAAGCTGCACTACGTCGACGAAGGCTGCGGGCCCGATACGCTTCTGCTGCTGCACGGCGAACCCACCTGGGGTTACCTGTTCCGGCACCAGATTCCCGTTTGGTCGAAGCACGCGCGGGTGATCGCTCTCGATCACATGGGCTTCGGGAAGAGCGCCGCGCCGCAGGACCGGACGTACCGGCTTCAAGATCACATCGACAACCTGGAGGCCTTCGTGCTGGCCTTGGACCTGCGGGACCTCACGCTCGTGATGCACGATTTCGGGGGCCCCGTCGGCATGGGCCTGGCGGCTCGTCATCCCGATCGAATCCAACGGGTCGTCTCGGTGAACGGCCCGACTCCCTTCGGGCAGTCCGACCTGATCGAGCGACTGACTGCAAACGCCGGCGCCTCGGCCTGGTTCCAGTGGATCTTCCAAGCCGAAGAGATGGGCGTCCTCGATGAGGTCCTGGGTCACCTCGACCACAACATCCTCTCGATCCTGAAGCTGAACGGTTTCGTGCGCAACGAGATCGTGACCGACACCTGGATCCAGGCGTATCGCGCTCCGTTTCCGACACCCGCACACGCAGCCGGTGCTCTCGGCTGGGCCAAGGGTTTCGCGACAGGAGCGCACGAGTTCGAGAACCCCGACCCGCTGACCAAGGCACTCATCCTGGAGAAGCCCGCTCTCGCGATCTGGGGCGAGCAGGACCGCACGCTGCACGCCGAGCACTTTCTCCCGCTCTTTGGTCATCTCTTTCCGAGCGCCGCGGTTCATCGACTGCCGGCCGCCGGCCACTACAGCCCGGAAGATGCGCCGGAGGAAGTCGCACAACGGGTGCTGGACTTCCTGCTCGAGAGCTAGGACGGGAACGACCATGGGGGCCGCCCCGGCCACCGGTTGCCCACCCTGGGCGCGCGTTCCTGTCTCGGCGGAGAGCGTCCGGCGCGTTCGCGCGGCACCTCAGCGCAGCGCGTCGGCGGCCAGCTCGTAGATCGTCGAGCGGTCGGCGTCGTGCACGAAGGCGACGCGCTCGCCGTCCGGCGACCAGTCGGCGTTGTGCACGTGCCAGACGCCCTCGGGCCGCACGATGTCGACGGGTTCGCCGACGGCCCGCGGCAGCCGGTCGGTGCCGCTCGGGGGCTCGAGCTGGAGCCGCGCCAGCCCCATCCCGAGGTGACCGGCGCCGGAACAGAAGATGACGGAGGTTCCGTCGGGCGCGACGTCGATCTCCGCGTGCGGACCGGTCCAGAGCACCCGCCGCTCACCGTTCCTGAGGTCGACCGCCACGAGTTCCTCGGCGAGACCGACGTCGGGGGTGTACAGCACCCGCGTGCTGTCCAGGTACCAGTCGAAACCGACGACGTCGTCGAGCAGTTCCCGGGCGAGCTCCGGCGCGCCGGGCGGCACGCCCCACAGCGCGCTGCCGGACGCTTCGCTCACGATGCACCCGACGAGTTCACCCGCCGGCGTCCGGGGCGACCACCTCACGAGGGCGCCGCTCAAGGACAGGCTCAGGGCCCGATCCCACAGCAGGCGGCCGTCGTTGCCGTCCCGGTCGGAGATGTACAGCTTGAACGAGCCGTCCCGGTCGGAGGCGAACACCAGCCGGTCCCCGTTTGGCGACCAGTCCGGGAAGCCGTCCCATGACGGGTCGCGCGTGATGCGTCGCTCGCCCCCGTCCGCCTCGCGCACCCAGACCTCGACGTCACCGGTGCGCATGGAGTTGTAGGCGACCTCGTGTCCCGACGGCGAGTAGCGGGGCGAGAAGTTGTTGCTGGAATGCCGGTTCAGCCACGTCAGCTCCCCCGTCGCGAGTTCGTGACTCACGATGCTCGTGTCGTGCCAGCCCACGGCGTACGCCAGGCGTCCGTCGGTGGTCATCGACAGGCCGACGTGCATCGAATCGGGCGGCATCGCCGCGATCCGCCGCCGCGATCCGTCGGCGAGGTCGTACCGCCAGACGCCCTGATCGAGGTACACGACGCCCGTCCCGTCGGGCGTCCAGCACGGCGACGCCATGTTGCCGACACCTCCGAAGAGCACCTCGGGTTCACCGCCCTCGGCCGGCATGGTCAGGACCGACGCCGGACCCAGAGGCGAGGCCCGCAGGAACGCGATGCGGTTCCCATCGAGCGAGAGCGACGCTGCCAGGTCTCCGCTGCCGAAGGGCGGCGAGGTGAGCTGCTCCAGCGAACCGTCGTCGCGCCCGACCCGGAACAGCGCCACTGATCTCCCGTCGGTGACGCGTGAGACGAGCAGCCAGGTGCCGTCGTTCGCCCAGGGTCGGTTGCCGAGGGTGGCGCCGTATTCCGCCGAGTCGAAGGTGCGCACCCCCGTGTCGATCAGCTTCCGCTCGCCGCGGCTGCCCTCCTCGTGCGGCGGCATGAGCATGATCGGCGTCCCCGGTCGGTCGGTGGTCACGTAGGCGATGTAGTCGCCGACGGGGGACCACGCCGGGGCGCTCTGGTCGCCGGGCCCGCCCCGCCGCAGACGCTCGTGGCCGCTCGACAGATCCTTGAGCCAGATGTCGTTGCTGCCCGAGGTCATGCGGGTGAACGCGATCCAGCTGCCGTCCGGATTCCAGGTCGGCTTCTGGTCCATGTACTGGGAGGTGGTGATGGCGACCGGTGTCGGGAGTGGCTCCTCGGGCCGGGGGCGGCCGGCGAACCACCCGACAGCAGCACTTCCCAACGCCACGAGCAGCAGCGCGGCGAGCGGCACGCCGCGTCGCTCGGCGGTCGTCGGCGCGGTGTCGTCGGCACCCGCGGCCAGCTCCTCGAGCAGCACCCGAGCGTCGCCCGCGTCACGCAGGCGGACGCGCGGGTCCTTGCGCAAGCTGCGCTGCACGAGTTCCCGCAAGCGTGGTGGCGTTGCGGCCGGCAGTTGTGAGACGTCGGGCTCGTGCTCGAGCACGGCGGCGATCACGTCCGACGCCGTGGCGCCTGCGAAGGGCCTGCGCCCGGCGAGGCACTCGAAGAGCACGCAGCCGAGAGCCCACACGTCGACGCGCCGATCGACGGGGCCGCCGCGGGCCTGCTCGGGCGCCATGTACGACGGCGTGCCGAGCAGCCGGCCCTCCTCGGTGGTGAGGGCCGCCGACTCCTGGCGACTCGCCCCGCCCGAGCCCGGCGCCTCGAAGCCGCGGGCGAGTCCGAAGTCGAGCAGCTTCACCTCGCCGTCGGGCGTGACGCGCACGTTGTCCGGCTTGAGGTCCCGGTGGATCACGCCGGCTTCGTGGGCCGCCTCCAGCCCCGCGGCGATCTGCCGGCACACGTCGACCGCCTGCGCTACCGGCAGCGGCCCGCGAGCCAGGCGCTCACCGAGCGTCTCCCCCGGCACGAGTTCGAGCACGAGGAAGCAGGTGTCGTCCACCTGGTCCACGCCGTAGATCTGCGCGACGTTCCCGTGGTTGAGGCTGGCCAGCGACCGCGCCTCGCGTTCGAAGCGCTGCAGCCGCTCCTCGTCCCGGGCGAAGTGTTCCGGCAGCACCTTCACGGCCACCTCGCGCCCGAGTTTCGTGTCGCGCGCGCGCCAGACCTCACCCATGGCCCCGGCGCCGATCGGCTCGAGGATCTCGTAGTGCGTCAGCGACTGCCCTGCGGCCAACGTCATGCCGCGCAGTGTAGCCAGGGGGGGCGACGGGTGACGAGGCCGCCACCGCCTGATGGCACCTCGTCCATCGGGGGGGGAGGTGGCCCTGCTCAGGCCCGGCAGTCCACCCACCCGCCGTCGCGGGCCGAGCGGCGGGCCGCGTCCATCACGCGCATGGTGGCCAGGCCATCGGCAAAGGTGGCTGCGCCCGGGAGCTCGGTGGCGCCGTCGCGGACGGCCTGGAGGACGTCGCGCAGGTAGAGGGGCAGGACGCGGGGGAACATCCCGCCGTAGCCCTCGGTGCCGAGTTCCTCGGCCGTCGGGACGTCGTCCGGCACGTCGATGGGCGCGACCGTGTCCCCGTGGCGCGCGCCGACGAGATGCTCCTCGTCGTCGAGGCGCAGCGTGCCCTCGCTGCCGACGTACTCGACGAGAGAGCCGGTGCTGCCCGGGGCCATGATGTTCGTGTCGAGCTCGACCTGCGCGCCGTTCGCCAGGCGCAGCCAGAGCGTGGCGTGCTCGTCCGCGGTGACGGCGTGGGCCCGGCCCTCGGTGTCCGTGCGCTCCGGCCGGTAGGTGAGCAGCCGCGCGCACACCGCCTCCACCGGTCCGAGGTCGTGGAGCAGGCCGTCGAGCATGTGCGACCCGATCGCCCCGAGCATGCCGCCGCCGCGCTCGGCGTCGTACCACCAGCCCCACGGGGCGTCGATGCGCCCGGGAGCTCCGAAGAGCATCTGTACCCGGCCGCTCCACGGCGCGCCCAGGAAGCCTTCGTCCACGAGGGACTTCATGCGCCGTCGCCACGGACTCCACCGGAGCTGGTGGTCGATCAGGGCGAGCCGGCCCCGCGCGCCGTCCGTGAGCGCGGCGGCCTCGGCGGCGTCGAGGGTGAACGGCTTCTCGCACAGGATGGCGGCGGACGTCTCGAGCGTCGCGCGCACGATCTCCCCGTGCAGGTGGACCGGTGTCGCGATGATCACGAGGTCGGGGTCCTGCTCGAGCGACGTGCGCCAGTCTCCGGTGGCGTGCGGGATCTCCCAGCGGTCGGCGATCCGGGCGGCCTTGTCGGCGTCGGCGCCGGCGATCGAGACCACCTCGTTCTCGCCCACCCACCGCAGGCACGGGAGCTGGACCTTGGACGCGAACGAGTTGCCGACGAGGGCGACGCGAGGAGGGCGGTTCATCCGCGCAGTATGCGTGTCCGGGCGGAGGCGGCAAACGGTCCGCCTCGCCGAGCTCGAGGCAGGCGGCTGAGGTGGGCGGCCGAGACCCAGCCGAGTCCTCAGCGCCGGCACGCTCGCATCCGTTGCTCAGACTTTCCCCTTTCGCGGTACCGTTGGCGACTCGTGCGTCGCGATGGGGCGCGTGGATCCGCACCAACACCGCCTCGGCGGCGACGGGAGTCGATGTGAGCAACGCACAGGGATTGACCAGACGTCACCTGCTGGTGGGCGCGGCGGCGGCCGTTTCGCTGCAGGCCTGTCGTGCGACGGGCATCGCACCGCCCGCGCCGCGATCGGGCGGCCCGCCTGTGCACGCGCCTGCGGGCATGGAAGGCTTTGTCGCGGACTGTGTCGCGGCCAACACCGAAGCCGACGGCCAGGCGGCGGTGAGGGAGGTGCTGGCCGGTGCCGTGTCCGATCCGCGCGCCGCGTTGCTGGCGGTCGGCGAACCGGAGCGCGCCGGGATCTCCGTGTTCCACCGCGCCGACGACCTGACGATCTTCTCGGCGACCTGGACGCCGCAGATGAACCTCATGCCGCACAACCACAAGATGTGGGCGCTGATCGGCATCTACACCGGGCGCGAGGACAACATCTTCTGGCGCCGCTCCGAGGACGGCGTCACGGCCCACGACGCCGAGGTGCTGTTCGAGGGCGACGTCGGCACCCTGCCCGACACGGCGATCCACTCGGTCACCAACCCGTTGCAGCGCTTCACCGGCGGCATCCACATCTACGGCGGCGACTTCTTCGCCACGACGCGCAGTCAGTGGGACCCCGACACGCGCGAGGAAGCACCGTCCGACGGCGCGGTGATCCGCGCGATCTTCGAGCGCGCCAACGAGGACTATGAGCGCGGGCAGCGCGGCTGACCGGCGGCCTGGTTCGACGAGCGCCGACGCTTCGGCGGAGTGGCGAGAGATGCTCACGGTAAGACGATCCGAGGATCGCGGCCACGCCCGGCACGGGTGGCTCGACTCGTACCACACCTTCTCCTTCGGCGACTACCACGACCCGCTGTTCAAGCAGTACGTGGCGCGCGGTCGGCTCACGCTCGGCGAACACGGACTGCGCCCAGGCGACGGGGTCGCCGTCATCGAGGAAGAGGCCATCGTCCTGCTGGGGACGGAGGACGCCGAGGTCGTCCTCTGGGACTTGCCCGCCGAGTGTCCGCAGCAGGAGCTGGTGAGAAGTCCGGCCTAGGGCAGGCCTCGCCGCGCGGCGGGTCGCGACGCCCGCCCGCCGTGACGGCCGGCGTACGCACTGCGGCGCATGGGTGCTGCGCCAACCAGCGGATTACGCGGCGGATTCCCGATGGGCACACTGGGGGGTCCGACGAGCTTGGGCAGAGCGAGGACGTCGACAAGACCCCTGAGGATTCCATGCAACGAATCTCCGTGACTCTGACCCTGGCGCTCCTGGCGTCGACGCTCCTGGCCGGCGACCCGGCCGTCACCGACCTCGGACTGCTGCCCGGCGACACCTTGCTCGGCGCGGCGGCGAACGACCAGAACCAGCCGGCCATCGCTGCCGGCGGCACGGGCTTCCTGGTCGCCTGGACCGACCAGCGCACCGAGCAGACCGGTCGCGACATCTACGCCGCGCGGCTCGACGCCGCGGGCAGCTTGCTCGACACGACACCGATCGTCGTGCACGACGACTTCGGCACCCAGGAGACTCCCCGCATCGCGTGGAACGGCAACCACTGGCTCGTCGTCTGGAAGAGCCAGGAGCCGTCGCAGTTCTTCTACACGGACGCGTACCGCGCGGCGCGCATCGCGTCCGACGGCACCCTGGTCGATGTCCAGCCGCTGCTGGTGCACCAGTTCGCTAGCTCCACGTCGTCGATGATGACGTTGGCGAGCAACGGCAGCGACTGGCTGATCGTGATGCAAGGCACGTCTGCGGGCGAGGGCGGCCTGCTCGGTGTGCGCCTGGCCGCCGACGGGACCGTCGTGGACGCAACGCCGGTCGAGCTGCTCCCGGCGACCTTCTTCCTCTACTTCAACCTCGAGGTCGTCTCGGCCGGAGGCGAATACCTGCTGAGCTGGGACGCAAGCAGCAACCGCCGTTCGCAGCGATTCGCCCACGACCTCCGGCCCGTCAGCGCCGAGTTCGCGACGAACGTGCGTTGGACCGGAAGCGACGGTTCCGGGTACTTCGGCGTCTGGACCGCCGGCGGCAACCTCGTGGGCTCCCGCATGCTGTTGGACGGCACGCTCGTGGATCCGGCCGGCGTGCCGATCGCGTCCTCGACATCGGCGAACGTGAGCGCCGTGAGCGTGTCATGGGGCGGCACGCGCTGGTGGGTGTCGTGGGACCACTTCTTCAGCGGTCTGCTCGCCGCACGGATCGCATCCGACGGCACGGTGCTCGACCCGGGGGGCATCCCGCTCGAGCCGGCGTTCGAAGACGAGCAGGGCTTGCAGGTGTCGGCGGCGGGGTCCGACGACACGCTGCAGGTGGCCTATGCGGATCGGCGCGCCGGTGGCCTGAACCCGGATGACGTGCGGGCGTTGCACGTGTCGTCTGCAGGCGTCCCGGGTGCCAGCACGGTCGCTTCCCTCGCGGTGCCGTCCCAACTGCGGCCCGACGTGGCCGCGGGTGGCCCCGGTGCACTGGCGGTGTTCCTCAGCGAGACCTCCGGCAGCACACGCATCCTGGCCCAGCGTCTCGACGGGAGCGGTATGGCCCTCGACACCGAGCCGCTCGAGCTCGGCGTCGCGCTCTTTCCGAGCGCGCCCCGCGTGTCCTGGAACGGCGCGCGCTGGCTGGTCGTCTGGTCGCAGGACGGAAGCGTCATCGGGCGGCGCGTCGAGCCCGACGGAACCGTGCTCGATCCGGTGCCGCCGGTGCTCATGCCGAGCGGCTACTCGCCGGACGTCGCCGCGTTGGGCAGCACGTTTCTCGTGGTCGGCACGCGACCGACGATCTCGAGCCACTTCGTCCATCCGTTCTTCGCGCGCGTGGACGGTGACACCGGTCTGCCGATCGACGTCGTGCCCGTGATCATGGGTCAGTACTTCGCGCGTGTGCCGCACGTCACGACCTTCGGCGGGCGCTGGTTGGCGACCTGGCAGCGCAACTTCAGTCACGACGATCCGGGCGCCAATGTCATGGCGGCCTTCATCGAGCCCGACGGCACCACGAGCGGGGAGTTCTTCGTGGGCTCCGGCGGCGGCCAGCCGGACGTAGCGACGACGGCGGCGACCGCGCTCTTCGTGTGGCGCACGGGCACCGACTCCAGCTCCGATCCTGACCTGCAGGCGCGACGGATGGCGCCCGACGGTACTTTCCTCGACGCCGGCTTCCCGCTCGCCGACGTACCGGACAAGCAGCTGCACCCGTCGGTGATCTGGACGGGCGCGGAGTTCCTCGCGGCGTGGGAGGACCTGCGCAATGCGCAGTCGTTCTTCGACGAACGCACGGACATCTACGCGGCGCGCGTCGCGGAGGACGGCACGATCCTCGACCCCGCGGCGTTCGCCCTCGCGGCGGGCGTGGAGTCCGAGCAGCAGCCGGTGCTGGCCCAGGTCGGTGGTCTGAGCCTCGCGGCGACATCCGACTTCCGCACCGATGCTCCGTACGTGGCCTACCGCATCGGCCTGCATGCTGTGGGCGATGTCGCGGTGTGGGTCGACCTCGAGCAGGGGCTCGCCGGCTCGGCGGGCCTGTCGGAGTTCGTTGGTACCGGCGAACTCACCGCGGGGAGCCCGACGACGCTGGCGCTCTCCGGCGCGCCGGCGAACGGCACCACGTTCCTCGTGGTCGGCGAGAGCGCACTCTCGGCGCCCTTCAAGGGCGGCACGCTCGTCCCCAGCCTCACACTCGTGGTCACCTTCCCGCTCGATACCGCCGGTGCTCTCCAACTCGGTTTTGCCTGGCCGGCGGGGCTTCCCCCGGGCACCGCGACCTGGTGGCAGCATTGGATCCCGGATCCCGGCGCCCCGAACGGATTCGCGGCGAGCAACGCACTGCTGAGCACGACGCCTTGAGGTCGCGTCGGTAGCGCGGAGTTGTTCACGATGTCGCGCCCGCGGCGCCCGAAGTCCCCGTGAGCCGCGGCTCTTGGCGTGGCGTCGCGCGGCCCGCCGCGCCGGTCGTCCAGCGCGTGTGCACGAGCGGGACTGGTGTCCAGGAATCGGACACAGGTCGGAATGCAGCGAAGGGTGACCTCGTGGTGTTCTGCCCGGGTTCGGTGTCTTGTGCAGGTCCTGGCGAAGTGGGGTCGCGATCCGCCCCGTTGGTGCGATCGTTGCTTGGATACCGGCGGGGCGGTGGTCGCTGCCTTCTGACTGTTCTCGACTCTGCCCAGAGCGAGTTGCGCGGCGGCCGCCGTCCCCGCTGATTGCGGTGCTGGTTCACGACCGTGGCGAATCGCCGCGCCCCGGCAGGACGCCGCCTAGTCGCCCGTGCCGTGGTCGGCGAGGAGCCGGCGGATCTCGGCGTTGCGGGTGGACTCGATGACCGGCTTGCCGGTGCGGTTGCGATGGTGTGGATCGGCGCCGTGCTCGAGCAGCAGCCGGATGATCGCGAGGGCTTCGTCGGCCTTGCCCGAGGTGCCTGAGCGACCGGTGTTGGCGACGGCGCGGCGCAGGGCTGTGGACTTGCGACCCCGGTCCTCGATGTCCACGGCGGCGCCCGCGTGGAGCAGCGCGGCGACCGCGTCCAGGTTGCGATTGCGCACGGCCATGTGCAGCGCCGTCACGCCGCCCTTGTCGACGGCATCGAGGTCGGCGCCCCGGTCCTGGAGCAGCGTGACGGCGGCGGCCACCTCGGGCCCATCGCCGCTGACGGTTGCGTGGATCGGCGCGACAGCGTGGCTCCCGGGGGCCACGGCGTTCGGATCGGCGCCGGCATCGAGCAGCAGCTCCATGGTCGCCAGGTCATGCCGGGCGCAGGCGTAGAACAGCAGGGTCTTGTCGGCCTCGTCGGTCGTCCGCACCAACGCGGGCTCGGCCCGGACATGTTCGGCGACACGTTCCACGTCCCCGCAGTTGAGGAGCGAGAAGGGTGTGTCCTGCGCTCCGTGGGCCAGCAGCAGGTCGCGCAGCTCGGTGTGGTCCCCGGCGGCGTGCAGCGGCGTCAGGTAGGTGTGCCCGCCGTTCACGTCGGCGCCCGCCTTCAGCAGGACCTCGGCGATGTCCCGGTACTGCATGCGCCCGGCGATGAGCAGGGGGGCTTCGCGTCCCGCATCGGGGTCCGCGCCGGCGTCGAGCAGCGCCGCGATCTCCGCCGCCCGCGTCGCGCGGTGGTGCTCGTGCTTCTTGTGGCCCAGCAGCGCGATGAGCGTCCAGATGTCGTGCGCGTCGTCGGTCATGGCCCGATGAGACCCCTGGTCGCGCTGCGCCTCGCAGCTGGCGCGACGAGAGCGACGGCGAAGAGCGCGATGAACGCGAGTCGAAGCGAGCCGCGTGCGGGGTGACGGGTGAAGTGCATGGGAGGCTCCGGCGTTGACCGGCGCCAATCTACTCCACAGCCGATCCTCAGGGCGTGAGCCCCTTCACCGCGTTGCTCAGGATCAGGTCGCCGGGCCCGTTCTGGCAGATGTACTGGAACCAGAACTCGGTGCCCAACGGGACGCCGAGGGGCCAGGTGGTGTTCAGCGAGAGTTCGCCGGCGCCGTTGGTGAAGAGGAAGAACTGGCCTACCCATGGGTTGGCGTACACCGTGCCGCCCAGGGCGTCGAAGGGCACCGACGAGGTGGAGAGCCAGCCGAGGACCGGCGCGCTCAGCGGGGCGCTCGAGAGATGGATGCCGACCGGCGTGCCGCCGACGAGGGTGCCCTCGCCCACGAGGGCGGGCGTGCCGTTGGTGCCGGGGCTTCCGCCGCCGAGGTCCGTCCATGTGGCCGTGTCGAACACGTACGTCGAGCCGGAGGAGTCACCGTTGTCGTCGTCTCGAGCTGCCCCCGCGACAAGGACGCCGTCCCCGACGGCGACCGCCGCGCCGAGTTCGTCCAGGGCGGCCGCGTCGCTGGCGATCAACCTGTGGTCCAGGTTGCCCTGCGCGTCGTAGAGATACATGGCGCCCGACGAGAACGCGACGCCGTTGTCCCACTCGGCGCCGATGACGACGTGCAGGCCGTCGATGCCGACCGAGGACCCGAAGTGCTGGAAGATGTGCCCGTCGCTCGGAGCGAGACTCGCGGTCTGCTGACCCGTGAGGGCATCGAAGAGGTACGCCGCGCCCGAGTCCTTGCCGTTGGGACTCGCGTATCGCGCGCCGATCACGACGGTCGTGCCGTCGATGCCGACGCTGCCCCCGAACTGGCTCCAGGCCGGGCCGGCGCTCAGCACCTGGAGTTCGTCGCCGCTCGTGTCGAAGACGTAGGCGGCGCCCGAGTAGAGGCTCGAGCCGTTCGCGGCCTTCGCGCCCACGACGATCCGCCCCCCGCCGATATCCACGGCCTGGCCGAAACCACCATCGATGACGGCGACGCCGGAGCCGCCGACGGGCAGGCCGCCGTCGGGGACCAGGCTCTCGAGCTGCTGCCCCGTCGCCGCGTCGAAGAGATAGGCGCCGCCGAGGGCTCCGACGACGACGAGCCCGCTGTCGATCGCCACGGCGTAGCCGAACTGGTCTCCGGCGGCGTGGTCCGCCGGCTCCAGCTCGAACAGTTGGAGTCCCGTGGTCGCGTCGAAGACGTAGGCCGCGCCCGAGTCGGTGCCGGCACCGTCCGCGAGCGGAGCGCCTACGACCACATGGGCCCCGTCGACGGCGATCGCGAAACCGAACTGATCGCCGGCGGCACCAGCGACCGGAACGAGCTCGTGCAGCTGGGCACCGGACTGAGCTCCGAAGACGTAGGCGGATCCGGAGTCGTCACCCAGCTCGTCCGCTCCCGGAGCGCCCACCGCGACGAGCGTGCCGTCCGTGGAGACGGCCGAGCCGAAGCGGTTGCCCGCCTGCCCACCGTCTTCCAGCAGCTTGTGTTGCTCGGACCATTGGGCGCTGAGCGCCGGGGTGAGGCCGAGGAGGCAGGAGATGAGCAGGCTCGAGAGGGTGGCGGCGGCGGCCGCAGAGGAGATGGGCATCGTTGGTCCGGGCAAGGGGATTGGGACGGGTGGGCGAGCTGTCGCGTCGGGGAGCGCCGCGGACGACGACATTCAATAGCGTTCTACTCAAGCAAGTGCGGTAGCAGAGTTGCCGATCGACGTAGGGCGGGCCCGACGAGTGCGCTGTCGTGCGTACGGAGCGCCCGCGGATGACGGGGCCCGGGCTGTGACCGGGCCTCAGTTCGCGAAGTGCACAGGGTGATGGACGGGTCCGCTGGTGAGCGGGGAAGGAGAAGAAGAGGGCATCAGCCTGATCAGACACCGCCCACCACCCATGGGTATGCCAGCAAGCGGCGTGCCATCGGTGTTCGGCGTCGAGCGCGGTCAGAACGGCGCGCGTGGCCCGCGACATGTGCAGCGGCCAGACGGCGTGTCCGGAAAGTGGACACCCCGTGGCGCAGCCCGGCTCACCCCATCTTGGTCAGGGCGAAGGACGTGAGGAAGCCGGCGACGACGATCAGGCCCGCGAGGTCCTGCCGCACGGCGAACGCTTCGGGGATCATCGTGTCGGTGACCATGGCCAGCATGGCTCCCGCCGCGACGGCCACCGAGGCCGCGATCACGAAGGGCGAGAACGAGCCGAAGATCGCGAAGCCCGCCATCGCGGCGAACCCGAACAGGACCGCCATGGCGAGCCAGAGTCCGATCACGAAAGCGGTCGAGCGTCCGGCCTTCTTCATGCCGGCGGAGCTCGAGAGCCCTTCGGGGAAGTTGGAGATGATCACCGCCGCGACCATGGCCACGCTCACCGAGCCACCGCCGAGGATCCCCAGCCCGATCACGATCGACTCCGGGATGCCGTCGAGCAGCGCGCCCACGGCGATCGCCGAGCCGCTGCCGCCCTGCTCGGCTTCCGTCGGTTGGTCGGCGAAGCGCTTGCGCTTGTGCGCGCCCCAGCGCGCGAGCAGACGGTTCGCGGCGGTGTAGACGAGCGCTCCGGACACGAATCCGATCGAGGTGGGCAGCAGCCCCGCCTTCTGGAAGGCCTCGTCCATCAATTCGAAGGCGATGGCCGACAGCAGCACGCCCGCCCCGAAGGCCATGATCCCCGCGATGCGCCCGTCCGACAGGCGACAGAAGAACCCGACGCAGGCACCCACCACGAGCGCGGCGCCGGAGACGAAACCCCACAGGCCGGCGGTCCACAGATCAGACATGGAGGGCAGCCTAGCAGCCCGCCCGGCGTTGATCCTCGCTCGATCAGGGAGTTGTTGGCCCAACGCGCGTGCTGCCGCCTGTTCCGTGACGCCTGCGATGGGCTCGACGCGGGCAGTCAGGCAGATTGGCGCAGCCGGGTGGCGCATCAGATTCCCTGTTGACCCTCGCTTGGCGTTGTTGTATATACAACAGGCACAGGGCCGGAGCCGAGAGACAGGAATGAAGCCCAGGACAGCCGAAGCCGCCGCCAGGACGATCGCCGGGGAATGCCTGGTGGTGCGCACGCGCGTCCTCAACCGGGTCATCACCGGCCTGTACGAGGAGGAGTTGCGCCCGCTCGGCGTGACGAGCGCCCAGATCAACATCCTGGTGGCGGTGATCGAGTCCGGCGAGCCCACGGCAGGGGAGATCTGCAGGCTCCTGTCCCTCGAGAAGTCCACCCTCAGCCGCAACCTGGAGCGGATGGAGGAGCGCGGCTGGATCCGTCGGCGGCGTGGTGACGATCCGCGGTCCCGGCACCTCGCGTTGACCGCCAAGGGGCGACGACTCGTCGTCGACGCGACGCCCGCCTGGCGCCGGGCCCAGGACCGCGCCGAAGAACTGCTGGGGCCGGCGGGTGCGGCCGCCGTGTTCCGTGCCGGCGACCGGCTGTTGAGGTCGAGCTGAGCCGGTCCGTTTTTTTTGCCCATATGGTTGTATCTACAACACAAGCGACAGGAGAAAGAGACCCATGGACACTCCGGCCATCTTCGGCATGCAGTTCCTGTTGAGCCTGCTCGCGTGGGGCGTGGTCGTCGGGCTCGTGCTGAACGTCTGGTTGGCTCGCAAGCCCGCGCACGAGGCCCTGCTCCTGCTGAGCCTGCCACACGCCTTTCGCCACATCGGGATGGTCTTCCTCGTCCCCGGCGTGGTCGATCAACCGCTGCCCACGGGATTCGCCATCCCTGCCGCCTACGGCGATCTGGCCGCGGGGCGTGCTCGCACTGCTGGCGATCGTCGCGCTCCGATCCCGGTGGCGGGCGGCGCCGGCCCTGACCTGGGTGTTCAACATCGTCGGCAGCGTCGATCTCGTGAACGCCCTCCGACACACCGACGTGGCGCCCTTGTTCGGCGCGGCCTGGTACATCCCCACGATGCTCGTGCCGCTGTTGCTGGTGACGCACTTCATGATCTTCCGGCGGTTGCTCGCGCCGTGAGTCCCGAGCCGGTTACGCTGGTTCCCCAGGAGCCATGGCAGCCACGACACCATCCGACACCGCGGCGACCGCCGCCACCCATGTCGCTCCCGAACAGGCTCGGGAGCTGCTGTCGGGATCCGCGCCGTGCTGCGTGCTGGACGTGCGCTCGGGGCTGGAGTTCGAGACCGAGCACGTGCCCGACTCGACGCACGTGCCGCTGGACCAACTCGAGCGTCGGCTCGACGAGGTCCGCGCCCGGGACGGCGAGTTGTTGCTGATGTGTCGCACGGGGATCCGGGCCGAGCGCGCTCGCGGCGTCCTCGCGGCCCACGGTCTGACCGTCGCGCGCGTGGTGCGGGGCGGGATCGAGGCCTGGCGTGCCGCCGGCTGCGAGACCGTGCGCGGGGAGCCCGGCATGTCGTTGGAGCGACAGGTGCGCATCGCGGCGGGATCCCTGGGCCTCGCCGGCGTGGTGCTGGGGTTCGCCGTCCACCCGGGCTTCTTCGCGCTGAGCGGCTTCGTGTCGGCGGGACTGATCTTCGCCGGCATCACCGACTGGTGCGGCATGGGTCTGCTGCTTGCTCGCATGCCTTGGAACCGCTGACGCGGCGCCTACGAACGAGGGCGTAGGAGGGCGGGGCGGGTGCCGGGCGCGGGCACCGCCGTCTGCTCATAGAGTGGCGTTGGCGGCGCGGCGCGCGCACGCCTCGTGACCAGGCCGTATGCCGGGTCGCGGTCGATCCCGGAGCAGCGAACGAGGACAATCTGGACATGACAGCCACCTCGGTCCTGGCCGCCGAGCACCTCGACCGCCTGTTCCAGGCGCTCGCCCGGCGCGAGTACACGTGCGTCGGCCCGACGGTCCGGGACGGGGCGATCGTCTACGACCGGATCGAGGGGGCGGCCGACCTGCCGCGAGGCTTCACCGACACGCAGGCGCCCGGCGAGTACCGACTCGAGCGGCGCGACGACGACGCCTGCTTCGCCTACGTCGTCGGTCCGCACTCGTGGAAGAAGTACCTGTTCCCGCCGGAGCGTCGCCTGTGGCGTCTGCGGCGGAGCGACGGGAGCATCGAACGCGTCGACGCCGACGAGCCGCCCCCGCGGTACGCGTTCATCGGCGTGCGGGCCTGCGAGATCGCGGCCTTGCTGATCCAGGACCGGGTGTTCACCGGCGGGCCCCACAGCGACACGTACTACGGGCGTGCCCGCGAGGACGCGTTTGTCGTCGCCGTGTCCTGCACCGAGTCAGCGCCGACCTGCTTCTGCTCCTCGATGGGGACCGGCCCCGCGGTGACGGGGGACTGCGACCTGGCGCTCACCGAACTCGTCGGCGAGCAGCACGTCTTCCTGGTGGAGGCGCACTCCCCGGCCGGCCGGGAGCTGGTCGACGAACTCGATCTGCAACCCGCGGCGACGGAGCAGGAGCACGCGGCGCGCGCCGCGGTCGGGGCGGCGGCGCAGCAGGAGCGGGCGCTCGACCCGGAGGGGCTCCCGGAACTCATGGGCAAGAGCCTCGAGAGTCCCCGCTGGGACGAGATCGCCGAGCGCTGTCTGGCCTGCGCCAACTGCACCCTCGTCTGCCCCACCTGCTTCTGCAGCGACGTCGAGGACATCTCCGATCTCACCGGCGAACACGCCGAACGCTGGCGGCGCTGGGACTCGTGCTTCAACCCCGGCTTCAGCTACCTGCACGGGGGCGACGTGCGCCGGGCGACCGCCGCGAAGTACCGCCAGTGGCTGACCCACAAGCTCGGCACGTGGGTCGAGCAGTTCGACACGTCGGGCTGCGTGGGTTGCGGGCGCTGCATCACCTGGTGCCCGGTGGGCATCGACATCACCGCGGAAGTGCCCAAGCTGGCGAAGGGAGAGGCCTCATGAAGGACATCGGACAGATGGTCGCCGAGCACCCGTTCTTCGAGGGGCTGGCCGCCGAGCACGCGACTCTCATCGCCGGTTGCGGCGGGCTGGCGGTCTACGACCCCGGCGCGTATCTGGCCCGGGCGGGAAGCCCGGCCGAGCACTTCTTCCTGATCCGGCACGGCAAGGTGGCCCTCGAGGTCCGGCCCCCGGGGCAGGACACGTTCATCCTCGACAGCGTGTCGGCGGGCGAGATGATGGGCTGGGCCTGGCTCTACGAACCCTACGTCTGGCAGTTCGACGCGCGGGCCATGGACCTCGTGCGCGTGATCGAGTTCGACGGGGCCTGCCTGCGCGGCAAGTGCGAGGCCGATCCGGCCCTGGGCTACGACCTGATGAAGCGCTTCGCCCGCGTGATGGTGCAACGCTTCGTCGACACCCGGCTGCAACTCATGGACGTGTATGGCAGTCGGGACTGAGCGCGCGGCGGCGAGCGCCGACGATGTCTGGGTCCCGCGCCCGTGGGTCGTGCGCAGCGCGACGCGGGAGATCGGGGACACGGTCACGCTCGAGATCGAGCCGCGGGATGCGTCCGCCGCGCGGCCCGTCGCACCCGGCCAGTTCATGATGCTGTACATCTTCGGCGTCGGCGAGGTGCCGATCTCGGTCTCGGGCACCGGGCCCACCAGCGGGCTGCTGCACACCGTGCGCGACGTGGGCGCGGTGACCCATGCCCTGTGCAACCTGGGCGTCGGCGACGTGCTCGGCGCGCGCGGGCCCTTCGGCAGCGCCTGGCCGATCGACGAGCACAAGGGCTGTGACGTCGTGATCGCCGCCGGCGGCATCGGCCTGGCGCCCCTGCGCCCCGTGGTCAGGCACGTCCTCGAGCGGCGCGGCGAGTACGACGACGTGGTGGTGCTCTACGGCTCGCGCCAGCCGGACCAGCTGCTCTACACCCCCGAGTTCGAGCGCTGGCGTGCGGCCGGGATCCAGGTCGAGGTCACCGTGGACCACGCGGACCAGACCTGGGACGGTCACATCGGCGTGGTGCCCACGCTCGTGCGCCACGCCCGTTTCCAGGTGGACGAGGCGGCGGCCTTTCTGTGCGGCCCGGAGGTGATGATGCGCTTCATGGCACAAGAGCTGGTCGACCGCGGTGTGGTGCCCGAGCGCATCCATCTCTCTCTCGAGCGGAACATGAAGTGCGCCGTGGGCATGTGCGGTCGGTGTCAGCTCGGTCCCGAGTTCCTCTGCCTCGACGGCCCGGTGTTCCCCTGGACCCGGGTCGAGCGGCTCATGGCGGTGCCCGAGCTGTGAGCGACAAGCCGAAACTCGCCGTGTGGAAGTTCGCGTCCTGTGACGGCTGCCAGCTCAGCCTGCTCGACTGCGAGGACGAGCTGCTGACCGTGGCCGGCGAGGTCGAGCTGGCCATGTTCCTCGAGGCGTCGAGCGCCCGGGTCGAGGGCCCGTACGACCTGTCGCTCGTCGAGGGCTCGATCACGACGCCCCACGACGCGGAGCGCATCCGCGCGGTGCGCGAACAGTCCCGGGCGCTCGTGACGATCGGTGCCTGCGCCACGGCGGGCGGCATCCAGGCCCTGCGGAACTTCCAGGACGTCGAGGAGTTCACCCGGGCCGTGTACGCCCACCCCGAGTACATCCGCACGCTCGCCCGCTCCACGCCCATCGCCGATCACGTCAAGGTGGATTTCGAGCTGCGCGGCTGCCCGATCGACAAGGGCCAGTTGCTCGAGGTCCTGAGCGCGTTCCTGCACCGGCGCAAGCCCCGCATCCCGACCTTCAGCGTCTGCGTCGAGTGCAAGCGGCGGGGGATCGTGTGCGTCACCGTCGCCCGCGGCGAGCCCTGCCTCGGCCCGGTGACCCACGCGGGCTGCGGCGCGATCTGCCCGGCCTTCGACCGGGGCTGCTACGGTTGCTTCGGTCCCGCGGCGAGCACGAACACCCCGTCCCTCGCCGATCATTGGAAGAAGCACTTGGGCGTCCCGGACGACGAGCTGGGCCGGGCCTTCCTCTCCTTCAACGCCTGGGCGCCGGACTTCCGTGCGGAGGGCGAACGCCATGGCTGAGAGCCGGTCCATCAAGGTCGACTACCTGGCGCGGGTCGAAGGGGAAGGCGCGCTCGACGTGCGTATCGAGGACGGGCGCGTCACGGACGTGCGCCTGGAGATCTTCGAGCCGCCGCGCTTCTTCGAGGCGTTCCTGCGCGGCCGCCGGTCCGCCGAGGCGCCCGACATCACGGCCCGCATCTGCGGCATCTGCCCGGTCGCGTACCAGATGAGCGCGGTGCACGCGCTCGAGGACGCCGCCGGCGTGCAGGTCGACGGCCCGCTGCGCCGCCTGCGCCGGCTGCTCTACTGCGGCGAGTGGATCGAGAGCCACACGCTCCACGTCTACATGCTCCACGCGCCCGACTTCCTCGGGAAGCACAGCGTGATCGAGATGGCCAAGGAGCAGCCCGAGCTCGTGGAGCGCGGTCTGCGGCTCAAGAAGGCCGGCAACGCGATCGTCGCGCTGCTCGGCGGCCGGGAGATCCACCCCGTCAACGTGCGCGTCGGCGGCTTCTACAAGATCCCCGGGGACCGCGAGCTGTCGCAGCTCGCGCGTCAGCTCGAGACGGCGCTCGACGACGCGCTGGCCACGGTCGAGTGGGTCGCCGCGTTCGACTTCCCCGACTTCGAAGTGGACTACGAGTTCGTGGCGCTGCGTCACCCGGACGAGTACCCGTTCAACGAGGGGCGCATCGTGAGCAGCCGCGGGCTCGACATCGACGCGCGGGAGTTCCACGAGCACTTCGAGGAGGTCCACGTCGAGCGCTCGAACGCGCTGCACTGCAGGCTGAAGCAGCGCGGGCACTACAAGGTGGGACCCCTCGCGCGCTACCACCTCAACCACGGGCTGCTCTCCCCGCGTGCGCAGCAGGCAGCGCGCGTCGCGGGGCTCGGGGACAGTTGCCGCAACCCGTTCCGGAGCATCGTCGTGCGGGCCGTCGAGGTCGTCCACGCGTGCGAGGAGGCGCTGGCGATCCTGGCGGACTTCGAGCGCCCCGAACGGCCATTCGTGGACGTCCCCGCCGGCGCGGCCACCGGCTACGCGGCGACCGAGGCTCCCCGCGGCCTGCTGCACCACACCTACCGGATCGACGCGGCGGGGCTGATCGAGCACGCCCAGATCATCCCGCCCACGTCCCAGAACCAGGGCACGATCGAGGACGACCTGCGGCAGTTCATCGCACCGCGCTTGGATCTCGCGGACGACGACCTGCGCTGGCAGTGTGAGCAGGCGATCCGCAACTACGACCCCTGCATCTCCTGCGCCACGCACTTCCTCAAGCTGACGGTGGACCGGCGGTGAGCGCGCTCGTGATCGGCATCGGCAACCCCGACCGGGGCGACGACGCCGCCGGCGTGCGCGTGGTGGAGCGCCTGCGGAGCCTGGCGCCGCCGGGCGTGCGGCTCGAGACCGTGGGCGGCGACCTGCTCACCCTGCTCGACCTGTGGGCCGGAGCGGAGTCCGTCGTGCTCGTGGACGCCATGGTGTCCGGCGCCGAGGCGGGCAGCGTGCGCCGTCTGGACGCGTCGGACCGCGGGCTCCGGGAGCAGCTCGGCACGTTCGTCTCCAGCCACGCCTTCGGTCTCGGGGACGCGATCGAGCTGGCGCGGAACCTGGGCCGGCTCCCCGAGCGGCTCGTGGTCTACGGTGTGGAAGCCGACCAGATCGGACCCGGCGCGCCGTTGAGCGACGCCGTCGCCCGGGCGATCCCCGTGGTGGCCGAGGAGATCCTGGAGGAGTGCCGATGCACGAGGCTTCGCTGATGCGCGGGCTGCTGCGCAAGGTGTTGGAGATCGCGGCGGAGCAGGACGCACGCCGGGTCGTGGCCCTCGAGGTGCGCCTCGGCGCCCTGTCGCACATGTCGGCGGCGCACTTCCAGGAGCACTTCGACGTGGCCGCCGCCGGCACCATCGCCGCGGGGGCGCGCATCGACGCCGTCGAGGAGACCGACCTGAGCTCGCCCACCGCGGTGGACGTCGTGCTCGAGAGCGTGGAGGTGGTGTGAGCGCGCGCCTGCGCGTGACGCTGCGCGGCGCCGTCCAGGGCGTCGGCTTCCGGCCCTACGTGTACCGGCTCGCCCGTGAGCTGGGGATCGCCGGGTGGGTGCGCAACGAGGGCCCCGGCGTCGTGCTCGAAGCGGAAGGTGTCGCGCTCGACGACTTCATGACGCGCCTGACCCGCGAGCCGCCCGACGGCGCCCGCATCGACGACGTCGACACGCACCCCGTTCCGCCGCTGGGCGACGGCGCCCTGCGCATCGTCCCCAGCCGTGAGCGGGAGGCGCTGCCGGCGGTCGTGCCGGACCGGGTGACCTGCGAGGCGTGCGTCGCCGACGTCCTCGATCCCACGAGCCGCTACTTCGAGTACCCGTTCACCAACTGCAGCCGCTGCGGGCCCCGTTACTCGATCGTCGACCGACTGCCGTACGACCGTCCCAACACGGCCATGGCGGGCTTCACCATGTGCGCCGCCTGTCGCAGCGAGTACGGCGACCCGCGGGATCGACGCTTCCACGCCCAGCCCACGGCCTGCCCGGCGTGCGGCCCGCAGCTCGTCGCCCGCGCGCGCGACGGCCGGGCCCTGGCCCGGGGGCCCGACGCTCTCGACCACGCCGTGCAGTGCCTCTTGGCCGGGAAGCTCGTCGCGCTGAAGGGCCTCGGCGGGTACCAGCTCCTCGCGGACGCCACGAACCCGCGCGCCGTCGAGGAGCTGCGACGTCGCAAGCACCGCCCGCACAAACCGTTCGCCGTCATGGTCGCGGACCTCGCGGCGGCCCGCGAGCTCTCCGTCGTGGATGACGCCGAGGCCGAGCTGCTGCGGTCACCCGCCGGTCCGATCGTGCTGCTGCAGGCCCGAGGCCGACGCCTGGCCGCCGGCGTGCACCCGCACCACGCGGAGATCGGGATCCTCCTGCCGACCACCGCGCTGCACCACCTGCTCGCCCGGCGTTTCGGCCGTCCGCTGATCTGCACCAGCGGCAACGCCGGCGAAGAGCCCATCTGCACCGACGACGACGAGGCCCTGGCCCGCCTCGGCGCCATCGCCGATACGTTCCTCGCCCACGACCGTCCCATCCGCCGCGCTGTCGACGACTCGGTGGCGCGCGTGATCGAAGGCGCGCCGCAAGTGCTCAGGCTCGCCCGCGGCTACGCCCCGCTCGTGCTGCCCGCCCCCGCCGGAACGCCCGCGCCCGCCGGAATGCACGCCCTGGCCGGGACGCCCGCGCCCGTCGCAACACCCGCATCCGCCGCAACACCCGCGCCCGCCGGGACGCCCGCCCTGGCTACGGGCGCGCACTGGAAGAACGCGGTCGCCGTGCGCGACGAACAGCGGGTGATCGTCGGTCCCCACGTGGGCGACCTGTCCAACACGCTGTCGATCGACGCCATGCGCCGGCAGGCTGAAGACCTGCAGCGCTTCTTCGCGGTCGACCCCGTGCGCGTCGCGTGCGACCGGCACCCCGACTACGCGTCGACCGTCTTTGCCGAGGAGCAGGGTCTTCCTGTCACGAGCGTGCAGCACCACCTGGCCCACGCCCTCGCGGTCCTGTTCGAGCACGGCCACGGCAGCGGGTTGGCCGTGGTCTGGGACGGCGCCGGGCTCGGGAGCGACGGGACCATCTGGGGCGGCGAGTTCCTGCGCGTGCACACCGAGGGCGGACGGCTCGCCGACTGGGAGCGCGTCGCCCACCTGCGTCCGTTCCTGCTTCCCGGCGGTGACGCCTCCGCGCGCCATCCCGCCCGAGCACTCGCGGGCCTGCTCCACGAGTTGCCCGAACACCGCGAACGGGTTCCCGCCCCGGATCGCGCCCTGCTCGACGCCCGTCTCAACACGCCCTCCTGCACGAGCGCCGGACGCCTCTTCGACGGCGTCGCCGCCCTGCTCGGCCACGACGCAGAGCAGACCTACGAGGGCATGGCTCCCAGCCTGCTCGAGCGCGACGCCCGGCGCGCCGTCCGCGAGGCCGAGTGCGCTACCGGCACCGCCAGCGATGCCCGGCGTGCCCCCCACGAGGCCCAGCGCACAGCCCACGACGCCCGGTGCGCCGCCGGCGACGAGATCGAAGCAGCGGCGGTGAGCGCGCCCGCCCTTCGCGGCGGCGACGGGCTCGTGCTCGACTGGGCACCCACGCTGCGTTCGCTGCTCGCGGGCCGCGATGCCAGCATGAACGTCCCGGCCCTCGCGGCCGGCTTCCACCGGGCGCTGGCCATCGGCATCGCGGAAGTCGCGCTCCGGGCGGGGGACGACACGGTGCTGCTCACCGGCGGGTGTTTCCAGAACCGGCTGCTCGTCGAGCAGACCGTGGGGCGCCTGGAACGGCGCGGGCTGCGGGTGTTGCTCCCGCGCCGTCTGCCGCCGAACGACGGGTGCCTCGCGGTGGGGCAGCTCGTCGCGCTCGAAGAGTCGTCAACTCGAGGAGGCCGGGATCATGTGTCTCGCCATACCCGGACGGATTGAGTCGATCACCGATCCGGCGCCGGCGACTCGTCGCGGCCGGGTGGACTTCGGCGGCGTGGTGAAGGAGATCCACCTCGTGTTCGTGCCCGAGGCCGAGGTGGGGGACTACGTGCTGGCCCACGTCGGGTGTGCCATCTCGCGCATCGACGAGGAGGTCGCCGTGCGGACGCTGGCCGAGCTCTCCGGGGACGCGCCGTGAAGCACCTCGACGAGTACCGCGACGCCGACCTGGTGCAGCGCTGCGCGCAACGGATCGCGGACTGCGTGACCCGCCCGTGGACCTTGATGGAGGTCTGCGGTGGCCAGACCCACGCCATCGTGAGACACGGCCTCGACGAGTTGCTGCCGGACGGCGTGCGCCTGGTGCACGGCCCGGGGTGTCCGGTCTGCGTGACGCCCACCGCGATCCTCGACAAGGCGCACGAGATCGCGAACCGGCCCGAGGTGATCTTCTGCACGTTCGCGGACATGCTGCGCGTGCCGGGCACGGCCACTGACCTGTTCGAGGTGAAGGCGCGCGGCGGGGACGTGCGCATCATCCACACCCCCCTGGATGCGATCGAGATCGCCGAGGCCGCTCCGGATCGTGAGGTGGTCCTGTTCGCGGTGGGCTTCGAGACCACGGCGCCGGCCAACGCCCTGTGTGTCGTCGAGGCCCGGCGCCGGCGACTGCGCAACTTCTCACTGCTCGTGTCCCACGTCCTCGTCCCCCCGGCCATGGAGGCCATCCTGCGCGCCGACGACTGCCGCGTGCAGGGCTTCCTCGCCGCCGGGCACGTGTGCAGCGTGATGGGCGTCTCCGAGTACCGCCCGCTCGCCGCGCGCTACCGCGTGCCGATCGTCGTGACGGGCTTCGAACCCGTCGACATCCTGCACGGCATCCTGCTGTGCGTCCGCCAACTCGAGCAGGGACGGCACGAGGTCGAGAACCAGTACGAGCGCGCGGTCCGACCGGACGGCAACGAGGCGGCGCTGCAACTCGTGCGCGAAGTGTTCACGGTCACCGACCGCGCCTGGCGCGGCATGGGCAGCATCGAACACAGCGGCCTGTCGCTCGCACCGGCCTACCGCGACCTCGACGCCCTGCAACGCTTCGGAGCTCTCACCGGCCCGGACGACGCACCCGGCGAGTGCCTCAGCGGCGAAGTCCTCCAGGGCCGCCGCCGCCCCGACGAGTGCCCGGCCTTCGGAACGCGCTGCACACCCGATCATCCCCTCGGCGCGACGATGGTCTCCGCCGAGGGCGCCTGCGCCGCCTACTATCGCTACCGCCCGGTGCCTGTGGGTGCCGAATCAGTGGACGACGCCGGTGCAGTGCGCGAACTCGGCGCAGTGCACGACACCGGCGCACCGACCGGCACCAGCGCACTGCGAGACACCGGCGAGGCGCGCACGTGAGCGAGCGTTCGGACGAAACCGGGCCGAGCTGCCCGCTGCCCCGGTCCCACGACACCGTGACCCTGGCCCACGGCGGGGGTGGCCGGCGCATGCGGGAGCTGATCGACGGGGTCTTCGCCTCCGCGTTCCGCTCGTCCACTGCGCACGATGGTCACGTGACGCCCGTGACCGCCGGTCGCATCGCCACCACGACCGACGCCTTCGTGGTGCGCCCGATGGAGTTCCCCGGCGGTGACATCGGAAGCCTGGCGGTGCACGGCACCGTGAACGACCTCGCCATGTGCGGCGCCCGCCCGCTCCACCTGGCCGCGGCGTTCATCCTGGAGGAGGGCGTGGAGATCGCGACGCTGCAGCGCATCGCCGCGTCGATGGCGCGGGCCTGCGCGGAGGTGGGCACCTCGATCGTGACCGGCGACACCAAGGTCGTCGAGCACGGCCACGGCGACGGCGTCTACATCACCATGACCGGCACGGGCCTCTGCGAGCACGACCTGGAGATCCACCCGCGATCGATCCGGGCGGGCGACGCGATCGTGCTGAGCGGAGACGTGGGCCGACACGGCATGGCGGTGATGTCCGCGCGCGAGACCCTGTCGATCGAGTGCGACCTGCACAGCGATGCCCGCGAACTCTGGACCCCGGTCGCCGCGTTGCTGCGCGCCGACGTCGAGCTGCACTGCCTGCGCGACCTCACCCGCGGCGGCCTGGGAACCGCGCTCAACGAACTCGCCATCGACGGAGGCGTCGAGATCGAGGTGGACGAACGCTGCATCCCCACGATCGAACCGGTCCGCTCGCTGTGCGACCTGCTGGGCATGGACCCGCTCTACGTCGCCTGCGAGGGCCGCTTCGTCGCCATCGTCCCCGCCGACCAGGCGGAGCGAACGGTTCAGACCCTGGCCGCGGCGGCGCCCGACGAGAGACCCGCGGTCATCGGCCACGTGACAGCCGGCCGCCCCGGCCAGGTCGCGCTCAAGACCCGCCTCGGCACGCTGCGCCACTTGCCCATGCCGAGCGGCGAGCAACTGCCGCGGATCTGCTGAGGTCTGCGGATCGGCGTCGTCACGGACCGCGCGGCGAGGGACGACGCCGTGGTGCGGGCACGGCGCGGCCGTGTCATCGAAAGACGCACTCCGCGTGCCATGCCAACGCATCGCGGCTCGGTCGGTGACTCGGCTCACTCGGCTCGGCAATGCGTCGGCCGGCCATCTCGTAGTACTCGTGCCCGTTCTCCCACTCGTCGTGGATGCGCTCGCTGACACGTAGCGAG
>JAJDEQ010000177.1 GCA_029259695.1 Planctomycetota bacterium
GTGTTGCTGATCCACATGGACAGGAACCACGCGGCGAGCATGAAGCCCAGCACGAGGCGCCGCGGTTCGCTGCCGATGGTCGCGACGATGCGCAGTGCCACCCGCCGGTGCGCTCCCGACGTCTGCAGACCGAGCGCCAGCAGGAAGCCGCCCAGGAACAGGAAGATGGTGGAGCGCCCGTAGTTCACGGCCACGTCGCCCACCGGTGCGATGCTGGCCATGGGGATCAGCACGAGCGGCAGCAGCGACGTGACCGGGATCGGCACCGCCTCGGTGATCCACCAGCACGCCATCCACACGGCGATGGCGGCCATGCCCGCGATCTCGGGCGTGCCACCCGGGCCCAGCAGCCACACGCCGAGGGCCAGGGTCGGCCCGAGCGCGATCTTCCACCAGCGGGTCGTTGGCATCACCGGCTGCATGGGCGACACGATAAGGTATGACGGCCGCACACCGATGCGGCGCGCTCCCGGTGGGCCGTGCGGCGAGACCGCAGCCGGTGTTCGCGGTCGCGCCGACAACGCAGTGGAGGAGACGTCGACTTGTTGGAGCGCTTTGTGGCCCGCATCCCCGTGTTGCTGATGTTGTTCCTGCTCGGCCTGTGCGCCCACGTGGCCATCGCCGAGAACCAGGGCAGCGAGGTGCTGGTCGCCGGCTTGCCCCTGGGGCTGGTGCTCGTGGCTTACGTACGCGCCGGCCGTGGCGCGCGCGGCGGGCGCGGGACCAGCGGCGCCAGCGCTCCGGGTGGTGGCGGAGGGGACCGCTCGTGATCGAGATCGACCAGGCCGGCTACCGGCTCTTCCTGGCGGGCTGCTTCTTCCTGGCGTACGTGCACGCCTACCGCAAGCTGTCGCCCTACTTCGCGGCCACCTGGTTCGGCGCCGCGCTGCTGTTCGCCTACCGCTGGTCCGGCTCCGGCGTGCCCGAGCTGTTGCTGCTCCCCGGCGTCGTCTTCTATCTGGCCGCCGCCGCCACCAAGGGCCTGGTGGAGACGCGCGAGCGTTGGCAGGGCAACCATCCCCTGCACGTCGTGATCACCGGTCTGTTCTCGGGTGTCGTGGCCCTGCCGGTGCTGGCCAGCGCCGACGCCATGGGCTGGCCGGCGCGGCCCGGCTCGTCACCCGGCATGCCCTGGCTCGACGGCATCCCGTCGTCCTGGCTCGGCGGCGTGCCCGGCCCCCAGGTGGGTCTGTGGGTCGTGGCGGGCCTGGTGTTCTACGGCGCGTACAAGATCCTCGACCACATGGGCCTGGGCAAACCGCTGCAGACGGTGCTCGTGTTCGTGGTCGCGCCGCTGCTCGTGCCGCTGGTCGAGTTGATCGTCCGCGGCTGAGCCGGTCCCGGCGCGGCGCCCGGTGACAGGCGCGGTGCCCGGTGACGGCGCGGTGCCCGGTGACAGGCGCGGCGTGTGCGCGATGAGATGGCCCCCGACGACGTGGTTCCGGAGTGCGGATCCGTCGTCAGCGCTGCTCGTCGCCGTGCAGGAAGTCCTCGAAGCGCACGCGGGGGATGTTGCCGGCGCGTTCGAAGACGGTCCACTGGAAGCGCGGCACGTGGCCGAGTGCGGCGACGTAGCGCTCCAGGTCGGGGATCTCCTCGGACACGTTGCGGATCAGGATGTGCAGCACGTTGTCCGGGTGGCGGCGGAAGATCTCGCCGTAGATCTCCGGGTCGGCTTCACCCGAGTCGCCCACCAGGATGAACTTGCGCCCCGGGTAGCGCGTGATCAGTTCGTCGATGGCCGCCAGCTTGTGCTCCTTGGACGAGCCGATGATCTCGAGCAGGCTCTTGTCCTTCCAACGGAAGTCGCGCAGGTGCATCGAACCGCGAGGCAGGCCCACCTGACGGAAGAACGCGTCGAGGGCCGGGTACAGCTGCCAGGGGCTGGCCGAGACGTAGTGGATCGTGACACCGTCGTCGCTCAGCCGGGTGTAGGCGTCGGCTACGGTGTCGAAGGCCTCGAACGGGCGCAGGAAGGTGCGCTGCATGAGGGCCCGCTTGTCGCCCACTTCGCTGATCTTGATCGTGTCGTCGATGTCCGAGATGAGCGAGACGCCGGTGGGGGCGATGAACTGGACGTGGCCGACGAAACGCCGTGCGTCGCCCTCTCGCAGGGTGGCTTCCACTTCCAGCCACCGGCCCTCGCAGTCGAGCGTGCGCAGGGCGGCGCGCACCTGCTCGCGCGACAGGCTGAGCACACCCTGGAAGTGACCGTTGGGCGCGGACGGCTCCAGCAGGGCGTGCACCCCGGCAGCTCTCACTCGCAGGCGCTTGCCACGTTCGTTGTCCACCAGGAAGTAGCGCGCCCGTTCACGGAACAGCGCGTTGTCGCCCTGCGGAGGCAGCTCGATCACGCTCGCGAGCGACTCGATCAGCGCCTTGCGCGCGTGGGAGTCCTCCTCGGGCTCGAAGATCCAGCCGTGGACCGGGAGCCGCCAGACGTCGGCCGCCTCATCGAGCCAGGCGCCGGTGGGGAAGAAGATCACGGTCTCGTCGGTCTTGACCGTGTCGCCGGCGGGAGTGCGCGGTGCCATGCTGTCCTCCTGCTTCGCGTCGGCGGTCCCCGGGGCGGGCGCCCCGGTCGGCTGCGGTGTTGCGGGGGGAGCTGACGAGCGTGGGATGATCACCACCGGGGGTGTGGTCTCACCTGCCTGCACGAAGCAGGCGGCGGACAGTAGACAGCCGAGCAGCAGCGAGGTCACGCCAGCATGGTACCCCGGGCGATGGCGCGGGCGAGGCGCTCGGGATCGAGGCGCTGGAGCAGCTCGATCCGCACGGGACGCTTGGCGTCGGGGAAGCTGAAGGCCGCGAAGAAGTCGCGCGCCTCGGGCGTGCACAGCAGCGCCGCCAGGGCGCGGGCCGCGCGCTCGTCCTCGCAGGCCGCGAAGGCCACGGTGTCGTCGAAGACGACGGGGCGACCGGCGTGGGGGCCCACGGCGCGGAAGGCGAACGACTTGTACAGCCCCGACACGGCCACCTTCCACGGGGCGAAGGTGTACTCGCCCACACCGAAGATGGCGAAGGCCGGGCGGCCGCGGTAGAGGCGGCTCGCGCGGGCGTCGAGGGCGGCGCGGTGTGCCTGCAGGTAGCGCCAGGTCAGCGGCGCGACGTGCTCCAGCGGCGCGGTGTCGTCGGCCGGATGGCGCTGGGGCACCAGCATCCAGCGGGTCGGTCCGCGGCCGTGGGCCACGTCCGAACTCTTGAGCAGCGGGAACACATGGGTGTGCTCCAGCTCCACCGTTTCCCCCAGGCCGTTGATCCAGCGCGACGTGCCCGCACGGTCGTGGGTCGCGCCGTCGTGGGTCGCGCCGTCGCGGGGCGTGTCGTCGCGGGGCATGTCGGCGGCGGGGCGCAGCTCCATCACCCGCGCGCAGTCGTGCTTCACGCCCGAGCGCCAGCGCGGTCCGCTGTCGCCCTGCACGTGCTGCCAGCGGTCGTAACGGGTCACGTCGGCCACCACGATGCCCTCGCGTGCACCCAGCGTGGACCGGGCGTGCTCGCTGTCGAGGTCGGGGTAGACGGGGCACTCGTGCTGGGGTGCGGGGCGCGTTGCGTCGAAGCGCACGACGAGCAGGCAGGCGTCCACCGACACGCCGAAGTGCGTCGCCGCGCCGATCCGGTGCAGGCTTGCTCGCCCTGTTCCGTCCGCGGCCCAGACGGCACCCAGGGCCCGGCGCGCCACGGCGGTCTTGCACAGCACGGCCAGCGTGGCGTCGCGACCGGGCAACTGCTCGAGCCAGCGACGCAGCAGCCACTCGGACACGTCGAAGTTGCCGGCGCCGGTGAGCGCCTCGATGCCGCGCCGGCCGGGCGTGTTGCGACGGGGCGGCCGGGCGTCGCTGCCCAGGGCGCCGAGCTCGGAGTTGGTGACCCAGGGAGGGTTGCCGAGCAGGAGCAACGGGTCGGGCAAGGCGGCGAGCTGCGCCTGCCAGTCGAACGCGAAGGCGTCGGCGTTGCGGATCGTCACGCGCGCGCTGGAACCGAGGCGGCGCACCGCGGCGCGGGCGGCCCGGGCATGGGCGGCATCGAGCTCGACGCCCACCGCTCGTTGCACGTGCTCGAAGTGCTCGAGCGCACCCGTCAGGAACGCGCCCCGGCCGCAGGTGGGTTCGAGCAGCGAACGGGCCTGCACGCCCAGCCGCGTCAGGGTGCGGCACACTTCCTGCACGAGGGCGGGCGGTGTCTGGAAGTCCCCGCGCACGATGGTCCGGCGGCGCGCATCGGTGGCGGGCCGCGCGGGGCTCACGGAGATCCGTCCGCCCCGCGACCCGTGCCCGCGTCGTCGCTCGCCGGCGCTCCGGCCTCGGGTGACGGGGACAGGACCAGGGCGGACAGGGGCGGGAGGTTGACCACGATCGAACGGGGGAAGCCGTGGTGCGGCGTGTGCTCCACGGCGGGGCGTTGGATCACCTCGAAGCCGCTGCCACCGAAGTGCTCCGCGTCGCTGCACAGGCTCAGCTCGTAGGCCCCATGGCCGGGGACGCCCACGCGGTACTGCGTGCGCGGCACCGGCGTCAGGTTGAGCACCATGGCGAGGTGGCCGGCGAGCGGGCCGGCTGCGTAGGGGTCGGCGTCGGCTGCTGCCGCGGCGCCGCCCGCCTCGGGTGCGTCTCCGCTCGGCGTGGCACTCGGCGTTGCGTTCGGCGTTGCGGCGGAGGCCGGTGCGTCCGCGGTGTCGGCGCCGAGTGCGTGAGCACCGGTGTCCTCGGCGGGTTCTTCGGCGTCGTCGTCACCCGCGTCCCAGCGCAGGAAGCAGAGCACGGACTGGTTGCTGTCCGAGCAGTCGATCCACTGGAAGCCGCGCGGGTCGGAGTCACTGCGCCACAGGCACGGGTTGGCCCGGTAGAGCGCACCGAGCTCGCTCAGGAAGGTCTGCAGCGACGCGCGTTGCGGGT
Organism: Planctomycetota bacterium; assembly: GCA_029259695.1. Lineage (GTDB taxonomy): Bacteria > Planctomycetota > B15-G4 > B15-G4 > B15-G4 > OFTM49. The sequence goes on from JAJDEQ010000177.1 coordinate 4,896, forward strand.
CGTCGCCCAGGTGCCAGTCCAGGCTCTGGTCGTGGTCCCATTCGCGATCGGGGGCCAGCTCGGTGCCCATGAACAGCAGCTTCTTCGAGGGCCGCGTGTACTGGTAGGCCAGCAGCAGGCGCAGGTTGGCGAAACGGCGCCAGGTGTCGCCCGGCATCTTGGCCAGCAGGGAACCCTTGCCGTGCACGAACTCGTCGTGCGACAGGGGCATGATGAAGCGCTCGCTGTATTCGTAGAGCATGGCGAAGGTGATGCGGTCGTGGTTGGCCTTGCGGTGCACCGGGTCCAGCGCGAAGTAGGCCAGCGTGTCGTGCATCCAGCCCATGTTCCACTTGAAGTGGAAGCCGAGCCCGCCCTCCGCCGGGGGCTTGCTCACGCCGGGCCAGGCGGTGGACTCCTCGGCGATCATCAGCGCACCGGGGCACTCCTCCCGCACGGCGGCATTCACCTCGCGCAGGCACTCGATCGCTTCGATGTTCTCGCGCCCGCCGTACTTGTTCGGCTCCCACTGGCCTTCGTCCCGGCTGTAGTCGAGGTACAGCATGGACGACACGGCATCGACGCGCAGGCCGTCGGCGTGGAACTCGTGCAGCCAGTAGAGCGCGTTGGCCAGCAGGAAGTTGCGCACCTCACGCCGGCCGTAGTTGAAGATCAGCGTCTGCCAGTCCGGGTGCTCGCCCTTGCGTGGGTCGGCGTGTTCGTACAGGTGCGTGCCGTCGAACGAGGCGAGACCGTGGGCGTCCCGGGGGAAGTGTGCCGGCACCCAGTCGAGCAGCACCCCGATGCCGGCCTGGTGCAGCGTGTCGACCATGAAGCGGAAGTCGTCGGGCGTGCCGTAGCGCGAGGTGGGCGCGAAGTAGCCGGTCACCTGGTAGCCCCAGGAACCGCCGAAGGGATGCTCCATGACCGGCATGAGCTGCACGTGAGTGAAGCCGAAACGTTGCAGGTGCTGCACCAGCTGGAGCGCGAGCTCGCGGTAGTTCAGGGGCTCATTGTGCTGCTCGGGCGCGTGCACCCAGCTCCCCAGGTGCAGCTCGTAGATGGCCATCGGCTCGCGCGCCCAGTCGCGCGTGGGCCGGGCCGCCATCCAGTCCTCGTCGCCCCAGGTGTAGGTGTCGTCGGTCACCACGATCGAGGCGTGGCCGGGGAACTGCTCGGTGGACACGCCCAGCGGATCCGTCTTGAGCTGGATCGAATCGTCCCAGCCGACGATCTCGTACTTGTACAGCGTGCCGTCGCCGAGGCCCGGGATGAAGAGCGCCCAGAAACCGGACTCACCGATGCGCGCGGCCTGGTGCTCGCTCCCGTTCCAGCCGCAGAAGTCGCCGACCACACTGACCCGGCGGGCGTTGGGCGCCCACACAGCGAAGTGCGTGCCCGCCTGCCCGTCGAGCGTGCAGGGGTGTGAGCCGAGCAAGCGCCACAGGCGGCGGTGATTGCCCTCGGCGAGCAACCACAGGTCGGCTTCACCGATGGGGAAGCGCGCCGCCGCGGCGGTGCTGCTCATCGCGGGCCCTCGTAGCGGAAGAGCATCAGCGAGTGGGCGATCAGGCGCGCCCAACGCCGCTTGAAGTGCCGTCGCTCGACGTCGTACTGCTCGAAGCCCGGCAACGCCGTGTCGAGCAGCACCTCCCAGCGTCCGTCGGGCATCTGGAAGCGGCGCGGGCGTTCGCCGCCGTTGACGATCACGAGCAGGCTGTCGCCGCGCAGCGGGCGCCCTTGTGCGTCGACGTCATCGGCGCCTTCGGCGTGCAGCAACATGCCCAGCACGTGTTTCTCCGGTCGGTGCCAGTCGTCGTGCGTCATCGGCTGGCCGTTGGGACGCAGCCAGGAGACTTCCCGCCGGCCGTTGCCGCCGTCCGGGGCGAAGGCGTGCCGGCGGTGCAGCACCGGTTGGGCGTGGTAGATGCGCAGCAGGGTCTGGACGTAGGCGAGCAGGCCCCGCTGGGTGGTCGACAGGTTCCAGTCGACCCAACTGAGCTCGTTGTCCTGGCAATAGGCGTTGTTGTTGCCCTGCTGCGTGCGACCCAGTTCGTCGCCGCCCAGGATCATGGGCACGCCCTGGCTGAGGACCAGCGTGGCCAGCAGGTTGCGCTTCATGCGCTCCCGGCGGTCGATGATCTCCACTGTCTCGGAGGGGCCCTCGGCGCCCCAGTTGCGCGACAGGTTGTCGTCGTGACCGTCGTGCCCGTTCTCGCCGTTGGCCTCGTTGTGCTTGTGCTCGTAGCTGACCATGTCGTTGAGCGTGAACCCGTCGTGGCAGGTGATGAAGTTCACGCTGCGATTGGGGTTGCCGGCGAACATGTCGGTGCTGCCCGCCAGGCGGTTGGCGAGTTCGGGCACGATGCCCCGTTGCCCCTGCCAGAAGCGGCGCACGGTGTCGCGGTACACCGCGTTCCATTCGCTCCACCCGGGCGGGAAGGCGCCCAGCTTCCAACCGGCGGGCCCCAGGTCCCAGGGCTCGGCGATGAGCTTCACCGGGGCCAGCACCGGGTCCTGGTGGATGATCTCGTACAGCGTGCGGAACTCGTGGAACCCACGCCCCAGTGCGGGTGCGAGATCGAAGCGGAAGCCGTCCACGTGCATCTCGGAGACCCAGTAGCGCAGGCTGTCCAGCACGAGTTGCATGGCGCGCGGGTGGGTCGTGTCGAGCGTGTTGCCGCAACCGGTGTGGTTCAGGTCGTGGCGCGGGTCTTCAGGCGACAGACGGTAGTAGGTTGCGTTGTCGATGCCGCGCAGGCTGAGCGTGGGACCGAGCCGGCCTGATTCGGCGGTGTGGTTGTAGACCACGTCGAGCAGCACCTCGATACCGGCGGCGTGCAGCCGCTTGACCATCGTCTTGAACTCGTCGACCTGGCGGCCGGACTTGCCCCCGGCGTATGCGCTGTGGGGCGCGAAGAAGCCGAGCGTGTTGTAGCCCCAGTAGTTGCTCAACCCCCGCTCGTGCAGCCCCCGTTCGGAGACGAAGTGGTGCACCGGCAACAACTCGACCGCCGTGACGCCGAGCGCCGTGAGGTGCTCGATGATCGGTTCGCTGGCCAGGCCGAGGTAGCTGCCGCGCAGGGCTTCGGGGACGTCGGGGTGCCGGCGCGTGAGGCCGCGCACGTGACACTCGTACACCACGCTGCGGTGCCACGGAGTGCGCGGCGGGCGATCGTCTCCCCAGGTGAAGGCGCCGTCCACGACGACGCCCTTGGGGACGAACGGCGCGCTGTCCCGCTCGTCGCGAGCGAGGTCCTCGTGTTCGTCGCCGATGGGGTAGCCGAAGACCTGGTCGTCCCAGCGCAACTCGCCGGCGATGGCTCGGGCGTAGGGGTCGACCAGCAGCTTGTGCGGGTTGAAGCGGTGGCCCTGCTCGGGGGCGAAGGGGCCGTGGACGCGGTAGCCGTAGAGCTGGCCCGGGCGGACGTCCGGCAGGTAGGCGTGCCACACGTCGTCGCTGCGGCGCAGGGGCAGGCGGGCGGCCTCGGTCGCCGTGAAGGGCTCCTCGAACAGGCACAGCTCGACGGATTCGGCGTGTTCGGACGCGAGGGCGAAGTTCACGCCGCCGCCGTCCCAGGTCGCGCCGAGGGGATGGGGTTGGCCGGGCCAGACACGCATGGAGCGAGCGTCCCCACCCTGGCGGCCGATTCAAGTGCCATCCCGGTTTCCCGCGCCAGCGGCAGCCGCGGCGCCCGTGCCGGTGGGGGCCGGGGCGGCCTCAGCCGTCCTCCGCCGGCGGCGTGTGCGCTTCCCAGGTGGCGAGGTCGAAGGGGCGGCAACGCGCGCCCGGAGGGAACCCGCGGTACTGGGCCTTGCAGCGGTAACAGATCAGCAGGCGGCGCACGAGCGCGCGCAGGATCAACCAGTCGAGCAGGGTCACGGCGATCAGGGCGGCGATCGTCTGCGGGATCGACAGGCCGGAGAACAGGAGCGCGGCGTAGGTGACGGCGATCAGGATCACCCCCAGCCGGGGGTTGACGTCCTTCTGGATGCAGAGTGTGTGGTACTCGCAAGCCGGGCAGCCGTCGAGTTGCCCCTGCTGGTCCACGTGGGCGCGCAACGAGACGGGGATGGTCGCGTCGCAGTTGCGGCAGCTCACCTGCTCGGGGAGTTCCCTGGGCGGCGAGTCGGTGCGTGGGCCCAGCTCCGTCTCGCACCAGGTCCGGCAGTCCTCGCAACGCACGGCCAGCGAGCGCTCGACGTGATCGCGGGCCGGGATGTCGCTGCCGGGGTCGCTCATCGGTGGGGGCGCGGCGCTCGGGTGGTGCTCGATCGTCCCGCGACGCTCACAACGGGATGCCGAACGAGCCCTCGACGATCTTGCCGAAGCCTTCGCCGAGATAGACCGTGGCGCACATCGCGTAGAGGATGCCGGTGGCCGGCTGGGTCTTCTCCATGCGCACCGTCACCAGCGCCATGAAGGCCATCACGGTGGGGACGATCAAGCCCACCGGAATGCGCGCCCAGAGGCTGGCCACGTCCAGCACCCGGCCGGGGCTGCGCGCCATGAGGTCGGTCAGCGAGCGATCGTCGGGACCCAGCACGCGGTCCCACATGAGCCACAGCGCGGCGCACGAGAGGAGCGTCTTGCCCAGCAGCAGCCACGGCAGCGGCTTGACCAGCCGCGCCAGATGGCTGATGTCGAGGCCCTGGGACACGAGGTACCAGTGCCCCAGGATCATGCCCCAGGTGGTGAAGCCGATCACCAGCGCCGAGCCGTAGGCCGAGGCCAGCACGAGGCCGCGCTCGAGGTCGGTCGCCTCGATCACGCCGGGTCGCCAGGCGGTCAGCGCCACGGCGGCGCCGCCGGCGATCAACGACGCCCACAGCAGCGTCGACTCGAGCCCCGGGCGGTCCCAGCCCGACACCGACGCGAACAGCACGCAGCCGGCGGCGGCCAGGGCGACGCTCAAGCCCAGCAGCCGATCGAGGTCGCTGGCACCGTCGGCCAGCGCGGGACCCCAGACCAGGCTCCCGGCCAGTCCGTACAACCCCAGCAGCACCCAGCCCGCGAACTTGTAGTACTTCGGGCCGAGGGCCTGGCGGTCATTGACCACGAACGTCAGCAGCGAACCGAAGCCGGCCTGGACCAGGAAGTGGAGTGATGCGACGCCGAGCGACATGGGCGCGGCATGTTAGCAGCCGGGTCTGATGGACCGGGCTGCGCGATCGGATGCGCTGCGACGGGCTCGCGGGCGGGCCCTACTTGTCGAAGATGTTGCGGTCCTTGGGGATGTGCTTCTCCTCGATCTCCTCGATGTGGAGATCGGGCTCGCCGGGGCGCTCCGGCTGGGGCGCGTCCTTCCGCTGGGGCGGCGGGGAGATCGGCAGGGGGTTGGACTGCCAGGGGCTCTTCTTCGGCTCGGTGGACATCGAGGGGGCTCCAGCCGCGATGGGGGCGCGGCGCAACGGGGCGATCCGCGCCCTCAAGGTCGCTCGCGCCACCGGCTCTGGCAAGGCCCCATCGTCCCGGGTCGTTCGGGGAGCGAAAGACCCCGAGCCCCGCGGTGATCCCCACCACCGCGAGCTCGGGGTCGGCCTACCCGTCGAAGGCCCCCCCCTATCGGTCACTCATTCCCCTGAGAACCGTGGCAGCCTTCGACGTGGGACCGCATCGTAGCGACCGGCACCCGCCGCCGTCTTGTCGTGGAAATCGCGCTTCGCTGTGGCTTCGACACGTCGCCCGCAGCACGACAGCCCCCCGGCAGCGCCGCCGCGCGGGGCCGCACGCCGCTGCACGGGGCCGGGGCGCGTCAGCTGTCGATGCCCTGCTCGATCGCGTAGCGGATCAGGTCGGCGGTGCTGTCGAGTTGCAGCTTGTTCATCAGCCGCTGCCGATAGGTCGACGCCGTGCTCTCCACGATGCCCATGGTGGCCGCGCACTCCTTCAACGGCAGGCCCTGGGCCAGGAGTCGCAGCAGCTCGAACTCGCGACGGGAGAGCTGCTCGACGTCGCCCGGGGCGCCGCGCTGGCTGAGCTGGCGCGCGACGGCGCCCGAGAGACGCGGTGAGACGTAGCTGCGCCCCTGCCGCACCTCGTTCACCGCGCGCACGAGTTCGCCCGGTGCATCCGACTTGACCACGTAACCCATGGCGCCGGCCTGCAGCGCGTGCAGCGCGTAGTGCACGTTCTCGTGCATCGTGAGGATGATGATCCCCAGGCCCGGTTGCGCCTCGAGCAGTTGGCGGCTGACTTCGGCCCCGTCCAGGTCGGGCATGGTGTAGTCCAGCACGACCACGTCCGGCCGCTCGCTCTCCGCGAGGCGCAGCGCTTCGCGCCCGCCGCTGGCCTGGCCGACGATTTCGATGCCCTCGCTCTCCTCGAGGATCTGCGCCAGGCCGTGACGCACCATCTCGTGGTCATCCGCCAGCAGCACCCTGACCGAACTCACTTGGTGTCTCCGGAGGGGGTGTCCCCGTCTGCGTGCGGATGTCCGGGCGGCAGCGTGACCTTGATCCGGGTCCCCAAGCCGTGTCTGGAAGTGATCGTGAAGGAGCCCCCCAACAGGTGCGCGCGTTCGCGCATGCCGGCCAGGCCCACGCCCCGTTCCAGCGGCAGTCGGCGCGGGTCGAAGCCCACCCCGTCGTCCTCGATCTGCAGCAGGACCTGCTCCTCGTCGGCGCGCAACTCGACGCGCACGGTGCCGGCCTCGGAGTGGCGCGTGATGTTGGTCAGCGCCTCCTGGAGGATGCGGTACAGGTGCCCGCTCACGGCAGGTGACAGGGGGACGCCTTCGAGGGCGATGCTCGAGACGATGGCCATGCCCGTGCGCTGCTCGTGGTCGGCGAGGTAGGTGCTCACCGCTTCGTGCAGTCCCAACTCGTCCAGGACGCGCGGTCGCAGCACGCTGGACAGCCGGCGCACGCGCTGCAGGGCGTCCCGGGCTCCCTCGAGCGCCCGGTCCAGCGCGTTCGCGCGGCGCGTCTCGTCACCGGGACGCTGGGCGAGTTGCAGCTCCAGTGCCGTGGCGGTGAGGACCTGGCCCAGGTCGTCGTGCAGGTCGCGCGAGATCTTGCGCGCCTCCGTCTCCTGCGAACTGAGCAGGCGCACGTTGAGCACGTGCAGCCGCCGTTGGGCCAGGCGCAGCTGGCGATTGCGGACCAACAGGAACAGGCCCATGGCCACGATGAGCGTGCCGGCCAGACCCAGTGCCAGACGGAAGCCGATCAGTTCGGGGCCCGGGAGCGGCACCAGGAAGTGCTTCTCGATCGAGTCCGAGTTGCCGGCCTGGTCGGTGACGCGCAGTTGCAGCGTGTGTCGCCCGGGCTTGGGGTGGGACAAGGTGATCTGGCGTTCGGGCGAGGCCGGCTCCCAGACGTCGTTGTCGAGCTTCCATTCCGAGCGCAAGCTGTCGGCCGCCGTCTCGTTCCACCAGTCGGCGGCGAGCCAGCTCACGGTCACGCCGGCGCGACCGTCGTGCCAGTCGAGTTCCGGGCTCGCGATGATCTGCGGGGCGCTCTTGTCGTCCGGCGCGAAGCGGATCAGGCCGCGCCCGTGGCTGCCGATCCAGAGCGTTCCCTGCTGGTCGGTGGCGAGGGGCCAGAAGCTGCAGGCCGGGAGCTCTCCGGGGCCGGTCACCTCGTAGACGTTGCCCTGCTCGTACCAGCTCAGGCCCATGTGTGATGAGAAGAAGACGCCGCTGACCGGGTGGTCGACGAAGTCGGCGGCCCCCAGGGGGCGGCCCGCTGCCGCCCGCAGCCGACGCCATCGGTCGTCGGAGCGTACGTAGACCCCCGACTGGTTCAGCCCGCACCCGGCCCAGAGGTCACCATCCCGGCTCACGTGGAGTGCGAACACCCGGCGCTGCGGGGAGCCCGGCGTGCGGATCCTGGCCCAGCGATCGTCTCGCCATTCGGCCAGGCCCCCTCCCGTGGCCGCCACGAACTCTCCGTCGCCCGACATGGCCAGGTCGTAGCAGCGGTTGTCGGGCAATCCCTCGGCGGTGGTGTAGCGAGTCCAGCTCCCGCCCGGGGACCGCCGCGCGAGCCCGCCCGCGGCGTCGATCGTCGGGCCGTGGCTCAGCAGCGCGAACCACAGGGATCCGTCCGCGGTGGCACGGATGCGGTGCACGCACCAGTCACTCACGCCCTCGGGTTCGGTGTGGTGGTGCCATCGCTCACCGTCGAAGCGCACGTAGCCGCCGAAACCCGAACCGGAACCGGCGTAGAGCTGCCCGTCCGGTGTCACGCACAGGGTGGTGACGCTGGCGAGCGAGACTCCCGTGTCGCCGGCCTCGTGCCAGACCTGGTCGAAGCTCGACCCGTTCCACAAGGCGATGCCGTCGTGCGTGCCCACCCAGAGGCGGCCGTCCGGGGCCAGCGCCAGCGCGTTGATGCTGGCACTCACGCCGCCTTCCTCGGTGTCGTGCGTACGCCAGCGTTGCGACTCGATGTCACAGGCGAACATGCGCCCCGAGCCGCTGAGGATCACCAGTCGACCGTCCTCGGTGACGCACAGCGAACGCACGTACTCGCCCTGCACCGCAGAGGGGGCCACGTGGGTCCAGCCGCGGTCGTCGTAGACGCGCAGCGATGCGAAGCGCGAGGCGACGATCAGGGTGCCGTCGTTCGTCACCGCCGCGTCCTCGATCGGATCGGCTACCCGGCGCTGAACGTCGGGCAACGAGGTGAGCTGCTGCCCGTCCCAGCCCATGCCGCGGTGCTCCGCGTCGAACGCCGACGGCAGGAAGTAGACGTGCTCGTCCCCGGTGACCACCCTGGGCAGGCGGCCATCACGGCCCGCGGTACCCTGGCCCGGGAGCCGCTCCCAGGTTGCTGCGACCGTGCGTCGCCACAGTCCTGTGTCGCAGGACGCGTACAGCGTGCCGTCCGCGTCCGTGCCGAGGCCGAAGATGCGCGTCGTGCCGGGTGGACCGTCGAGGAACGGTTCCATCCGCGCTGAGGTCACCTGGTAGACCTGGTTGTCCAGGCCGGTGAGCACGCGACCCTCGGCGTCCTGGCAGGGCGGCGTGCGCGGGCGCGGATCGGTGCGCTCGTCGATGATGTGTGCAGGGGCCGCGGCCTCGCGCCAGAAGGCGATGCGCATGCCCGTGAACAGCAGCAGTCCGTCCTCCACGGCGAACGCCGCGGTCAGCTGCTGCTCCAGAAGGGCTTGCCACACATGGTGGCGCGACCACTGGTAGCCATCGAACACGTGCAGGTCGCCGTGCTGCGCTCCGGCCACGCCGCTCTCGCCCCAGGGGCGGATGGCGAGCATGGGATGCTCGGCTGGCGGGATCTCGATCTGGCGCCAACGCCAGGGATCGTCGAGGCGCTCATCGATCGGCTGGCCGGCGCCGCGCTCGGGATGCTGTCCTCCCCCGGCACGTGCCTCCTGGGTCAACGCCGCCAAGCAGAGGGCGAGTGCGCACACACTCACTCCCACGCTGTGAACAGGTCGATCTGTCCAAGGACCGCGCAACCGCTGCCTACCTGGGGTTGGTAAGGAAGCGGAATCGTATCCCGCCGGAATCCCGACCTCTACTACAGAGATGCAGCGTGATTCGCGTGAACACCGGTCGGTTGGGGGGCAACCGGGTGGTGCCCTCGGCGACAGCGATGTGTGCAGGTTGTCTCCAATGTGGCGCAGGAGACGACGTCACTGTGCTCGAAGTGAGACGACCCGCTGCGGAGAGTGTGTCCGCGCGGGTCGCGAGTGCGAGGTCTGGTCGTCGTGAACCGCTCGCTCGGGGCGAGACGTTCCGGGCCAGTGGACGATCAGCCCCGGCTGGCAGCGGGTCCGGTGTGCTCCACGCCGCCGCGGGGGTTGCCGTCGGCGCGCTCACAGTCGATCGAGATCAGCGTCACGGCGCCGCGGGGAGGGGTGGGGACGAAGAACTCGTCGGCACCGATGGCGACCTCGAGGCGGCCGTCACCATCCAGATCACCCATTCCCGCCAGGGCGATGCCGAAGCGTTGGCCTTCGCCGCTGCCGGTGAGTCCCGCCAGGACCGTCCCGTCCCGGCCGGACACGATGCGCACGCTGCCCACATGATGATCGGGTGCGTCGGGTGTGCCCACGAGGATGTCGGCGCAGCCGTCGGCGTTGACGTCACCGGCAGCGGCCACGAAGGCGCCCGGACCGTCCACGCGGAACAACATGGCGCCGTCACGGCCGGAGAAGACCCGGGCCGAGCCGAGCTGGTCACGCAGCCTGAAGTCGTCGTGGGCTCCCGAGCCGATGACCACGTCGGGCAGCCCGTCGCCGTTCACGTCACCGATGCCGGCCACCGAGCCACCGAAGTTGCCGCCGGGCAGGTCGCCCATGACGGTGAACAACGCCACACCGGTGCGGCCGGAGTACGCCCGGGCGAAACCGCCGCCGGTCGTCCCGGCCTGGTCGGCGCCGATCAGCAGGTCGTGGTAGCCGTCACCGTCGAGATCGCCGGCGCCCGCCACGGCCGACCCGAGCCGGTCACCTTCGTTGTGGCTGCGCAGCAGGTGCAGCTCGTGACCGTCCTTGCCGGAGAACACCTGGGCGTAGTTGCCGCGGCAGGCGCCGACGAGCAGGTCGCCGGTGCCATCGCCATCGACGTCGCCGGCGGAACTCACGCTGGCCCCGAACTGGTCACCTGGGGCGCTGCCGCGCAGCGCGAGCAACACCGAGCCATCCCGGCCGGAGAAGACCCAGGCGGCGCCGCAGTTCCATTCCTCGTCGCAATCGGCGGTGGGGGCACCCACCAGCAGGTCGGCGTGGCCGTCGTCGTCGATGTCGCCGACGCCGGCGACCGCCGAACCGAAGCGCCCGGAGCCGTCGAGCGGCGACGTGAGTTCGTGGATCACCGTGCCGTCATGGCCCGAGTAGACCCAGGCGCCGCCCGCGGAGACCTCGTGGAACGGCGCGCCGGCGATGATGTCGGCGACCCCGTCCGCGTCCACATCCCCGGCGGATCGGACGGCGCTGCCGAAGCGGCTGCCGTAGCTCTCTCCCTCGAAGACGCGCATGGTCGTCTGTCCGTCGAGCGCAGGCGCGGCGACCAACAGCGCACTCGCCATGACGATTGTTCGGTACATCTCACAGCCCCCTGATTTCGTGCGCCCGCAGTGCCCCTTGTGGGGCGATCTCGTGAGCGCGCTTGTCCTGCCCTGCCCGGGCGATCCCGATTCAGTTGCTAACCGTGTCCTACGACAACCGGTACTACGTGTTTGCGTTGTGACCATTCGATGTCGCCACCAAACGGTCACAGTGCGACACGCCCGATCGGCGCCCCCGCGGCGTCGCGGAAGCCCATCGAAAGGGACCCTTTTCGATCACCGACCCACGTACCTTGAGGGCTGAAAGCGGGCGCTTTCGAAGGCCGCACACTCAGGCGCGGGAACGGCTCACGCGGGCACGAGCAGACCGCTGCGCAGGGCGTCCGCCAGGAAGTGGCCCGTGGCCCGGGTGTGGTCGTCTCCGAACAGTGCCAGGGCGCGGTGCGTGCCGTGGGCCAGCGCCGTCTCGATCAACCGGCCCGTATCGGCGCCGAGGTCGAGGAAGCGGTGGTCGTCGCCGAGGAACGCGAGGTAGCTGGGAGACGCGGCGATGGGAGCCGCGTCGAGTGCGGCGTGTGACTCGCTGCGGGCCACGCCGCCGAGCGGTGTGGGGTCGGACCAGACCCGGTCGAGACTGCGGTGCACGTCGCGATAGGGGAAGCGCAGCGCCGTGAGCCGTGCATCCGGGCGCAGGCTCACACGGGCGGGCAGGTCGCCGGTGGCGAGGGGCGGCAGGCGTCGTGCGCGCGGGTCGCCGTGGTGCTCCCGGCGGAAGGTGTCGCGGCCGTAGCGGCACAGGTAGAGGAAGATGTGGCTCTTGTAGCGGTAGTACAGGAAGTTGTCGCCGCGCAGGGCGGCCAGGGCGATGGTCGCCGCGCCGAGAACGTCGTTGAAGGCCTCGCGCACCTCTTCCTTGCTCATGCCGGAGACGGACTCGTGCTCAAGGTAGCGGGCCAGGTCGGCATCCGGCGCCTCGCCCGGGGGCAGGTCGCGGGGATCGTCGAGGACGCGCGCGATACCGAAGCGCCCGGGCTCCCGGTACATGGGTGAGACCATGTCGAGGTTGAAGATCTGCAGGCTGATCTCGCCGATCACGTCGGCGTTGCGCGCGATGAAGGCGCGGGTTGCTTCGGCCTCCTCGCGCGTCTCGGTGGGCAGCCCGACCATGGTGTAGAGCGTGGCGGAGATGCCCGCCGCGTGCGTGGCGCGGATGACGCGCTCGGCTTCCTCCAGGTCGGTGCCCTTCTCCACCAGGTCGAGCACGCGCTGGCTGCCCGATGCGAAGCCGAACATCAGCTTGCGGCAGCCCGCGGCGTACAGTTCGGGCAGCGTCTCGGCGTTGAACAGGCGCTCTTCCATGCGCGCGTCGCACCACCAGTAGACCTCGAGCCCGGCCTCGCGGAAGGCCGCCGGGATCTGCTTCGCCAGCAGCGGCGGCAGGTCGTCCATGATGAAGTAGAAGTACGGGGTGCCGTGCCGAGCCACGAGGGTCTGCAGGTCGGCGACGAGCTTCTCGACGCTGCGCTCGCGGTAGGTCGGGCCGATGGCGGTGTAGAGCGTGCAGAACCCGCACTTCTCGTAGTAGCAGCCGCGCGCCGGCGCGATCGGCAGCACGAGTTCGCCCGAGAAGTAGCGCGACAACTCGAGGTCGCCGAAGTCGGGGGTCGGCAGGTCGTCGATCGCGAGCGGCAGCAGTTCGCCGTTGGTGGTGGGTTGCCCGTCCTTGCACCAGACCAGGTTGCTGACACCGGAGAGGTCCGGTGTTCCCAGGGCGTGACCGTGGGGGACGCCGCCGTCGTCGTGGCGCACGTCGTCGCCGGTCGTTGCGGGGCCGGGGCCGGGGGCGGGGCTGGCGTCGGCGTTGGCGTTGCGTTCACGTTGCACACCGCCCGCGGCGGCGACGGCTCGGCACAACTCGAGCAACGGGCGTTCACCTTCGTACACGGCGATGGAGTCGACGCGGTCGAACACCGCGCGCAGGGTCCCCAGGCGGTGACCCACGTAGGCCAGCATGCCGCCGCCCAGGGTGATGTGGATGCCCGGCCAGCGCTGCTTGACCATCGTCGCCAGCGTGAAGGCCGGCACCATCTGGCTGCCGTAGGTGACCGAGATGCCCAGCACGTCGGGCATCTGCTGCTCGATGCGCGGCAGGGCGTGCTGCTCGAAGTACTCGGCGAACATGTTCTCGTCGGTCGCGTCCACGCCCGCGAAGAGCTCGTCCGAGCGATCGATCGACGTGCTCTGGGTGTAGTTGTGCGCGGTGAACAGGGATGGCTGGTACTCGGTCGAGAGCAGCTTCAACCCCGCCTCGAAGGTGCGCATGGCCCAGAGGTAGCGCTCCCGGTCGTAGAACGCCTCGCGATCCCGGATGACGGCCTTGGCCTCGTCGACGTGCTCGGCCAGGTAGGGGCCTGCGGCCAGGGCGTCGGCGTACAGCCGGAAGCGGTCGAGGTCGTCGGGCGTGAGCTGGTCGTGCTGCTCGAAGGTCGAGCCGGCGTGTCGCGCGCGGATGCGTTGCAGCGCCAAGGTCAGGCGCTCGTTGCTCACCAGGTCGTCATAGGCCTCGAGGTTGAGATCCCACACGGTGCAGGCGGTGAAGTCGTGCTGGGCGAGCCAGGCCTTGAGCGAGGGCAGGGCGAGGTACGGCTGGGTCGGGTGACCCTGGGGCGGGAAGACGAGCAGCACCCGCAGCTCGTCCGGCGTCTTGGCGTGGGGCATGGGTCAGCGCGTCTCGAGGGGGGCTCTGCCGGTGGGGCCCGGGTCGGCGGGATTCGGGCCGGTGGCGTTCGTGGCGGTGGGGTCCGGGCCGGTGGAGTTCGGATTGGTGGCGTTCGGATTGGTGGAGTTCGGATTGGTGGCGTTCGGGTCGGGGGATGCGCAGCCGGTGAGTTCGGCGAGCGTGGTGCGTGCGCGGGCGAGGCCGGACGGGTCGCAGTCGGGCCAGCGGGCGGCGAGTTGTTCGCCGTCCAGGCCGTCGGCGATGTCGGCCAACAGCGGGGAGACGGTGAGGGCGCGCACGACGTCGCCGCTGCGCACGAACAGCACGGCCGCCGGGTGCGTCTCGACCGCGGAGCTGAGATCCTCCGAGTCGTCGGGGAGTGGTGGGGGCCAGTGGCCGTTCTCGACTGCGCGCAACACGGGGACGGGATCCTGGTCGAAGCGACGGACGCGCGTGCCGTCCACCTCGAACAGGGTCAGCTCGTAGTCCAGCAAGGCGAGCAGAGCTGCCGCTTCGGCGGTGTCGAGGGCCCCGCTGGCGCGTCGCACGTCGTCGGCGAAGCCCTGCACGGCCTCGGTCCGGCGCAGGACGAGCGGCTCGTCCCAGGCGCCGTCGCCGGGTGCGATCTGTTCGGCACAGCGATCGAAGCAGGCGTGCATGCAGCGCAGCAGCGAGCGGTCGGTGGCCAGGGCCAGGGCCCGGGCGGCGCGCGGCAGCACTTCGAGGATCAGGTGTGCGTTGCGCGACAGCATGTAGAGCTGTTGCGGGGAGGCGTGGGCCGGCGCGTGCACCCGGAACGCGGCGAAGACCTCGGCGTCCGCTTCGATCATGCGCTGCTGCTCTGCGGGCACGTGCCCGGCGGGCAGGTCGAAGCCCCGCACGAGGTCGGCCGTCAGCCCGGGCTGCAACCGCAAGGCGTCTCCCAGCGCCGCGGCCTGCCCGTTGCCGGGTGTCACGTTGAACCAGTGCATGGAGAGCGACACGCCGTCGATCACGGCCGCGTCGACCATGAGCTGGAGGTTGGCTTCGACGTCCGCCTCGCTCTCACCCGGTATGCCCGCCATCACGCCGACGATCGAGGCCATGCCGACTGACGCGGCCATGGCCAGCGTCGCGCGCACGTTCACCTCGTGCTGTCGGCCGCCCTTGTTCACGCTGCGCAGCACGGCGGGACTGTCGCTCTCGACGCCGTACAGGATGCGTCGGCATCCCGCGGCGCCCATGGCCTCGAGCAGCTCGGCGTCCACCAGGTCGATGCGTGTGCGGCACTCCCAGGGCAGCGTGTTGCCGCGCCGTTGCTTCTCGGCGCAGATGTCGAGCACGCGCTGCCGGTCGAAGGTGAACAGATCGTGGGTGACGTAGGCGCACTCGACGTCGCCCAGGGCCGCGAGTCGATCGAGCTCGTCGACTGCTCGGGTGACCGAGAGGTGGCGCGCCGAACGGCCCCAGAAGTCGGGCGTGGTGCAGAAGCTGCAGGCGTAGCTGCAACCCCGCCCGAGGTCGATGGGGAACATGGCCTGCGTGCTGCCGGCGGCTTCTGCGTAGGCGGCCGGCGGTTCGGCCAGGTCCCAGGCGGGGGGCAACACGGCGTCGAGCGTGTCGAGCACCGGGCGTGCTGCGGTGCGCACGGCGCGCCAGTGATCATGTGGCGGCAGGGGGCCCGAGCAGTCGGCTGTGTGCTCAGCGAGGCCGGCGTGTGCAGCGAGGCCGGCGTGTGCAGGGAGGTCGGCGTGTGCAGGGAGGTCGGCTGTATGCGCAGCGAGGGTGGTGTGCGCAGCGAGGTCGGTCGGCCCGAGGATGCGATCCCCCTGTGCGCGCAGCACGAGGCCGGGCACGTCGATCCAGCGCGGGGGCGCGTCGAGTCGGTCGAGCCACTCGGCCAGGGTGAAGTCGGCCTCGCCCACGGCGACGGCGTCGACGGCCGGGTAGCGCAGCAGGATCGCCTGCTCCACCGTCTCGGGGCCCTGACCGCCGAGGATGATGGGGACGTCGGGCGCGCGTTGCTTCAGCACGGCGGCCAGGTGCAGCGCCGCCGGCATGGACGAGACCATGGCGCCCAGGCCGATGGCCTCGGGCCGCGCGTCGAGCACGCGCCCGGCGCACGCTTCGATCAGGCCGTCGGGGGCCGGCAGCTCGCCCCGGCGGGCCATCAGCGCGAAGTCGAGGAACACCACCGCGTGCCCCCGCGCCCGGGCGACGGCCCCCACGTGCAGGATCCCCAGCGGCGGCATGGAGTAGCCGAAAGTGTCCCGATGCGGGGGTTGGACGAGCACCACGCGAGCCATGGGCGAGAGGCTAGCAGACGCGCCGACGGGGCTTCCGTGAGGGGCTCGGGGCGCGGCATCGGGGCCAGGGGGGGCCGGACCGCGACCGCCCGGAGCGACTCTTGTGCCGGCCCAGGGCCGGTCCTATCATGCCCGTCCGATTTCGGCCCCCAGGGGCTCGTCATCGGAGGTCGCGACGGCTCGCCGTCGTCGGCCACCCGCACCTTGCGCGGGGGTGTAGCTCAGTTGGTTAGAGCGCTAGCCTGTCACGCTAGAAGTCGAGGGTTCGAGTCCCTTCACCCTCGCCATTTGGATCCTGGGTCCGTCGGAAGACGTGAGACCTGGTTGAGGCTCGAGTGGAGCAGACTCCTGGCCGAGAAAGCTCCCACGCCGAGGCGGGGTGACGCCGCGCTGAACTCAACGTCAGGTGTGGTGGATGATTGTCGCCCGCGCTGCAGCTCGTGTCGGCTCGGGGCCCCAGGGCTACCGGCGTCGCCGGCCCGAGGCGACGGTTCTCTATCAGGTCGTGGCCCGCGAGCTGACGACGTTCCTGGCGCGCGTCGAGTCTCGCGAAGGCCCGGGCCTGCCCGGCTTCGTCCGGCGTGAACTGAGCTGGCGGCGCTCGTCCCGCCGTCGCGCGCGCATCTGGTGACGTACCACGGCGTGCTGGCGCCGGCGGCGGCGATGCGCCCGCGGGTGGTGCCGGGCCCGCCGGCGGCGCGGCGCTGCCGTGCAGAGGGGAGAAGGCGGAAGCGGCAAGAGATTGCGCTCGCGTCCTGGGCGAGGCGACGGAGGGGGAGATCCGTGTCCGGGCGGGGAGGGGGGCCGCCGGGGCCGCCCGAGACGGCTCGGGCGATGGCTCACGGGACGTCTGCGGCGCTTCGTGACCCGATTCGCCGGCTCTGAGGCCCCCGATCAGCGGTTGAGCCCGCCGAACGGGCGCTCATCACGGGACACGACGGGCCTTGAATCGCTTCTCCCCCGAGCCCGCGATGTGGACGCTCCGAGTCATGAGGTCGATCAGAAACAAGGTGTGGTCCGCGTCGACGCCGGCGCGTGACGCGCGCCCGACGACTACGAGGAGCTCTCTCGCTTGTCCTCTCTCGACCCCGGCGTCCTCGCCCGCGACGGCACGCGTCGGCACCTCGCTTTCGAGTTTTTCTGCCACGATGTTCCATCGGGCGGACACTCCACACTGAACCATGGATGCCGACCACGATGCCATCGATCCCGAGCAACTGCTGGCCCACGCGGGCTGGGTGAGGGGCCTCGCACGCCGTCTGGTCTTCGACCAGGCACGGGTTGACGATGTCGTGCAGGAGACCTGGATGGCGGCCCTCGGCCGTCGACCCCGAGCCTCCCGGGACACACGTGCCTGGCTGGGGGGCATCCTGCGCAATGTCGTTCGGCAGCAGACCCGAAGCGAACGTCGCCTGCGGCGGCGAGAGCAGGCGGCCGCCCGTGCCGAGTGCGACGAGAGCGGCACCAACCTGATGCTCAAGGCGGAGTGGCTCCGCATTCTCGTGGACGCGGTGCTGGAGCTGCGCGAGCCGTACCGGAGCACCGTGCTGGCCGTCGACCTCGAAGGCCAGAGCGCAGCCTCCGTGGCACGCCGCCTCGGGATTCCGGCGGCTACGGTCCGCAGCCGGCGAACCCGTGCGCTGGCCATGTTGCGCGAGCGCCTGGACGCCAGCCACGGCGATCGTCGCGAATGGAGCCTGGCGCTGCTCCCCCTGGCGCTGCCGACGCGCACCGGCACGGGTGCGGCGCCGCTGCTCGGACGCTTCGTCGATGGCCTCTGGTCGACCGCAAATGGAGTCCTGATCGTGTCCACCAAGTTGAAGCTGACCCTCGGTGTCGTTGCCATTCTCGGCGGCGTGTTGCTGGTCCAAGCACTGCAGACCGAGGCACCGCCGATGGCGGCGGTCGAGCCGCTGGCGGTCGTCGCGGAACGCGTGGAGACCGGGGTCGTACCAGCGTTCGAACTCCCGGCAGCTACGGTGGCTGTGCCACAGAGCCTGGTCGTGGAGGAACCTCCCGCCGGCGTGCCGACCGTCGAGGGAACGAACGTGCTGCGCGTGGTCCTCGAGGGGATCACCGAAGAGGACGCGCGGCTGACGACGGTCACGTTGACGGGCGTTGACGAGCGCGTCGTGTGGCCCGCGGAGATCCGGGACTCGTGGCCGTGCCACGGACTGACGAGCGAGTTCGACCTGGATCCGTTCTTCCCGCACGCCCTCGAGCTGGAGGTCGAGGTCGACCATCCGGATCACTTGTCCGAGAGGACCCGGATTCCGCTGTCCCGCGGCGTCGAGCTGGCGAATGGCAAGACCGTCTACGAAGTCCGGGTGCGGTTGGCGCTGCCTGAGTTCTGGCCGGAGTTCACGCTCGCTGTGCGCGACGCGCATACAGGGGCGCACCTCGACGACATCGAGCTCGTCTCCGGGCCGGGCATGACCAACTTCACGTGGGGGCATAACCCAATTCGGTCCTCTCTCGCCGACGGCCTGAGCTCGCCCGTTGCGCTGATGGGCGGGCGCGACGCGGACGAGCCGGAGGTCGAGGTCCCCTACTTGGGGTTGCGGCCCGCGGCGGGCGAGTCGCCTCGGCTCGTCAAGATCGCGCACTACATGTCGCAAGGGCACGGCGTCATCCTCTACGCGCGTGCGCCCGGTTACGCCTGGGGTTCGATCGCGCTCGACCTCTCGAAGAGCGAGCCGCGCGAGCTCTTGCTGAAGCCGGGCTCCGCGATCGACGTGCGGCTGACGAATGTGCAGCTCGAGCGCTACAGAGCACTCGAGACGAAGCCCATGCTCTGCGTTCAGTTCCATTTCGAACCGCTTGACGAGACACTCGCGACCGAAGGGCTGCGGCTCCATGGCCTGAAACCGGGCGTGTACGCCGTCACGGTCGAGTTAGACGGCGGGTCGTGGGCGAAGCGGCCCGTGCTCGCGCGCGAGGAGGTCTCCCTCGCCGCCGGTGAAACGCGCGAGCTGGTGCTCGCGCTGACCGACCCGCCCGCGCCGCCGGATCGCGTGACCGTCGGCGGGGTGGTGTCCCTCCCCGCCTTCGATGGTGTGGAGGACGTGCGGCTGCAGCTCTACCCGGCCAACTGGGGATATGGAGTCTCCATTGTCGAGCTCTCGCTGGCCGACATGGTGCGCGCCGGCGGCGCGCTCCCGACTTGGGTCTTCCAGCTGGAGGACGTCCCGGTCGGCACTTGCCAGATCCGTCTCTTGCCGTTCCTGAAGAGCTGGATGATCGACGTCCCGGACGGTGGTCGCGAGGACGTGGAGCTCGTGATCCCGGAGCTCGCCGAGGTGCTCGTCGAGACTGTCGACGCACGGACCGGCGAGCGGATCCCTCTCGAGAAGCTCCGCTACGTCTACGAGCAGGACCTCCCCGGTCGGGTACACAACATATGGAGCGACCAGATCTGGACCGGCTTCGATGGCGAGCCGGGTCTCTTCCGCGTCTGGATGGCGCCCGGCGCGGGGTACGTCACGACCTGGGATATCCCGAGCGAGCTGGGCTACGCCGGACTCCGCAAGGATCTCGAGCTGGTCCCCGGGCTCCAGTCGGTGCGCTTGGAGCTCGTGCCCCCGTGCCTCATCCACTTCGAAATCCTCGTCGACGGGGCCGCCCCGCGGGTCTCGGACGAGATCTGGGAGTGGGTGCATTATGGAACGCTCAAATACGTCCGCGCGGTCGACCACACGGGGCACTCGCGGGGCCGCGTGGGAAAGCAACTCACCGAGGTGAGCGCGCCGGGGATCTACGAGATCAGCTTCGAGGGCCTCACCAAAGATCTCTTCCACCCGATCCCACTCCGGCGCGTCGACGTGCGCGCGGGCGAGACGACGGAGGT
Source organism: Planctomycetota bacterium (assembly GCA_029259695.1). Taxonomy (GTDB): domain Bacteria; phylum Planctomycetota; class B15-G4; order B15-G4; family B15-G4; genus OFTM49. The sequence goes on from JAJDEQ010000177.1 coordinate 24,703, forward strand.
GATCGTCCAGCTGCACCGGAAGTAGAATCCAGCCTGCCCGGCGATCGCCACCGAGCGGCTGTCGGAGCTGCCCGACGGGCGCACCGCCTCCGACTTGCGACATCGCGTACGCTGTGCCGATGAGCAGCGAACCCACCCAGACCGGCGACGGCGCCACAGCCCCGCAAGCCCTTCTCACCCGCCCGGTGAATGACCCGATGCAGCAGGTGGTCGGCTTCGACGAGGTGTACTGGTGCACGGAGTGCAACGACTACTTCGTGCTGGCCTGGCAGCCGGCCGCCGAGCCGCTTCCGAGCCGTTGCCAGCGCGTGGCTCCGCCGAAGCGTGATTCCGGATCGGTCTTCTGCCCGGGTTGTTCGGGGGCCTTCGCCGACTACGGGCCGATCCTGCCCTACGTGCGAGCGCCGGCCTGAGACGCTGGCCGGACCCCGGCGCGGCCCCGTTGGCGATCGGGAGCGGCCTGCCATCGCCGTGTCCGCCGTGGTGTTGGGGATCTGGCCTTGTCCTCGGACGTCACGTCTACGGACGAAGAGTGCGAAGGAATGCGAGGAAACAGCCCCACGTCCTGTCACGCTAGAAGTCGAGGGTTCGAGTCCCTTCACCCTCGCCATTGCTTGCTCCCGGAGCGATGGCCCGGTCGAGCGCAGCGGCCCACCGTGACCACCAGGTCCGGGCTCGCGGAAGCATCTCATCGGCGCTGTCGTGTGCGTCGCGACGCGCGCGAGATCCCGCCGGGGATCTCGAACGGGTCGGCACGCCCGGGATCGGACTCGTGCCCTACTCTGGTCCAAACACGGCGGCGGAGACATCGCCGTCGCCCGCACGGGAGGAGTGAAGCATGCGACGCCACAAGGTCATCACCACGCTGGTTCTCACCTTCGCCAGCACCACGTTGATGGCGAACAACACCCTGCCGCAGCCGCCCGCTGGTTTCGCGGTCACGGCGCTGCAGCTTCCGGCGGGCTGCGAGGCCGGGTACGCAACGGGCATCAGCAGCAACGGTCACATCACCGGCATCACCGTGTGCGGCATCGGCCAGATCGGCGTGCTGTGGACGCCGGACGGGAGCATCTCGCGGCTCAAGCCGCTGTTCTCCGGCGGCGCCTCGCTGCCCGAGCAGCCCAACGACAGCGGCGTCGTGGCCGGCCGGGCGACGATCGACGACGACTTCCATCCGGACTTCCACGCCACCGTGTGGCGGGGCGGCACGATCAAGGACATCCACCCCTACCCCGATCCGAACGAGGAGTTCAACAGCTGGGCACACGACATCAACAACGACGGTGTCGTCGTGCTCGAAGCCCAGCCCGACTTCGGTGAGTTCCGTGCGGTGATCTGGAAGCACGGCTCGTTCCAGGATCTCGGGGGACTCTGCGCCTCGTCGGTGTTCTCCTACGCTTTCGGCATCAACGAAGCCGACGCCGTCGTGGGCGGCTCCTACCCGTGCGGCGCGGTCTTCGAACAGGCGTTCATGTGGCTCGAGCACGGTGCCTACGGTCTGCCGGCGGGCATGACGAACCTCAACGACCCCGCCCTCGGCCTGCCCACGCTCCCGCCGAGCACCTTCGTCAGCTGGGGTGTCGACGTGAACGACCTGGGAGAAGTCGTCGGCCAGTGGGTCAACGACGACGACTTCCTGACGCGCAGCTTCGTCTGGGTGCCGGCGACGACGCTCGGGACCCAGGCCGGCATGATCGTCATCGAGGACGGCAGCAATCAGGTCCGCGCCCGGGCCCTCAACGACCAGCGCCAGGTCGTCGGCCGCCTCGACGTGCCCGGCCCCAACGCCGCGTTCCTGTGGCAGAGCGGCACCGTCCTCGACCTCAACGACCTGATCCCGGCCGGCACCGGCTGGCAGCTCATGGAGGCGACGGGCATCAACGACGCCGGCAAGATCGTCGGCTCGGGGACCCTGGCCGGCCTCGACCGACCGTTCCTGCTCACGCCGACGTCGCCGGGGGGCTGAACCTACGGCGACTCGGCGCGCAGGCCGTTCGATGCCGCGAAGCACCACCGCGTGGCTTGGCAGCGCACGATCCGGGCGACGCACACGGGCGACTTCCGCGGCTTCCCGCCCACGGGGCGATCGATCGTCTGCGCGATATGATGACGAGCCGCTTCGACGGTGGCCGCATCGCCGAGGAGTGGGCCCTCTCCGACCTGGCGGATCGTCTCCTCCTCGCGCGGAAGGGGTGAGCACCGGTGCTGCCTGTGGTCGCTGCACCGAACGGGGGCCGGGATGAGTGATCACGAGGAGACCTGGGTCGATCGTGTCCGGATCGGAGCCGTCGCGGCGGTCGTCGTCTTCCTCGTCATGCGGGGGGTGGCCATGGTGAGAGACGAGTTCGACGCGGGTTGGGCGCTCCCCTGCGCGCTCCTGGCCTTCATCACGTTCGGTTTCATGGGCCGTGAGTGGCCGAAGATCTTCTCGGGACCGGGGGGGTGGTGGAGGTGACCGGGGCGCGGGCGCCAACCACCGTGCCGCTATCGGCCGAGGTGGTGGTTGCGCCAGTGGCAGAAGGCCATCATGCCGAAGCCCCCGGGAACGAACCCGTCAGGCGTGGGCGATGGCCGGCGACCCGGGCTCCGCTACCATCGCGGCATGATTCATCCCACCCGCCGCCCGCGACGGATCGCGGCACTGGCCGTCACCGTGATCTCGGGCTGCTCCGGCATCGAGTCGTCGGCGACTCCTGCGCCGGAGCGTGGGAGTCCCGAGGGCGTCGCAGGGCTTGCCGAGGAGCACGTGCCCGACGCGGACCCGCTCATCACGGTCGGCCGGACGGCCACTCGCCGCTTCTTCGAAGGCGAGGACGACGCGCTCTGGGAGGCCTTCACGTCGGAGCTGCGCGAGCAGCTCGGCGGACAGCAGGCGGCGCTGGCGGCCGCTCGCCTCGAGGTCGAGGTGGAGCTGGGCGCCGAGGTCGAGGTCCTCTGGGAGGAGCTCGTCGGCCAGGGCGACCAGACCGTCTACGTGCGCACCTCGCGCTTCGAGAACTTCGAGCAGCACTTCCAGGTCGTGTTCGCGATCGACGCCGACGGTGCACTCGCGAGCTTCAGCATCCAGCCCGTGCAGGCGGAGGCGCCGAGCGACTACCTCGACTACCGCACGAAGACGGAGTTGCAGCTGCCCTTCGAGGGCGAGTGGACCGTGCTCTGGGGCGGCCGTACGCTCGATGTGAACTACCACACCGTCTACCCGGACCAGCGCTTTGCCTACGATCTGCTCGTCATGCGCGACGGCGTCTCGCACACGGGCGACGGCACCTCCCTCGAGGACTACCACTGCTGGGGGCTGCGCGTGCTCGCGCCCGGGCGCGGAAGCGTGCACGCCGCGGGGGACGGCCACGACGACAACGTGCCCGGTGAGATGGACCGCGAGCACGCGCTGGGCAACCACGTGATCCTCGACCACGGCAACGGCGAGTACTCGTTTCTCTCGCACCTGCAGAAGGGCTCGGTGGCCGTGGAGGTCGGCGACGAGGTGGATGTGGGCACGTTCCTCGGGCGGTGCGGCAACAGCGGCAGCGCCACCGAACCGCACATCCACTACCACCTGCAGGACACGCCGGACTTCATCCAGGGGCGGGGCATGCCGGCGCAGTTCCGGGACTACGTGGCCGACGGTGAGTTCGTCGAGCGCGGCGAGCCGGTGAAGCCGCAGGTCATCCGGAACCAGTGAGCGGGGCGGACGCGGGCCGCCGCGCGCCGGGCTGACGGGGCGAACCAGCCCCTTGACGATCTCACTTTGTGACGTAAAGTGACCGTCATGGAACTCAATCACGCCTTGTCCCAGCTGTCCGAGATCCACGCGCAGGTGCTGCGCAGCGAGGTCTTCCGCGGTTATCGGTCGATCCCCATCGCGGGGACCGGTCTGCTCGCGTTCGTGGCGGCCACGGCGCAGGAACGCCTGTGGCCGGCCCAGGACGGCGCCACCTTCGTGTGGTTCTGGTTCGTCGTCGCCGGGATCGGGCTCGCGATCCAGGGCATCGACGTCCTGCTGACCCTGCGCACCCAGGACTGGCGCGCGTTCCAGGCGCACGCCGTGCCCGTGCTCGCGCAGTTCGTGCCGACGATCGTCGTTGGCGCGGCGATCACGGTGATCCTGGCCCGGCCGGACCTGAGCGCGACGGCGTTGCTGCCCGGGTTGTGGGCGCTCGTGTTCTCGCTCGGCGTCTTCGCCTCGCGACCGTACCTGCCCCGCGCGGTGGGTTGGGTCGGCGTGTTCTACCTCGCCGCCGGGATCCTGCTGCTCGCCATCGCGGACGTGAGCGCCCTGCCCTCACCGTGGGTCATGGGCCTGACGTTCGGCGTCGGGCAGTCCGCGCTCGCGGTCGTCATGCACTTCCAGCTCGAACGGGAATCCGATGGTCGGTCGCTCGCCTAAGAACTCGCCGGACCCGGCCGACAACGGCCAGTTCAGCTACGGCGGCCTCGATCGCGTGCTGCACGAGAAGGCGCGCCTCGGGATCCTCACCGCGCTCTCGACGCGCGCGGACGGCGTGTTGTTCGTGGACCTGAAGTCGATGTGCGCGCTGACCGACGGGAACCTCAGCCGCCACATCCAGGTGTTGCAGGAAGCCGGGCTCGTGGACGTGTTCAAGCACGAGGGCGACGGCCGCCCGCAGACGCTCCTGCGCCTGTCCCAGGCGGGGCGCAGGGAGTTCCTCGCGTATCTCGACGAGCTCGAGCGCGTGATCCGCGACGCGCGCCCGGCCGCGAACAAGCTCCCGGCGCGTCGCAAGCCCCAGACCCCTCCCGGCTGGCTGCCGGCGTAACTCCCTTCATGCTGACCACGATTGCTTTTCGTTCTCTCGCTTTGCAATGCCAAGTCACGGAGCGCGCAACCCCATGAGACATGGAGCTCGCCGCGCAGGGAGAGCCGTGCGATGAGAATCCTCCGCGCCGAGGCCATGGGCCTCTGTTTCGGCGTTCGCGACGCCCTCGACCTGGCGGCCGAACAGACGCGGCCGGCGGACGTCACGATCCACGGCGAGCTCGTGCACAACGAGACCGTGCTCGAACGCCTGAGCCAGCGCGGATTCCGGTTCGCACCGGAAGCGCGGCGCGAGCAGGTCCCCGAAACCGACGCGGTGTTCGTGACCGCGCATGGCATCAGCGATCGCGCGCGAGAGCGTCTGGTGCGGCACGGCAAGCAGTTGATCGACTCGACGTGCCCGTTGGTGCGCCGCGCCCACGGGACGGCGAAGCAGCTCTCCGACGACGGCTACTTCGTGATCGTCATCGGCAAGCCGGGGCACGTCGAGGTGCGAGGTCTGATCGGCGATCTGCAGCGCTACGACGTCGTGCCGAGTGTGGAGCGGGTGGCCCACTACGCGCACCCGCGACTCGGCGTGGTGTGCCAGACGACGACACCCGAGACCACGGCGGCCGAGATCCTGGCCCGGATCAGAGCGCTGAACCCCGATGCCGAGGTGCGTTTCATCGACACGATCTGCGAGCCGACCAGGCAACGGGTCCACGCGGTCGAAGAGCTCGTGCAGACGGCCGACGTGATCATCGTCGTCGGCGGCGTGAACTCGAACAACACGGCACAGCTCGCGCGCATGAGCCGCGAGCGCGGCGTCGACGCGCACCACGTCCAAGGCCCCGACGACCTCGACCCCGCGTGGTTCGACCCCGCCGACGTGGTCGGCCTCACCGCGGGCACGTCGACGCTCGACGAGACCATCGACGCGGTCGAGGACGCGCTGCGACAGCTCTCTCGAGCCGGGCGCGCGCGCTGACGGGGCCCCGCAAGCATGAGGTCCGCGGGGCGGTGCCTCCGGGAGGAAGTCGACCTGCGCGCTGCCGGCGAATGAGACGAGCCGTCGCGCGCGCCGGGTCGGCGTCACGCGACGGCTCGTCGAGCTGTCAGCGCATCAGGGCTGAGGTGTCAGTCGATGAGCGGCGCCAGGTCGAGGACCTGGGCCACGCCGAGGTCGTCCTCCGCAGGCGTCTTGAAGTTGTTGCCTCCCGAGCCCTTGCCGGCGAAGCCGACGCTCTGGTTGCCGCGACCGGCGATGTCCAGGCTGGCGTTGCCGATGCAGACGTTGTCGGCGATCAGGGTGCCCGCGCCGCTGTTGTCGATGCCCTCGTGGCCGTTCTTGCGGCACTTGTTGCCCACGATCTCGTTGCCGGTGAACGTGGGGGGCGGGCCGTCCTCGAAGAAGAACAGCCCGTCGAGGTCGATGCCGTCGCCCAGGTTCTTGTCGCAGACGTTGCCTTCGATGCGGTGGCCATTGCCGGTGATGTAGATGCCGTCGTTGCCGTTCTGCTTGGCGGTGTTGCCGATCACCTCGTTGTCGTCGGCACTCCCGAAGCCGTCGGCGGGAGGGAAGACCTGCCCGCCGATGAGGGCGAACCCGGGCCCGCCGTTCTTCTGGGCCTTGTTCTTCTGCAGCAGCGAGTCGGACATGTCGGTGACGAACCCGGCCAACCCGTTCTCGTCCGCACGGTTGTTCGTGAGCTCGAATCCGCTGCCGAGTGCGATGAGGCCGTAGATGCCGTTGGTGTTCGTCGTGTTCTTGTCGGCGGTCATCGGCACGTCCTCCTGATCGCCGTTGTCGAGGAAGATGCCGGTGTTCTGGTTGCCGTTGCACTGGTTGCGGTCGAGGCTCACGGGGCCGGGAGGCGCAGCGATCGGGAATCCGTCCATCTCGATCTCGGAGTTGCGCACGGTGATCCCGTTGCCGAGGTTCTGCTCGGCGCGGTTGCGGTCCAGGGCGAGGATGCCACCGGCGGCGAAGATGCCGTCGAAGCACTGGAGTACGGTGTTCTTCTCGATCAGCGTGTCGCTCTCCGCGGTGTCGGCGAGGTAGAAGATGCCCGCCAGCTGGCAGGCCTGGATCGAGTTCTGGGAGATCACGGCGTTGTCGCCCAGGACGTTGATGGCACCGTCGTTGAAGGGCAGGAAGATGCCGTCGGCCTTCAGCGGGCCGCCGCCGCAGGCAGCAACGCGGTTCTTGGTGACGGTCGCGCCGTCGCCCATGACGGACACGCCTTGGGTCCCGTTGACGAGGACGAATCCGGTGACGGTGACGCCGGGGGACAGCACTTCGAGGCAGGGTCCGTTGTAACCGCCGTTGATGATGGCGCCCTTGCCCTGCAGCGTGAGGCCGCCCTTGTCCTCGGGCACGGACACGTTCTCGTCGTAGGTGCCCTTGCCGACCTGGACGACGTCGTCGGGCAGGGCCGCGTCGACCGCGGCCTGGATCGTCTCGAAGTCGGCAGGGACCTTGAGGGTCTCGGCGGCGATCGGCGTCGTGACGAGCGCGCTCAGGATGCAGACCGTGGTGAGTCGGGTGAACATGGGTGGAGTTGCCTCGTTGGATGAAGCGGCGCCCCGGCCCGACGTTCGCCCGCGATGCCTCCGGAGGGGTATTCCGGAAGCGGTTCTCGAGTCGGCCGGGTACGGCACCGTGGATGGGTCGTCGGCCGTCCCCGTGACGCCCGTCCGCCCGGCGCAGAGTCTAGGGGACCGAGCGCGCGTTTCCAGGACACGACTCCCGTGACGCGGCCCCGCAGCCCGCGCTCTACGGCACTTCGGCTTCGATCGCGCTTGTCGCGCCGTGCTCCAGCACCGGGAGTTGCGGCGCGGCGACGAGCCAGGCCTGCAGCCAGAACTTCAGGCCCGACGGCACGCCGTTGGGCATCGTGCTCGACAACTCGACCGTCCCCGACTCGGGCAGCGCGAGCGGGCCGATGACCACATCCAGGTTGGGGACCAGGGTGCCACCGCGGCCACGAACGAGGCTTTCGCAAAGCCGAGGTCGGTCCACGGCTCGGTGTCGAAGTAGGTGTGGTTCAGGATCACCTCGTACGCCGGCGCCACGCCGTCGTTGTTGTGCAGTTCGAGGTCCGGGCGCCCGTCACCGCTCAGGTCGGCGGCGGTCACGTCCTGGCTCTTGGTCGTTCCCGTGTAGCGCAGCACCTCGGTGAATCCGCCCAGCCCGTCCCCCCGCAAGACGAGGGTCTCGGCCGAGTCGTCTGTGGAGTAGGCCACGTCCTCGATGCCGTCGTCGTCGAGGTCGGCCAGGGCCAGGCGGTCGAACAGGCGTGTGCTGGCCTTGATGGACGCCGGGCCGAACGCTGCGTTGCCGTTGCCGGAGAAGACCGCGAGGCCGAAGTCGCCGCCCACCAGGATGTCGAGCGTGCCACTGCCGTCGGTGTCGCGCAGGGCCACGTCCTTGGCGAGGTTGCCGATGCCGAGGCCGATCACGCCGGACGACGTGAATGCGCCGGCCCCGTCCCCGAGATAGAACTGGATGCTCGATTCGAAGAGCGACAGCATGAGCACGACGAGATCAGGATCGCCGTCACCGTTGAGATCCCCGATCTCGCCGTCGCGCGGAATGAACTGACCCATCGGTCCCTGGATCAGGACCGGCGCACCGAACGTGCCGTCGCCGTTGCCGGGCAACACCTCCGCCTGGGCGCCGGGCTGCAGGAGCTGACCCGCCAGCGAGATGATGTCGACCTCGCCGTCGCCGGTGACATCACCGACCTCGAGCGCGAGCAGGAAGTCGTTGGGTGTCGTGTGCAGGGTGGTCGGCGCGCCGAACGTGCCGTCGCCGTTTCCCAGGCGCAGCGTGAGCGTGCCGTCGGCGTTGACCAGGTCGAGGTCGCCGTCGTTGTTCACGTCGACCAGGCGCAGCTCCCAGGACAGCTCATCGTCGATGGCGATCGGTCCGGTGAACGTGCCGTCGCCGAGGTTGCGCAGCCATTCGAGCTTCGGGCCGCCGAGGACGACGTCGAGTGCGCCGTCCTCGTCGATGTCGGCCACGTCGGTGCTCTGCAGGAACGACGACCCGCTCACCGGGTACGCCACCCGGGGCTCGAACACGACCTGCCCGTGGGCGAGTCCTGTGATGATGACGGCGATCAGCACCGATCCGATGCGACGTGCGTTCGACATGTGCGTGTCCCTCACGAAGTCCCTGGGCCTCACTTGCGATTCGCATGCTACACGGTCCGCGCAGGCGTCCGCCGGTGGTGCAGCCGCCCATCGGCACCTGCGGAATCCTGTCAGGCGGCGAGCACCGGTGTGCGCCGCGCCGACTCGGCGGCGGGCTTCATCGATCGTCGTCAGCCCGGGTGGGCCGCCGAGGGGCGGTGTGCGCGCCGGGACCGCGGGTTCACGCTGATCCGCACAAGTTCGTATGGGTGCGCAGCGTCCGCACTTCTAGTGTGAGGGTGAGGTGCTCTGCACCGCCCCCGCGCTGGACCGATCCCGACGTCCCGACTCAGGACCCCTGAATGCCCGCCACCAAGGACAGTGCACGCTCCACCGCCACCATTCGCGCCGCCGTCGAGAAGGTCGAACGCTCCAAGAAGGGGCGGCCGCCAGCGATCGACAAGCTCGAGCGCAAGTTCAAGAAGAAGGACCGCGAGGAGATCTACCGGGCCGCACTGACGGCCTACCTCGATGCCGAGGAGCTCAAGCCCTATCAGGCCGAGCTGATCAAGCTCCAGCGACACCTCGAGATGACCGGCCGCAAGGTGATCATCCTCTTCGACGGCCGTGATGCGTCGGGGAAGGGCGGCACGATCCGCCGCGTCACCCGCTACATGAACGAGAAGCACTACCGCGTCGTGGCTCTCGGCAAGCCGAGCTTGCGCCAGCAGACCGAGCTGCACATGAAGCGCTACATCGAGCACTTCCCCCATGCCGGTGAGGTCGTCCTGTTCGATCGCAGCTGGTACAACCGCGCCATGGTCGAGCCGGTGATGGGCTTCTGCTCGACCAAGCAGTACCGGCAGTTCCTCGAGAAGGTCGGCGACTACGAGGAGAGCTTCATCGCCGACGGGCACACGACGCTGATCAAGCTCTACTTCTCGGTCTCGAAGAAGGAGCAGGCCCGTCGTTTCGACCGGCGCAAGAACGACCCGCTGCGGAGCTGGAAGCTGAGCGAAGTCGATCTCCAGGCCCAGGACCTGTGGGCCGAGTTCACGAAGAAGAAGTACCGACTCCTGCAGGCCACGCACACCAAGAAGAACCCGTGGTGGGTGATCCGCTCCGATGACAAGCACGCGGCGCGGCTCGAGACCATGAAGTTGATCCTCTCGTTGGTGAAGTACCGCGGTCGGAAACGGAGTCTCGACCTCGAGCCGAATCCGGCGGTGGCGGTGAACGCCAGCACCGAGTTGAAGCTCATGAACAGGCAACGCAGGAAACGCGGCCGTTTCGTTGGTTGAGGCTTGTGGGCTGAAGTTCGGTGCCCGCTGGATCCGATGATTGCCGGGGAGCCGGAGGCGGTTCGGAGAAACGTGTGGCTGACAAGGTGACGATGTCGGGCGACAAGCAGAACAAGACGGGCGATGGCACCAAGGCCGGCGTCAAGCCGACCAAGACAGGTGAGCAGGCGACCAAGACAGGTGAGCAGGCGACCAAGACAGGTGAGCAGGCGACCAAGGCAGGTGAGCAGGCGACCAAGACAGGTGAGCAGGCGACCAAGCCAGGTGAGCAGGCGACCAAGCCAGGTGAGCAGGCGACCAAGCCAGGTGAGCAGGC
>JAJDEQ010000178.1 GCA_029259695.1 Planctomycetota bacterium
GGCCGGGCTCGGGGGGCGGACAGATCGCACGGGCGGGCGACCTAGGGAGTCAACGCCACGAGAGCATTCGAGGCCGTGATCCCCTGGGGCCCGCTGGCATCCAGCATCCACCACTGGAACCAGATTCTGAAGCAGGAGGGAAAGCCGGACGGCCACGGCGCCGAGAGCGACAGGAATCCGGCGATGTTCACCTGGAACACGAGCGTGATGTCCGGCGACGGGACGAGCACACCACCCTTGAACGGCGCCGAGAGTTCGCTGAAGCCGAGGAACAACCAGGCCGACGTGTTCGGCACCGTGTTCGTCAGCGACAAGGTGACGGGGTCACCACCGACGAGTGTCCCTGAACCAGTGAACACAGGTTCGCCAGCGACCCCGGGCAACGCCTGGCCGAGGTCGGTCCAGGTCTCGCAGCTATCCAGCACACCGTTCGCATTGCAGTCGGCGCCGGCGTCTTGTGCGATATCGCACGCGTCGGGCGCGCCGTTGTCGTCGCAGTCACTCCAGGCTTCGCCGTCGCATGGCAGGTAGTAGGTAAGCGATAGGCTCGCGACGCCCAGGTGGTCCGCAATGTCCTCGGAGAGCGGGATGACGGTCACGACGTTCTCGCTGGTCGTTGAAGGTTCCATCCGAAGCAACACGTCCTTGTCGAAGTCGAGACCGTAGAGCGTGTCCGTCCCTCCATTCGTGATGTCGTCGGGCACCGCCGTGAGCCCCTGCACGGCTCGATAGAGGCCATTCTGGAAGGTGCCGAAGTCCGTCGTCTGGCCGGTGCCGAAGTCATGGCGGAACAGCTGATCGGCGACCGTGTAGTAGATCCCGTTGTCATCGGGGAACTTGGCAAGCGCGCGGGCATTGCCAGGAAGTGGGCCTCCCAGGAATGTCGATTCAACGATGTTGTTCGGCTTGAATGACCAGAGCCCTCCGTTTCCCGCCGCGGCGGCGAGCAGGCGTTTGTTCGCGGTCGTGTCCGGCGCGAAGCCGATCGAGGGATTGAGCAGGCCTTGCGGCATCAGGAGGAGGGACTGCGAAGACACCGCCTCCCCCGTGGTGAGCGGGAGCGACCACTTGAACAGTTGCCCGCCTTGCCCCTGGCTCGCTCCGTCGCCCCAGAGGAACCCGTCATAGCCTACGGCAAGCGCTTGATTGCCAAAGCCTGCCGGGTGCCCGTTGTCGGTGATGTCCACCTTGGCGAGGACGGTGCCGTCGAATCCGATGGTCCAGATCTCTGGCTGGATGCCGTCGTCCACGACTGCGAAGAACACGGGGTCACCAGCCTCGACACGCGGCGTCAGCACCGAGACGATCGCGACCATCCAGGCCGCACGCACCAACGGGTGGCGCGCGACGTGTAGGCAGTCGATCCCCCACTCGAGACGTCGACGAACGGAAGACAGGAAGAAACTGCAAAGACGACTGATCAAAGAAAACACGTCATGCCCTCGCTGCGAGTGGATCGATCGCCCGCGGACACACGCGCGCCCACCGAACAATCGAACTGGCACCAACCACACGTCCATTCAGGGATGCGGACGTACTCTTGGCTGGCACAGGCCCTCTGCGCGCGGGGGCGCCAGACTGTGACAACAGAATCCACACGAGCCCTGGCCGAGGGCCAGGGCAGTTCACTCGTCAGGGAATCTCTCGCAGCTCGATCTCGTCCACTGCGATCTGCATCCCTGCGAAGTTGCCAGCGGTGACCGTGAGGAAGCCGATGGGCGGCACCGAATCGATGTCAATGTCTAGGACCACGGCTTCCTGTGACTCGGCATCCACCGGATGGACCCGAGCGCGGATGCTCCGTGCGCGGACATCGACGACGCAGTCCAGCCCGTCGGCGGCATCCCACGGGGTCGCGACTCTCTCCTGAAGGAGAACGAAGGGGCTGCTGAAGCACCCGCTCAGCGCCACGCTGGAACCGACCGGCTGTGGGAGGATCTTCAGTGCTATCCGCACGCCGTCTGAGCGGCGCCGCGAGCTGCGCAGACCGATCTCGCCTGCCCTCATCTGGGTCGCGTCTCGGGCAACCACGCTCACACGAGCGCGCAGCCGATACCCGGACAGTGGCGGACGGACCGGCTGCCACGCTTGCGACGAGTTGCTGGAATCCTCCCGACCGCCTGTACACATGAGCCGGCCGGAGTCGATACGACACGTCTCCGGAGACGCTGCGTCGTCAGGGATGGTGCGCGGAGATGCTCTCAGCTCGGACCAGCCGTTGCCCACGTCGTCCGAGTCGGGCCGTTCGAAGTCATCACGGAAGGGCCAGGCCCCCAACAGCGCCGGCTCTTCACGGCGCCAGAGGACCCGATGCCCCACATAGCTCAGTCGGGTCTCCGTGAGTTTGGAGCGCCGGGAGGTCTCGTAACTCTCGGGCTGGCTCCCATCCGTGTACGAGCCGCCGCGAATGCACTTGATGCCTGCTATCTCGTTGTACGGCGATCGGGTCCACTCGGCGACGGAGCCGGCCATGTCGCGGATGCCGAAGGGCGATTCGTCACCCGCGAAACGCCCGATCGGCGGGAGGTCCGCGCTCGTGCCATCGTGCTGAGACCGGACGTGCTCGACCCGAAACTCGTGTCCCCAAGGGAACCGCCGACCATCGGCGCCGCGGGCCGCACGAGCCCATTCGAGTTCGGTCGGCAATGCGGCAAACCAACCGCTGGGCGCCTCCTCGGTGCGGCAGGCGAGCCAGCAACTGACAGCATCGCGCGCGAGACCACGGGCGGGGTGATCGCGCCGATCCTGTTCGACGACATCCATGGGGATGCCGAGCGTGACGTCGAGATCGGCGTCCCACCGCGGGCGCCCCCAAGGGGAATCGTGCTCCGAACGCAACTGACGGGTGAAGTAGTCGCAAGTTCCACGATCGACCCATTCACCCAAGCTGCACTCGAAACGCTGCAGCATGAAGGTGTCGACCCATCGCCAGTACAAGCTGTCGCCTCCGACGAGACTCCAGCCCCCGGCGACCCAGACCGCGCCCTCCGGCACCAAGCCGGTCGGTGGGAGTTCGACGGCCAGCTCGCGAGGCGGCATGCCGTCGCCATGGGAGTAGACTGCCTCCCGGCGCACGAGGAACGGGAGGCGGATCGCGTCGTGGCCCTCGGCCGACAGCTCGGCGACATAGCTGCCCTCCGTGAGCGGGGGGCAATCGGTCAGGGCGAGAGGAGTCGGCGCCTCGTAGACGAACTCCTCGTCCGCCGCCGCCCGTGTGACGCCGCCTCGCGCGCCACTCCGATCGACGCAGATGCGCACCTGCCCGACGACATCTCCGGTGTCGAGAGCGACCCGCCCCATGTCATCGAGGAGAAAGGCGTGTGCTTCCGTCTCGTCGTCGGCGCGGAGCGCTTCCTGAATCTCCCGGAAAGCGCCCGGGTCGAGCACGTCCTGCATGAGGAGCAGCGCGTCGAGCATGCGGCCCGCGCGGAGTGATGCGAGCCCACGACGCCCTGCCGCCGCCGACAACCAGCTGCCCGCCATCTGCGCGTACGGAACCCGTGCCTCATCCCTCGCGTTCTGCGCCTCCTGGAAGGCAGCCTCTCGCTCCAACAGCAGGCGGTCATGGTCCACACGGTCTTTGCCGATGAGCCAATTCCCGCTCTCGTCGAGCTCCCGCAGCACCTGCCCCATCCGCGCGTGAAGAGCCCACATCTCTTGGCTGAACTGCCGCGCCTGGGTGACCAAGCCGCGCGCTTCGGATGCCGACTGGCGGGCGCTCCAGAGGCCGCCGGCGATCGACAACGCCAGGGCCAGAACGACGCCCGCCAGCACGAGCGTGATGCGTGGATGCCGCCTGACGACACCGCGCGTGTACGTCAGGACGCCAGGCGGATTCGCCAGGATCGAACGAGCGTCCAGGAATGCTTCGAGGTCTGCGCCCATCGCCGCAGCCGTCTGATACCGGTCTTCCGGCCGCTTGCGGAGCGCCTTCCGGCAGATCGTGTCGAGGTCGCGCGCCACACCACGGTCGAGCGGCGCGGCATCATCCAGGAGGATCGACCGGCGGAGACTCTCACGCTCGGGCGCGTCGAACGGCGGGCGGAGCGCGAGCAACTCGTACAGAGTGACGCCCAAGGCGTGGATGTCGACGCGGTCGTCGAGAGGG
>JAJDEQ010000179.1 GCA_029259695.1 Planctomycetota bacterium
CCGATCAACGACCAGAAGTGGGCGTCGCCCGGTACCTCTGGCAGCTCAAGGGCGTGGTCGCTGGCGTAGCGAAAGGCCAGGGCCATGTAGCCCGCCACCACCGGCGGGATGCCCACGCTGCCCGAAGGCAACACGTGGAAGCTGTCGCCGTCGGTGCGCGCGTGGTAGCTCTGCAGCACGGGCTCGCCGTCCTCGCTGAACTGGCGCAGCCGGTACATGGTGTCCTGCGTCTCCTGCTCGTCGAACCAGCGTCCGTCCGCGTGCCGGAACAGACCCAGCAGGCCGTGGATCACGTGGTCGAGCGGAGCCGCATGGGGCTTGGCGCAGTAGAAGTCGTGCGCCTTCCGCACCGAACAGTGCAGGGCCGTGAGGATGTGAGCGCTGCTCGCGCACGCCGCCTGGTGGCCACCGACCTTGGGGTCGGTCTTGGGGGCGTCCGACCGGTGGTTGGCGATGTGGATCATCGCCGCGGTCTGGATCATGGCACGGCGTGCAATGCTGTCGAGCAGGGCCATCAGCCAAGCAACTCCTGGATCACGGAACGTTCTTGCTGCAACTCGGCCACGCTGGCGTCGATGCGTTCCCTGGCGAAGTCGCTCACGGGCAGGTCGGGCACGATCGCCCAGCCGCCCTTGCCGTCAGCGCGCACCGGGAAGCTGGAGATCAGGCCGGAGGGAACGCCATAGCTCCCGTCGCTGCACACGGCAACAGAATGCCAGTCGGCATCCGGGGTCTTCTCGCGCAGGTCGCGCACGTGATCGATCAGCGCGTTCGCAGCGGAGAAGGCGGAGCTCAGTCCGCGCGCCTTGATGATCGCCGCGCCGCGCTGCTGCACGGTCTTGATGAAGGGCGTCTCGAGCCACACCACGTCGGCGATGGCCTCGCGCCCCGGGCGTCCGTCGATGCGGGCGTTCTCGAAGTCCGGGAACTGGGTCGCGCTGTGGTTGCCCCAGATGGTCATGTTGGCCACTGCGGTGTGGTGCGTGCCCGCCTTGGCGGCGAGCTGGGCCT
This sequence comes from Planctomycetota bacterium, assembly GCA_029259695.1. Classification (GTDB taxonomy): domain Bacteria; phylum Planctomycetota; class B15-G4; order B15-G4; family B15-G4; genus OFTM49. The sequence continues at coordinate 1,012 of JAJDEQ010000179.1, forward strand.
TGGCGCGGTTCTCGTCCAGGCGCGTCATGGCGCTGAAGTTGGCGTCGGGCAGGTCGGGCGCGTTGTGCATCGCGATCAGGCAGTTCGTGTTGCACGGGTTGCCGACCACGACGGTGCGACAGTCGGAGCTGGCATGGTCGTTGATGGCCTTGCCCTGGCCCACGAAGATCGGGCCGTTCTCCTTGATCAGGTCGTTGCGCTCCATGCCGGGTCCGCGCGGCTTGCTGCCCACGAGCAGCGCCCAGTCCACGTCCTTGAAGCCCGCGTTGATGTCGGACGTGCAGAGCATGTCCTGCAACAACGGGAAGGCGCAGTCCTCGAGTTCCATCGCCACGCCACCGAGCGCCGCCATGGCTTTCTCGTTGGGGATCTCGATGAGGTGCAGGATCACCGGCTGATCCGGGCCGAACATCTGGCCCGAGGCAATGCGCGGCAACAAGGCGTATCCGATCTGTCCAGCGGCGCCGGTGACGGCGACGCGAAGGGGAGCAGGCGTCACGGGTGGGCTCCAACGAGCGAGTCTGTGCAGGGAGTAAAGCGCCCCATTGTGCCGAATCCGCGGCGCCTTGCGAGACGCCCGACTATGATCCCGCCATGAAGTCCCCCAGCCCCGTCGATCCTGACGGCCGCGCGTCTTGGAGCCCCCCGGCGGCGCGCGCCACGGCGTGCACCGCGCGGCGCCGGGAGCACCGGGCGAGGGGCGCCCGCCGGCCCTGGCTGCTGGCGGCAGCCTTGCTGGGAGCGGCCGCGCTCGGCGCCTGCGGAGAGCCCGCCGGCGGTGCCGCCCGCTACGTCGTGGTGGAGCGCGCCCAGGCGTGGACGACGGGCAGCGCGGCGGCCGGGACGGGAGCGGCGCCCCTGTCCCTCAGCTGGGCCTTCGAGAACCCCACCGACAGCTGGACCGCCCAGGCCGAGAGCAGCCGGACCGAGGGCCGGCTGCTGCTGTCCGGCCGGGACCGGGTGTCGCTCACGGGCCCCCGCGACAGCCCCCTCGACCCCGAGATCCACCACTGGCTCGTGATCCAGGCGCACACCGAAGGGGTCCGCAGCCTGACCCTGCTCTGGCGCGGCAGCGACGAGGATTTCGATCCGTCGCGCCAGACCTCGGCCATGCCGATCCGGTCATCCACCGGCAGCCCCCAGGTCTACTCGCTGCCGCTCAGCGAGCTGCGCGGTTCGGTGCACGCCCAGGACGATCTGGCCGAGTTCCGGCTGCACTTCGAGGGCCCGGGCCCGCTGGAGGTGAGCATCGACCAGATCTCGCTCGTGTCCGACTACGACGACCCCAAGGGGCGCGGCTTCGTCGAGTCGCGGCTCGTGCGCTCCGGCATCGCCCGCCGTGGGGTGGCCCTGGCGGTCCCCGGCTCCGTCGCCACCGACCTCAGCGCCCAGGCCGGCGACGTCCTGCGCCTGGCCCTCGCCGCCGGCGGCACCCGGACCCCCGTGGACGTGACCCTGCGCGACGCCGACGGGCTGCTGGAACCCCTGCGCCTGCGCCTCGACCCCGCGATCCCGTGGACCCCGGCGGAGCTCGACCTGTCCCCGCTCGCGGGCCGGGACCCGGTCCGGCTGCTGATCGAAGCATCGGGCCCGCACTCGGTGTTGCTGATCGGCAGTCCGCTCCAGCTCCGACCCAGCCTGGAAGCACGGCCCAACCTGGTGCTCTACGTCGAGGACACCCTGCGCGCCGACCGGCTCGGCACCTACGGCTGCGAGCTGCCCACCGACCCGCACCTGCGCAGGGTCGCCGACGACGGCATCGTCTTCGAGCAGGTCTTCGCCGCGTCGAGCTGGACCCGCGCGAGCATGAGTTCGCTGATGACGTCCCTCGACCCGATCGCGCACGGCAACCAGCACCACGGCGCCCGCGTTCCGGAGACGCTGACCACGCTGCCCGAGGTCCTGGCCCAGGCGGGCTACGCCTGCGCCGGCTTCGTGACCAACTTCCACGCCGGGAGCTGGGCCGGCCTGGGCCAGGGCTTCGACGTGGAGCACGGACCGCGGGCCGGGGCCGCCTACCGCGTGGAGTCCACGCTCACCTCCGCGGTGATCAGCGGTCCGATCGACGCCTACCTCGAGGAATGGCGCGACGTGCAGCTGTTCGTGCTGGCCCACTCGCTCGACCCCCACGCCCCCTACCTGCCCGACGAACAGGACCTGACCGCCCTCGGCCTGTCGCCCCGGGACAACCGCCCGCTCGACGCCTACGCGGCGGAGGTGCGACACAACGACCGCTCGTTCGAGCAACTCGACCGGACGCTCGAGCGCCTCGGCCTGCAGGACGACACGCTGCTCGTCTTCACCTCCGACCACGGTGAGGCCTTCGGCGAGCACGGCCGCCACGAGCACCGCAAGAGCCTGCACCAGGAGGAAGTCGCCATCCCCTGGGTCATGCGCCTGCCCCGGCGGCGCGCGGCCGGGCGACGGGTGACCGAACCCGTCTATCAACTCGACATGGCGCCCACGCTGCTCGCGCAGCTCGGCCTCGACGCCCCGATCGAGTGGGAGGGCAGCGACGTCTCGGGCTGGTGGACCGGGACCGACGCCCCCCGGCTCGACCGCCCGTTCCTGCTCGACGTGACCTACCTGCCCCACGACCGCGACGACCGGACCCACGACGTGGCCGCGGTCGTCTGGCCCTACAAGCTGATCACGACCATCGAGGACGGCGGCGCCGTCCCGCGGGAGCTGTACGACCTGCAGGCCGACCCGGCCGAACGCGACAACCTGCTCGCCGAGGGCCGCCCGCCCCACGGCGCCGACATCGAACGCGCGCTGACCGGGCTGCGAGCGCGCATCGTCGCCGCACTGCAGCGCGGCATGATCGCGCCGGACGCGACCCGCAGCGCCGAGGCCATGGACCCCGAGATGCGCGCCTGGATGCGCGAGATGGGCTACCTGCGCTAACCCGGACTTCTCACCAGCTCCTGCTGCGGACACGCCTGGCGCTGCAGGGCTGCGGTGCCGCGGTTCGGCCCAGGCGCGCCGGATCAAGGCGCCGCACCGGTTGCCGCCACGGCGGCGCAATAGCCGAGCGGCCGCACCACATGTGTCCGGCGTAAGCCCGGCCCCCTCGGTTGGGCCACGACTGTTCCCCCTGCTACATTCCGTCGGGCCCACGTCCGATTCCAGGACGCGGCACCCCGCACCTCCTCCGACTCACGAGATCCCGCTCCATGCCCTCCTCGACCTCGACACCCGGCACCGATCTCGACGCCGCCGTGCGGACCCGCTACTCGGAGGGCGCCACCCGGCAGGTGCCCGAGCTGTGCTGCCCGGTCGACTACGACGCCACGCTGCTCGAAGCCATCCCCGCCGAGGTGATCGAGCGCGACTACGGCTGCGGCAACCCCAGCAAGCACCTGCAGCCGGGTGAGACCGTGATCGACCTCGGTTCGGGCACCGGCAAGATCTGCTTCATCGCCGCGCAGGTCGTGGGCCCCGCCGGCCGCGTGATCGGCGTGGACATGAACGACGACATGCTGTCGGTGGCGCAGCGCGCCGCCCCCGTCGTGGCCGAGCGCATCGGGTTCGACAACGTGAGCTTCGTCAAGAGTCGCATCGAGGACCTGTCCCTCGACCGGGCTGCGCTCGACCGTCGGCTGGCCGCCCACCCCGTGCGCAGCGAGGGGGACTTCGCCGCCCTCGAGCAGTACATCGCCGAGCAGCGCGTGGGCGCGCCGCTGATCGCCGACGACAGCGTGGACGTCGTGGTCAGCAACTGCGTGCTCAACCTCGTCGTGCCGGAGCGCAAGCCGCAGCTGTTCGACGAGATCTTCCGGGTGCTGCGGCGCGGCGGCCGGGCCGTGATCTCCGACATCGTCAGCGACGAGGACGTCCCCGAGCACCTGCGGCAGGACGGCGAGCTGTGGAGCGGGTGCGTCTCGGGCGCCTACCGCGAGGACCTGTTCCTGGCCGCCTTCGAGCGGGCCGGCTTCTACGGCGTGCGCGTGCTGGAACGAGCCGCCGAGCCGTGGCAGGTCGTGGAGGGCATCGAGTTCCGCAGCGTCACCGTCGAAGCGTTCAAGGGCAAGCAGGGCGCCTGCCTCGAACAGAACCACGCGGTGATCTACAACGGCCCCTGGAAGCAGGTGCGCGACGACGACGGACACGTCTTCTCGCGCGGCCAGCGCATGGCGGTCTGCGGCAAGACCTACGCGATCATGACCCGCCCGCCGTACGGCGACGCGATCACCGGCATCGAGCCCCGGGTGCCCGTCCCGGTGGAGCAGGCCGGTCCCTTCGCGTGCAGCGGCGATCGCCTGCGCCAGCCGCAGGAGACAAAGGGCGCCGACTACCGCGAGAACGTCGGGCCCAGCGACACCTGTTGCGAGCCGGGCACGTGCTGCTGAGCGGGTCCCACCCGACGGCAGGAACGAGGAACCGGTTCGCCACGACCGCCGCGCAGCAAGGCCTCGCGCCGCTGCGGCGCCGGCCCCCGAGCACGCTGCAGGTCAACCTGGGCAAGCTCTGCAACCAGGCCTGCCGGCACTGCCACGTCGACGCCGGACCCACCCGCACCGAGGCCATGCAGCGCCCCGCGATCGATCGCGTGCTGGCACTGCTGGCTGCGACGCCGTCGCTGACCGGTGTCGACATCACCGGCGGCGCACCCGAACTCAACCCGTGGTTCCGGCACCTGGTCCGCTCGACGCGCGCACTGGGCCGCGATGTGACGGTGCGCTGCAACCTCACGGTCCTGTTCGAGCCCGACCAGGAGGACACGGTCGCGTTCTACGCCGCACAACGGGCCACGATCGTCGCCTCGCTGCCGTGCTACACCGCCGAGAACGTCGATCGCCAACGGGGCGGCGGTGTGTTCGAGAAGAGCGTGCGCGGACTGCAACAGCTCAACGCCGCCGGGTACGGAGTCGCCGAAGGCGCCGAACTCCCGGACGCCCTGCGACTGCACCTGGTCTACAACCCGCTCGGCCCCAGCCTGCCGCCGCCCCAGGCGGCCCTCGAGGGCGACTACCGCGCACGCCTCGCCGCCGACTTCGGGATCCGCTTCGATCGGCTGTTCGCCATCGCCAACATGCCGATCCACCGCTTCGCCGACGACCTCGCCCGCCAGGGCGCCCTGGGCGACTACGAGGACCTGCTCGTCGGGGCCTTCAACGCGGACGCCTACGCTGCCGTGATGTGTCGCGACCTGGTGAGCGTCGACTGGGACGGGCGCCTGTCCGACTGCGACTTCAACCAGATGCTCGGCCACGCCCTCGGCGGCCGCGAACGGACGATCTTCGACGTGGATGACCTGTCGCAGCTCGCCGGCGAGCCGATCGCCACCGGCTCCCACTGCCTGGGCTGCAGCGCCGGTCAGGGCAGCAGTTGCGCCGGCGCGACGAGTCCGCCCTCGGCCTGACGCCCGACGCTGTCCTCGAACGCGCGTCGTCCGGGCCGCAATCCCCTGCCGGTTGCTCGACGCCGTTCCGGGCGCGGACTTGAAAGCGCGTCGCGACCCACCGACGCTCTGGGATGGCGTCGCGCTTGCCACGCGGCAAGCCGCGCCGCTCCGTCCCCCCACGGAACTCGCCCAGTGCCGGTCCTCGACACCGACGGCCTCGCCCGGGATCGCATCGCCGCGATCGCGGCGTTCCACGCGCGCGTCGGGCAGCCCCGCGCCGAACTCGACGTCTCCGGCGGCGTCGACTCGGCCCTGCTGCTGGTGTTGCTCTCCCGCGCGCTCGGCCCCGAGCACGTCACGGCGGTCCACATCGCGATCCACTCGGCACCGGAGTTCTGCGACCGGGCGCGAGCCGTCGCGCGCACCGCCGGCGTGCCCCTGGTGGACCTCGACGCGACGGCGCTGTTCGACTCGCTGCAACGGGACATGCTCACGGCCCTGGCCGAGGCCGGTCTGGATGCCGACGCCGCCCGCGAGCGCATGGCGCGTGATCGCACGGTGAGCGGTTCGATGCGCTCGTGCCTGCGTGCCCCCATCGGGCGTGGCTTCAACCGACTGGCCGGTGACGGCATCCGTCACGGCACGGGCAACGAGTGCGAAGACCGCTTCCTGCGCTTCTACCAGAAGGGCGGTGACGGCGAGGTGGACACCAATCCGCTGGCCATGCTCAGCAAGGGCGAGGTGCTGCAACTCGCCCGCGCCGTCGACGTCCCGCGAGAGATCCGCGCCGCCGTTCCGTCGCCCGACCTGCACGGGATCGGCGAGGCGCACACCGACGAGGACGAACTGCTCCAGCTCACCGGGACGCGCTGGACCTACTCGCGCGTGGACCCGGACAGCGGCGAGTACACCTCCGTCGGGACCATCGAGCGCACCTCGCGCCTGCTCGACCTGCACCCCGAACTGATCGGCGAGGCGACGCCCGACTGGGACGCCTTGACCGACGCGGCGTTGAGCGGACCGTTCGCCGGCGCGCAGCGCGACGAGGTCGGCGCCGTGCTGCGTTCGGCGCGCGCCCTGGAGGCGTCGACGCGCCACAAACACAATCCGGCCTGCCCGACACTCGGCGTCCGCGCCGAACTCGTCGCCGCGGGCCTGATCACCGACGCGCTGCCCTCCGGAGGCTAGCGCCCAAGCCCACCCTTCTGCTCCGTCCCCCCAGCAAGGACGAAGGGAGCGACCATGAAGCAGGCCCTGATCCTCGTCGACATCCAGAACGACTACTTCCCCGGTGGTCGTTGGGAGCTCGACGGCATGCAGCAAGCGGCGAGCAAGGCGCGTGTCCTGCTCGACACCTTCCGCGACGACGTGCGTTTCACGCTGCACGTCCAGCACGTGTTCGACCTGCCCGACCCGCCGTTCTTCGCGGCCGGGAGCGAGGGCGTCGAGCTGCACGAGTCGATCGCTCCCCAGGCGGACGAGGAGGTGCTGATCAAGAACAACGCCAACGCCTTCCGTGACACGAACCTGCTCGAGATCCTCGAGATGAAGGACATCGAACGCGTGGTCGTGTGCGGCGCCATGAGCCACATGTGCGTCGAAGCCACCGCACGCGCCGCCGCCGACCACGATCTCGAGGTCGTGGTCGTGCACGACGCGTGCGCCACGCGGGCCGTGGAGTTCGGGGGACAGACGATTCCGGCCGGGGACGTGCACACCACCGCCATGGCCACACTGTCCTTCGGCTACGCCGAGGTGCTCAGCCTCGACGAGTACCTGGCCCGCCCCTAGCCCGGACTTCTCACCAGCTCCTGCTGCGGACACGCCTGGCGCTGCAGCTCCGGGCCCGGGAGTGGTTCATGGCCCCCGGGCCGGTCCCTCTCCGGCCGCGCAAACGGTCGTGGCCCGTCTGGCGCCGACGCGCCCGACGCGTACCATCGTGCGCCGTGCCCGCCCCCACCCGACTCGTCGTCCTCGCCAAGCCGCCCTGCCATGGGCGCTCCAAGTCGCGCCTGGCGGCAAGCCTGGGGCCGGGGCCCGCGGCGCGCCTGGCCCGAGCGTTCCTGCTCGACACCTGGGCCGACGTGTCGAGCTTCGTCTCGGCCCACTCCGAACTCGATCTGGTCTTCGCCCAGGCCGGAAACACCGAGGACTTCCCGCTGCTGCTGCCCACGCCCACCGTGGTGCGCCAGGGTGAAGGCGACCTGGGCCGGCGCATGGCCACCCTGGCCGCCGGTGCCCTGAGCCAACGCGAGCGGGCCCTGCTGCTCGGCACGGACAGTCCGAGCCTGCCCGACGAACACCGGGCCGCGGCCGTCGCGGCGCTGGACAAGGCGCAGATCGTGCTCGGGCCCAACGCGGACGGCGGCTTCTGGTGCCTCGGCGTGCGTGCCGGACACCAGGCGCTGCGCGGCAACACCTGGCTCGACGATCTGGACTGGAGCGTGGACCAGACCCTGGTGCAGGTCGAACAGCGCGCGGCTCGCATGGGCTTCAGCGTGGCCCACGCGCCGCCCTGGTTCGACGTCGACCGGGAGTCCGACCTGCCCCGCCTGCAGGCGTCGCTCGACGACGACCCCGAACGGGCACCCGAGACGCGCGCCGCCCTGCGAGCGCCCCTCGCGCAGGACGGCCTGATCTCCGTGATCATCACCACGCTCAACGAGAACATCCGCCTCGACGAGTGCCTGCGCCAGCTCGCCGGGCAGCCGGGCCCGACCGAGATCGTGGTGGCGGACGGGGGCAGCAGCGATCGCAGCCCGGAGCGCGCCGCGGCGACCGGCGCGGTGGTGACGGTCACGCCGCCCGGCCGCGGCCGTCAACTGGCGGCCGGCGCCGCGCTGGCCAGCGCCGACGTCTTCCTGTTCCTGCACTGCGACGGGCGCCTGCCACCCGGCGCGCTCGACGCCGTGCGCGACACCCTCGGCTCAGGCGAGCACGAAGCCGGCGCCTTCGTCACGCGCACCGTCGCGGACGACGACCTGCCCAACTACTGCGGACCGTTGCTGCGCCTCGCCGACCTGCGCTCGCGGTTCACGCGACACCCGTACGGCGACCAGGCCATGTTCATGACGCGCGCGGCCTACGAGGCGGCCGGCGGCTTCCGCAAGCTGCCGATCATGGAGGACTACGACCTGTCGGTCCGACTCGCCGCACGCAAGCCGCTCGCACGCGTCCTCCAGCCGGTGCAGGTCTCGGGCCGGCGCATCCAGACCCGACCGCTGCGTTCGGCAGTGCTCATGCGACTGATCCCCCCGCTCTATCGCATGGGGGTGAATCCGCAGTCGCTCGCCCGCTTCTACCACCGCTGGTGACCAGGGTCCGCCCCGTGATCTTCCCCTACGATCCGATCGACGACTACGCGCTGCTCGATTGCGGCGACGGCGAGAAGCTCGAACGCTTCGGGGACTACGTGCTGCGCCGGCCGGACCCGCAGGCCATGTGGCGTCCCGGCCTGGACGCCGCCGCATGGGACCGGGCCGACCTGACCTTCGTGCGCGAGTCGGACCGCGGCGGTCGCTGGCAACCCGGCGCCCGGGCCGCGCGCACAGCGCCCGAGAGCTGGACGATCGGGCATCGCGGCGCGACCCTCGTCGTGCGCCCCACGCCGTTCAAGCACGTCGGCCTGTTCCCCGAGCAGTCCACCAACTGGGCCTTCACGGCGGAGCAGATCGCCGCGCGTCGTGCGACGAGCGACGAGCGGCCGGCGCTGCTGAACCTGTTCGCCTACACCGGCGCGGCCACCGTCCTGGCCACGCGCGCCGGAGCCTTCGTGACCCACGTGGACGCCAGTCGGCCGGCGTTGCGCTGGGCCAAGGACAACGCGCGCGCGTCGGACCTGGCCGCCGACGCCGTGCGCTGGATCGAGGACGACGCGGCCGGCTTCGTGCGCCGGGAACTGCGCCGAGGTCGACGTTACGCCGGGATCCTGCTCGACCCGCCGCCCTACGGTCGCGGCCCACGCAGCGAGAAGTGGGTCTTCGAGGAGCACATCGTGGACCTGCTCGACGGCTGCCGACAACTGCTCGACGACCAGGGGCCGGCCTTCGTGGTGCTGTCCTGCTACGCCGTGGGGAGCTCGCCGCTGGCCTTCGCCAACGTGCTGACCGACCGCTTCGGGTCGGACTCCGCAGACGCCGGCCGGCACGTCCAGGCGGGCGAACTGGCCCTGCCCGGGTCGCCTCCGGAGGGCGCCGGCCCGGCACCCGCCCTCCCCGCCGGGCTCTGCGGGCGCTGGTGGCGTTCGTGAGTCCCGAGGCCGTTCGCCGCGTCCCCGCCGACCCTGACCGTCGGGCGACGGCACGATCTCGCCGGCCCGTCGACAGGGGCGCGGTTGCGACGGCCCGACCCGTGCTTCACCCTGAGCAGCGCGTCCTCGACCCGCCCGCCGCCTGACCACGCCGCACCGAGAGCCCGACCGGCCCGTGACCCCGCCCGACATCCGCCTGCGCCGCGCCAAGCTGTTCCTGATCAGCTTCGTGATCCTGTTCCTGGAGCTCGCCGCGATCCGTTGGCTCAACGCCTCGGTGCCGGTGCTGGCCTACTTCAACAACTTCATCCTGCTGTCGAGCTTCTTCGGACTGGGCCTGGGGTGCCTGCTGGCATCCCGCAAGGTGACGCTCGTGCACTGGTACGCACCGGCCCTGCTCGCCCTGGTGGGCGTGATCATCCTGCTCAACCGCTTCGGCATCGACATCAGCTACGACCTGCAGCACGCCGGCGACTTCGTGTTCGCGCCCAACGACGAGTACTACCAGACCGGGCTGTTGCAGGTGTCGCTGTCGGCCCTGGTGGGCTTCTTCATCAACGTGGCCTTCTTCGTCCTGCTCGGTCAGGAGCTGGGGCGACGCATCGCCGCCTTCGAGAACCCGCTGGTGGCCTATGGCTGGGACATCGCCGGGAGCCTGGCCGGGGTCCTGGCGTTCGCGGCCATGTCCTGGTTCCAGACGCCGCCCCACGTGTGGTTCGGCATCGGCGCCGTGCTGCTGCTGTTGTTCGTCCTGGATCGGCGCGTGTGGGCGCTCGCCAGCCTGGCCATGGTGGTGGTGGCCCTGGTCAGCATGCAGCAGACGTATGCCGGAGCGCAGTGGTCGCCCTACTACAAGGTCGAGGTCGAGCGCCTCGACGATGCGCGCGACCGCTACGTGGGCTTCAGCATCCTGGTGGACAACGTGCGCATCCAGGATGCGCTCGACCTGCGCCCCGAGTTCCACGACTCCAACAAGGTGGGCGGCTGGATCCCGTACTACGAACTGCCCTACCACCTGTGCCGCCCGAAGAACGTGCTCGTGCTGGGCGCCGGCTCGGGTAACGAGGTCATGACCGCCAAGCGCTTCGGCGCCGAGACCGTCGACGCCGTGGAGATCGACCCGATCATCGCGCGCTACGGCCGGGAAGATCACCCCAACCGTCCCTACACGCTTCCCGGTGTGACGAGCGTGGTGAACGACGCCCGGTCGTTCGTGTCGCTGGCCGACGAGCGCTACGACCTGATCGTCATGTCGGCGCTGGACTCGCACCGCCAGATCCGGGGCATGTCGAGCTTGCGGCTGGAGAGCTTCGTCTACACCGTCGAGGCGTTCCGCGAGATGAAGCGGCTGCTGGCGCCGGGCGGGGTCTTCTGCCTGAACGTGAGCAGCTACCGACCCTGGATCGGCGACCGGGTGTACTGGAGCCTGACCGAGGCCTTCGGTGAGCAGCCGCTGCAACTCGTGTCGGGGGGCATGGCCGCCGTGTCGGTGGCCTACGTGTTCGCGCCGCCGGAGAAGCTGGAGCAGGACCAGCTGCCGAGCGGGTACGCCATCTCGTCCCTGCCGCCGCCGGCCCGCCCGGACGACCTGGTGCTGTCCACGGACGACTGGCCGCACCTGTACCTGGAAGCGCCCGCGATCCCGAACACCTACCTCGTCGTGCTCGGCCTGCTCATGCTGGGCAGCGTGTTGCTCGTCACCCGGGCCGACCCGGCGGTTCGTCGACCGAACCTGCACTTCTTCTTCCTGGGCGCCGGCTTCATGCTGCTCGAGACCCGCAGCGTGACCCAGATGGCACTCGCATTCGGCTCCACCTGGAGCGTGAACGCGATCGTCTTCGCCGCGATCCTGGCGACGATCCTGGCCGCCAACGCGCTCGTGCTGAAGGGGCGCACCCCGCGCCGGCGGACCTGTTACGTCCTGCTGACGCTGACCCTCGCCGCGGGCTACGTGTTCCCGTTCGAGAGCCTGCTCACGCTGCCCCTCGCCACGCGCCTGCTGGCCGGCGCGGTCGTCGTGGGGCTGCCGATCTTCTGGGCCTCGCTGGTCTTCTCGATCTCGTTCCGGGAGGAGACCGACGTGACGTCGGTGTTCGGCTCGAACCTGCTCGGCGTGGTGACCGGCGGCTGCCTGGAGTACCTCAGCAACCTCTGGGGCCTGAACGTGCTGTACCTGCTGGCCCTCGCACTGTACGCAGGTTCGGCAATCTGTCAGCGACGCGGTCGACTGGTCGCTGCGAGCTGAGCAGCACCTGCACCCGGATCCGGCACCTCGATCTGGGCCGGCAGTGCATCACGCCACGACCGGGCGTCACGCCACGACCGGGCGTCACCACGACCGGGCGTCACCACGACCGGGCATCACGCCACGAGCAGGCACTAGAGCGAGCCGAGCTGCACCTCGAGGCCGGGCGACGCGGACACGCCGGCGGGCGCCGCCGTGTCGTGCTGCAGGAACTGCAGGTGGAACGACAAGCCCACGAGCGCGTCGTCGGCCGGCACGACAAGCGGGATCGACAGGGCCGGCGCCACGACCGGGATCGACAGGAACAGCTGCGCGTCGACCATGAGTCCGCCGCCCCACGGGGCCGGCACGTCGAGACCCTCGGCACCGAACAACATCACGCTCGGGGCACCGGGGAGCACGGGGGCCACTTCGACGGCGACGGTGGTCCCCAGGATGGGGGGGGCGCGGAGCGACAGCTCGGGCATGCCCGACGCACCGGCCACGCCCGTACCGTGCACGAAGGTACGGGCCACCTTGCCCTCGAGCACCGGTTGCAGGTGCTTCATCCAACGCGTTGCCAGCTTCTGCTCGCCCTGCGCGTTGGGGTGGATGCCGTCCCAGGTGTGCACGGTCGCATCGAACCCGTCGCCGAGCTCGACGCAGAACACCCGCGAGCGGGCCTCGTCCTGGGCCTGGGCCAGCATGCACACGCCCGCGGCGAGCTGCGGTGCGAGTTGATCGACCCATGGATCCCACGCGGGCGTGAACGTCGCGCCGAGCAGGATCGTCATCTCGGGGTTGATGAACTGCAGCACTTCCACGAGCAGGTCGATGCGCGCCAGGGTCAGCTCCACGGACGCGCCCAGCTTCAGGTCGTTGATGCCGCACAGGACCAGCGCCACGTCGGGCATCTCGGCGGGCGGCTCATAGGCCACGTGGTAGAGCAGCATCTGCGCCGTCCAACCCGAGTGACCTTCGTGGTCGCGGTCAAAGTGGGGGATCGCGGGCGGCCCGAGGGCGACACCCGAGCGACTGCCGATGAAGTCGGCGTCGAGCCCCGCCGCCTTCAGGTCGCGCCAGAGCCAATAGCGGTAGCTCTGCCCCGGGCTGAAGGCCTCGGTGATCGAGTCACCCAACGGGAAGATGCGCGGCAGGTCGCCCGACAGGTCCTGCTGGACGAGGTCGGAGCGGAGCGGGACTCCGGACTGGGTACTCGTCGGTGCGGTCGTTGCCCCGCCGGCACCGGCGGGCGTGGTGTCCCCCGCTGCGGTGGCGCCCTCGACCTCGACCGGACCCGCACCACCCCCGTCCTGCGCGCGAACTCGAGACCCGACGACGAACGTCAACAGGACGCCCAGGCACAGCATCGGGAGGAGTCGTTTGGTCATCGCCGCAAAAGTCTCGTCCGAGGAAACGGTCCGCGGTGCGAACCGCTAGACTCGGGGACGGCCCGTGCCACGGGGTCACGTTGTTCGGGGGCGCCAGGCGCGAGCGCGACCCGACCCATGGCCCGCATGTCGCACCCGGCTGATGACTCAGTATAGGCCGGAATCACGGCCGATGAATGGGATGGTGCCCTCGGGCCCCAAAGAGGCGACGAGGTGGGCCTTCGAGCCGCTCTGACCAATCTGATCGGTTTCCTGGCGGCGTTCGGCCTCGTCTCCACCGCGCTGCGTGAAACCCTGCCCCCGCCCAATGGCTTCGGGCTGGGCCCCAAGGTGGAGTACTTCCGGGAGCACCGGGACGACTTCGACCTGGTCGTCTTCGGCTCGAGCCACGTGCGCCACGGCATCGTCCCCGAGCAGCTCGACGCCGAACTCGGCAAGCGCGGCGTGGCGATCCACTCGTTCAACTTCGGCGTGGCCGGCATGTCGATGTTCGAGCTCGACTACTGGTTCCAGCGCATGTTCGACGAGCGGCCCGCGCGCCTGCGTTGGGTCGTGATCGAGCTGGGCTCGTGGGAACCCCGGCGCCCCGACCACCGCCTGTTCGAGACCGAGCGTTCGGTGCTCTGGCACTCGTGGGACGTCACGCGAGACGTGCTCGCCTCACTCTGGCAACGGGACGTTCCCGACGGCTCGCGCATGTATCGCTGGCACGTCGCGGCGCAACACCTCGAACTCATGGCCAAGCGCTACGCGAACCTGGGCCAGGCCCAGCGCTTGCTGCAACGCAGACTGCGTGGGGACCGCGACGAGGAACTCGCGTCGTACGTGAGCCCGGCCGAGGTCGCCGAGCACCGCGGCTACCGCTTCCCACCCGAAGACGCCCGGGCCGGTTTCGGCGACGTGGTGAAGTACCGGCGCCTACGCGAGGAACTCACCTCGGGAACACCGCGCACCGCGCCGCTCCCGTTCAGCACCGCGGCCGTCTGCCGCATGGCCCGGCAGCTCGAGCAGCTGGGCGTGGTCCCGATCTTCCTGATCGCACCGACGGTCATCCGCGGGCGCCATCCCATGGCGTCGTCCGAGCAGGTCCCCGAGTGCCTCGACCACCTGCTCGACTACCAGCAGCCCGATCGCTTCCCGCTCCTGTTCCAGGAGCCCATGCGCTTCGACTTCGATCACCTCAACCACGAGGGCGCGCAACGCCTCACCGCGCTCGTGGCCGATGACCTGGCTCGGATCCTCAGGCAGGACTGACCCAGCAGCGCCCGGGCCGCACTCAGTGAAGCGCGGCAGGACCGCTCAGGTCACGAGCAGCAGGACCAGGGCCAGGGCCAGGCCCACCAGCCCCAGCGCCACGAACTTCATGTCCGGTCCGCCCGAGGAGACTTCCTCGGGCTCGTCGCGGCGCCGGCGCACGCTGATCCTGCGCGCCGGCCGTTCGGCCTTGTCGAGCCCGGCCACCGCGTTGCTCAACCGACGCTGGGAGGCCTGCAGGTCGCGATCAGGGCTGGCCGACATGGGTCCGTCTCCGCTCGAAATGAGGAGGGCCCGGGGCCCTCGACGGCACTTGGACGACGCCTGCACCCCCGACTTCCCACGATCTCGCGAGTTCTTGGACGCCCACTCCCCCGAGTTGCGACGCGGAGGACGTCGTGCCACGATCCGCAGGCAGGCCTCGCGAGAGGAATGAGAGCAACACGCCCTCGGGAGCAGCACATGGCCAGCGGCACCGTGCCCAAGCAGTCGATCCGCCGCGGAGGCGCCCTCGGGCGCGTACTGCTGGCCCTGACCCTCACGGCCGCTGGCGCCCTGGGCCAGACCGAACCCGCGGAGAGCTGCGGCTGCGACGCCTTCATCATCCCCTCGGTGGCGACCCACCTGGGTGACGACGTGACGCGACTCGCCAGCCTGCGCGTCCTCGACGAGGCGGCCTACGATCGCCTGCAACTCAAGCTCGCCGCCGGCTGGTCAGGCGGCCTGATCGCCGACCAGCTCGCGCTCGAAGGAGGCTACGCCGCGTTCGATCGGGCGCGCACGTCCGAGCTGGACGCGGCCGCGTTTCCCCACGACCTGGTGAGCTCCCGCAGTCTGCTGCTCATGGCCGTGCCGCCCGAGGCCGTCACCGCCTGGGCCACCTGTCGCCTGCGCTGCCTGCGCACGACGGTCGGCGTGCACGCCACGATCGTCGCCGTCGATCGGGAGACGGTCAGGATCGCCTACCGCTGGCTGGCGCCGGAGGGCGGCGACGGGGTGGGCTTCGTGACCTTCTCGGAGGTCGACGGCGGCAACCGCCGGAATGCCGAGATCCTCGTGGGCATCGTCCCCAACGGAACCGAGATCCCCCGGGATACCGCCCGTGAAATCACCTTCTACCGCCACGAGGGCAAGACGTTCCGGGCCAAGCTCGTCGTGAACAACAAGTACGGCGGCACCATCAGCGTGCCTTGGGTCGACCTGCCCGAACGGGGGCCGGTGGACCCGCGCAAGGCTCCGGTCAGGCTGGCTCAGCTCGACTTCACGCAGCTCTCCCTGCACACCTGCGAGCACTGCCGCGAGCCCGGCGGGGCGCGCTTCAACATGTCGGCCTTCGCCCGCGCGGAGACCGACACCGGCCACGAGCCGCGAGCGTCCACCGGAGACCTGTCGCGCGAATTCGTCGCGCTGCAGAACACGACGTCGGAGCACAGCTACCCGCTCGACCTGACCCTGCTCGTGGACCTGCACCCGAACGACATCGGGCTGGAGATCACCGGCGCGCTCTTCAGCAGCAGCGAGGCCTACGTGACGGCGCCCCCGACCGAGTTCAAGATCGAGCTGCGGCAGCGTTCGGGACGCTGGCGCGCGCCCAGCCACCCACAGGTGCGTCAGCTGCTCGGGAAGCAGGACGGGCGCACCCGCTGGCGCGCGAGCCTGGACTACGAGGTGCACTACATCGCGTACTGATCGGGGGGCGCACACCGCGCACCGAGCACCGCGCACCGAGCACGGGTCACCCCTCACCGGGTCACGGGGGAGCGGGGAGCGCCGGTCGGCACGCCGGCCTGGACGCGCCGGGTCCACGGACGGGATACTCGGACCCAGCACGAACACGCATCCGAGCTCGACGGAGTTCGCCCAAGGTACGGTGCGTGGTTGGCTCTCCTCCCCCGAGACGAAACCCATGCTCAGCCTCCCCCTCTGCCGACTTCGCATGCTCGCGACCGCGGCGACGATCGTCCTCGCCCTCACCGCACTCGACACCGGCGCATTCGCCCAGGGCTACATCTACGCGCTCAACTCCGAGGGGCGCGTCGCGGTCAACGGCGCCCAGATCGCGAACCTCAAGGGTGGCCTGCGCGTCAACGACGATGACCTGGACGGCTTCAGCGACCTCGACGAGGCCTGGTGGGGCATCGCCATCGACGGCCCGGACTGGTGGGTGCTGCGCTTCGACGGGAACCTCAACCGGGACGGCGTGGCCCAGGACCCGCTCGGCTTCGACAACGTATTCGAAGAGGTCTGGATCGACCTGCTGTTCT
Organism: Planctomycetota bacterium; assembly: GCA_029259695.1. GTDB lineage: Bacteria > Planctomycetota > B15-G4 > B15-G4 > B15-G4 > OFTM49. Next base: position 17,741 of record JAJDEQ010000179.1, read on the forward strand.
TCGAGGGCGACCGTTGGGCCCTGCGCAGCGACGGGCGCATCAACATCAACGGCGAGGCCATCACGAACCTCAACGACGGGGACTTCTTCTTCAAGCGCTTCGTCAGCGACGACACGGACGTGTGGTCGCTGCGCAGCGACGGGCGCATGTTCCGCAACCTGATCGAGCCGGCCGACTTCGAGTTCAATGCGCCCGACGGGGTGGGCGACGACGACGACGGCGAGTCGCTCGACACGCGCTGGGTCAGCGTGGCCGTCGACCCGCTCGACGGCGAGATCTACGGCCTGCGCCGCGACGGCCGGTTGGGCGCCGCCGACCCGGACCTGTTCGGCGGTGCCGACGGCGACACCGTGCCCAACGCACCCAACGTCGCCACGCTGCCGTTTCCCGACGAACCACAGGACGTGGAGCTGGGTGAGCTGTATCAGGACATCGAGTTCCTGCCCGACGGTTCCTGGCTGGTGCTGCGCGTCGACGGTCGCATCTACGCCGAGGCCGACCCGTTCAACCCGCTCGTGAACCTGCCCGGCGACCCCGACGACCTCACCGACAGCTCGATCTACGTCGACCTGCTCACCCTCCCCGATGGCCAGTTCTTCACCCTGCGCCAGGACGGTCGCATCTACCAGGGCACGAACGGCGAGGCGATCCTCGACCTGGCCAAGGACAGCTACCGCGAGCTTGCCTTCGGCACCGAGTTCCCCGACCTGGGCAACATCAAGACCCAGAAGCCGGTGATCACGCGCTACACGACCAAGGCCGTGACCGGCCAGCCGGTGGTCGTGCCCGTGCCGGTGACCGATGTCGACACGCCACCCGAGGACGTCACGCTCACGCTGGACCTGAAGACGCTCCCGGCCGGCGCGGTCTGGGACGCGAAGGCGCGCACGGTCACCTGGGACGACCCCGGGCCCAAGGGCAGCTACAAGCTGAAGTTCACCGCCGACGATGGCGTGAACAAGGCCGTGAACAAGACCGTCTCGATCAAGGTCAAGGACCCGGACGACAACCCGGACAAGAACAAGAAGCCCCAGCCCACGAAGATCAAGAACGCCACGGCGCTGGACGGCGTGCCGATCTCACTGCCGATCATCGTGACCGACGTGGACGGTGACGACCTCACGATCACGGTCGACGACACGGAGTACCCCTACACCGCGGGCGCCGTCTTCGACACCAAGACCAACGTCTTCTCCTGGAACGCGCCGACCCTCGAGGACGTGGGCAAGCTGAAGCTCCAGTTCGAGGTGACCGACGGCACCGTGATCAAGAAGTTCAAGGTGCAGCTCAAGACCGAGGCCACGCTGCTCACGTTCCCTTGACCCACGAGTTCACGACGGCGCAGCCCGGCCCGGGCACCGTCCGGGCCTGAACCGCGCGCACCCCGGTCACTCCCGCCGGCGCAGGGACAGCATGTCGAAGTCCTCGTCCCGCGGCATGAGCGCCTGCGCCGACCCCACGATGAGCGGGTCGGGAGCCGTGGCGACCTCCGGGTCCTTCTCGGCGTAGGGCAGACCGTGGAGCACGTGGCGGATGGCGTTCAGCCGCGCCCGCTTCTTGCAGTCGGAGCGGATCACCGTCCACGGCGCCCAGGTCGTGTGGCTGACATAGAACATGCGGTCCCGGGCGACGGTGTACTCGTCCCACTTCTTGGCCGAGATGCGATCGGTGGGGCTCAGCTTCCAACGCTTGAGGGGGTCGGACTCGCGCGCATCCAGTCGGCGGGTCTGCTCCTCGCGACTCACGGCGAACCAGAGCTTGATGATGCGGATTCCCGCGTCGGTGAGGCCGCGCTCCATGTTGGGCACCTGGTTCATGAACTGCCGGTACTCGCCTGCCGTGCAGAAGCCCAGCACCGGTTCGACGCCCGCGCGGTTGTACCAGGAGCGATCGAAGAAGCAGATGTCGCCGCGTGACGGCAGGTGCGCGATGTAGCGCTGGAAGTACCACTGCCCCTTCTCGTAATCGGTCGGCTTGGCGAGCGCCACGTGTGGAGCGTGGCGCGGATTGAGGTGCTGGCGGAAGCGTTGGATCGTCCCGCCCTTCCCGGCCGCGTCGCGCCCCTCGAAGATGATCAGCAGCCGCTCGCCCTGTTCCTGCACCCACACCTGGAGCTTGCGCAGCTCGATCTGCAGGGCCAGCAGGGCCTTCTCGTACTGCTTGCGCTCGAGCTTCTCGTCGTAGGGGAAGGGCGTGTCTTCGAAGTGGCCCTCCTGCCCGTCCTCACCCGCGACCGACGACGCACCGCTGCCAGGGCCAGCGCCGTGCTTGCCCTTGTTGTCGTGGTTCTCGTGCTTGCCCTTGCCCTTGCCCTTGCCCTTGTCCTTGTGCTTCTTGCTCATGGCCAGTCATCCTGAAGGAGAAGGGTTCGATGCCTCGGAGCAGGCAGGCGCGCCGAGTCCGGACGACGCGCTCGCGGTCCTTGCGCCGTGCTCATCGTCCACGGGCGCAGCCGAGACTGTCAAGCAGGACGCTCGTCAGCCGTTGTGCGTCCCTGCACACGCCGGGACACGCGGGCGCTCAGCGAGCCGCCGGCGAACCACGAGTCGCTGGTGGTCGCAGGGGCGACGGTCTACCCTTGCGCGCAGTCGACGAGCGGCCCGACAGGTGCAGGCGACAGGGCGTCGTCGCTTCCGCGCGCGGGCATCGGGGTTCAGCATGAAGCGTCTCTTCTTCCTACGGCACGGCAAGTCGGACTGGAACAGCGCCGACCCCACCGACGATCACGGACGCACGGTGGCGCCGCGCGGACGCAAGGCGGCGCAGACCATGGGGCGCTTCCTGACTGCCGTCGACGCCGTGCCCGACAAGGTGCTGACCTCGTCGGCAGTGCGTGCCCGGACCACCACCGAACTCGCCGCCGAAGCCGGCGGCTGGAGCTGTCCGATCGAGGTCTGCGACGACCTCTACGAACCGACACCCCGCGCCGTCCTGACCCGCATCCATCAACAGCCCGACGAGTTGGAGTCGCTGCTGATCGTGGGTCACGAGCCGTGCTGGTCTGCGGCAACCGGCGGACTGGTGGGCGACGCCGACATCCGCTTCCCCACCGCCGCCGTGGCCTGCATCGATGCCAACGTGGAGCGCTGGCGCGACGTGGGCTGGGGCTGCGGCATGCTGCTGTGGCACGTGCCACCCAAGCTGATCGGCGCCCTGCTCCCGCGCGAGTCCTGACCCGACCGCGACCGACTCCTCCGCCGTCAGCGCGGACCGCCAGCGGACTTCGCTGCCGTGCCCACTCGCGCGACGACAACGACCCGACCGCGTCACCGCGTTGCTGTCACGGTGCGGCGAGAACGCGCTCCTGACCCAGGCGATCGAGCGCGGCGAGCAGCAGGCGTCGGTGCACTTCCGAGTCCGACACGGACATCTCCATCGAACCCAGCATGATCCAGCCGTACCACACCTGGATGCTCGTCGTGTTCGTGTCGTGCCAGACGAGGTCGCCCTCCCGGTAGGCGAACACCGAGACGGTGTAGGAGTCGCTGGTGTACGAAGGGATCACGAACAGGGTCAGGAGCGTCACCACGTGCGGGAACCGCACCAGGCTGCGCTTCGCAGGCGACTCCGTGAACACCACGTCGAGGTGCAGCCCTTCGCCCGGAAGGCGATCCACGAGCCGCGCCGAGAGACCGACGCCGGCCAGGGCATCCAGCACTTCATTCGCGTAACCGGCGGCGTACATCGGCGGACCCGCCTGTCGAATCCAGTCCGACCAGTCCACGCCGGAGCCCGGAGGCGGCGACCGCCTGTCCATCTCGAGGAAGTCGGGAGGGACCGCCACCGGCCGGGGCCAGTGCGTCCGGTCGACCGTCGGCACCACGCGCACGGTGACCGTCTCGTCCACATCCACGAAGGCGCCCTGCAGCAGGATGGCGAAGCGCTGAGGAACGTCATCGCTGAGGCGGTAGCCGACGCACCCGCCGGCCATGAGCAGCAGCGCAATGAGCACGACACGCCTCACAACGCCCCCTCGTCAGTTCCCCGCGCCTCACGCACATCCACCTCGGCCGATGCCGGCAGTTCGATCAGCCGGAGCGGCTCCACGTCGACGCCGCCGCGCACCAGCCCCTCCGTTGCGACCAGCGACGCCCACGACGTGAGCGCCAGCAACATCGACAGCACAGAGAGCGGCCACGGGAAACCGCGGCGGCCACCAGCGCGCAACGCGAATCGAAACGGGGCGAGCATGAAGCGGCCATCATATGGCGCGCACTCAGCGACGTCCCGATGCTCCCTTCCCGGCCATCGACGTGCCACCGGCGCGCGGATCTCGCAGCTCGACCGAACTCGCACCTCAACCGATCGCACCGACCTGGCACTGCCCGTGCGCCAACAACACCATGGCCGTGCTGACCAACACCGTCCGTTTGCGTCGAGGTGGTAGCGGAGGAGGGATTCGAACCCCCGACACGCGGATTATGATTCCGCTGCTCTAACCAACTGAGCTACTCCGCCAGGTCCGCGCCGTGCGGCGATCGGGTCTCCCTCGCGAGGGAGTCCTCTTCGCCAGTCGTGCCTCGGCTGCGAGGATCGGGAGGTTATCGGCCGACGGGTTGGTCATCAAGACAGGCGACAGCGACCCGATCGGACGGCTGTCGAGCCAGCAGCCCGCCAGGATCGTCGTGGAGCCGGGCTGCCGACCACGCCCGGAAGTCTCGCCACGGGACCGGTGCTCCCCGCGGCCCAGGGCACCACCGCGGTCGCCGCGCGCCGACCTCCCCGGGGCCAAGGCCCCGACTCGCGCCCCTCGCGCCCCGCCCCCCCGAGCCGGGTCCATCAGGGGACGCTCGCTCAGCCCCTTGCAGCCCCCATCGCGATCGAGGCCTGGGACGCCCTCGGAGCGACCTGGCACGGCACCCAAACGCCGGAACGGCCGCCCTCCCTGCATACCGGATGCATACCCACAATACGCACAAGGCAGTTAGTGACAGCCGCAAGCCAATACGGGTAAACGCCTTATGGACAACACGATGGATCTTCCGCGATGTCCGAATGGGCGAATTTTTCTAGATTTCGCTGTTCAGTGTTGCCTTCTTGGTGCATCTATATGGGCGTCCGAGCGATACGGGACAGCGCGAGTCGGTTTGCACTGCCCGGTAAAGCGGCTCAAGCGCGTTCCGACCCACGATCGCCCGGTCACTTTCATCATTCAGCCAAGGTTGCGCGGAACACCGCGCGTAAAACCCTCCTCCCCCTTTCCCGAAAAGTCCTTGGCTGGATGGTTTTACCGCTCCCCCGCCGCATCTGCGGCCCGCGGTCGAGCGACCACGAGGCCCCCAGAGCCGCCCAGCGACCTCCCGGCCCAGATCCCATCCCGGCCCAGATCCCGGCCCCCAGGGCTGAGCGCACCTCAGGACGGGTCGGCGGCGAGTCCCCGAGCAACCTGCTGACAGCGATGCTGCGTCGCGAGCGCGACAGCGAGCGCATCGGTTGCGTCGAGCTGACGCGGCATCTCACGAGCCGACGGCCCCAGCAGCACCCCCACCATGTGCTCGACCTGTTCCTTGGTGGCCCCGCCACGGCCGGTCACGGCCTTCTTCACTTCCGCGGGGGACAGCTCGATCAGACGCGCGCTGCACCCGCCGACCTCGGCCATGAGCGCTCCGCGTGCCTGCCCCAGGATCACCAGCGAGCGCGTGTTCACCCCGTGAAAGACGCTCTCCATGCCCACCCAGTCGGGCGCATGGTGATCGAGGACCTCGCGCAGCTCGGACTGCAGGCAGGCGAGCCTGTGCTCGAGTCGATCCTTGACGGAGGGCCGCAGCACGCCCGCCGCGAGCAGCGTGAGCTGGCTGCCCTCAGCGCGAACCACACCCCATCCGGTCCTGCGCGATCCCGGATCGATCCCGAGCACGATCATGCGACCATGGTAGTGACCCGACGGACCGGTTTCGCGTCATGGATCGCGACCAGCCCAAAGGACATGCCTCGAGCCCACTAGAGAAAGGAAGCAGCCCCGTGACGACTGACGGCGCAGCGCTCATCGTCGTGGCCGCCGGCACCGGCACCCGGCTCGGCCGGGAGGAGCACAAGGCGCTCGTCCCCGTCGGCGGCATCCCCTTGGTGGAGCGGACGCTGCGCCACCTGCTCACCTGCGAACAACTCGACCCGGTGATCCTCGTAGGACATGCCGACGACCAGGACCGTCTCGCACAGCTCATGAAATCCATGCCGCGTCCGGTGACCGTCGTGGCCGGCGGCGCCCGGCGACAGGACTCGGTGCAGGCCGGCCTGGCCGCCATCCCGGAGGGGCTGGAGATCGTCCTGGTCCACGACGCCGCCCGGCCGTTCGTGCCGCTCCCCGCCATGGGCACGCTCATCGCGCGAGCCCGCGAGCACGGTTGCGCCCTGCTGGCCGCCCCGGTGGCCGACACGATCAAGGCCGCCCGGCCGGACGCACCCGCGCTGGCCGGACGTACCGTCCCCCGCGACGGCCTGTGGGCCGCCCAGACCCCTCAGGCCTTCCGGCGAGCCGCGCTGCAGGAACGCCTCGACGCAGCCGCGCGTGACGGGCGCTCCGTGACCGATGAGGCCCAGCTTTTTGAGGCGGGTGGACTCGCGGTGGCCTTCGTGAAAGGATCCCCGCTGAACTTCAAGATCACGACTCCAGACGACCTGCGGCTCGCCGAGGCCATCCTCGCCGGAAACGTCGTTCCAGCCCGCAGCGAAAGGACCGAGCCATGTCACTGACCGAACACGTCGCCGTAGGACTGAGCGTGGACGCCCACAAGTTCAAGGAGGGCGGCCCCCTGGTCCTGGGGGGCATCACGATCGACTTCGACAAGAGCATGGAAGGCCACTCGGATGGCGACGTGCTCATGCACGCCGTCATGGACGCGGTGCTGAGCGCCGCCGACCTGCCCGACCTCGGTGAGCTCTTCCCGGGCATCGACGAAAACCTGGACCGCTCCAGCGTCGACATGGCCAAGGAAGTCGCCCGTCACCTGAGTGTCCAGGGCACCCGGATCCTGAGCCTGGACTCGGTCGTCATCGCCCAGGCACCCAAGATCTCTCCGCTGAGGGACAAGCTGCGGCAGTCGATCGCCGACTGCTTCGACATCCCCAAGGACAGGGTGAACGTGAAGGGCAAGACGTTCGACCACATGGGCCCCATCGGCAACCTCGAGGGCATCGAGGCCCGCGCCGTCGCCCTGGTGGAGCGTGGCGCGACAAGCTGACGCGCCGAGCATCGACTCGACGCGGACCCGTCAGAGCGCAGGCGCGCCCGCCAGCACCCGGTCGTAGAACGCGGCAACGGTCCGTGCCTGGGTCGGCAGATCGAACCGACGCCTCGCGGACTCCAGGGCCCCGGCTGCCATGCGCTGACGGAGCTCGGTGTCACCCACGAGTTGCTCGAGCCCGTGCTCGAGTCCGTCGGCGCTCTCCTCGACGACCACACCGGAGCGCCCGTCCTCGATGATGTCGGGCAACGGCGCTCGCGTCGTCACGATCCCCGGCAAGCCGACTCCCATCTGCTCACGCAACGCGCGACACGTCCCGTCGGTCCCCGGTACCAGGAAGAGCGTGACATCCAGTGCCGACAGCGCCGCCGGGTAGTCCTCACCGTGCAGGTAACCGGTGGTCAGGACACTGCTCGCGAGCCCCATCTGCTCCACCGGGTCGAGCAGCAGCTCCTTGATCTTGGTTCCCCGCCCGATCACCACGAGCTTGAGCTGAGGATGGCGCGCCACCACGCGCTCGTGAGCTTCGAGCAGGATCTCGAAGCGCCGATGGGACTGCACCCGCGCCACGATCCCCACCGCCACGTCGCCCGGGGCAAGTCCGAGCCGGGCGCGCGCCGCCTCCCGATCGAACCGTGACGCGTCGAAGCGCTGCAGATCGATACCGCCCTCGATCAACATCGCGGGGCAGTTCCTGCCGGCGACCGAGATCGAGTCCTGCAGCCCACCGTAGAGCTCGAGCGTGCGGTCCCAGGCGCCCCGACTGGTCAGGATCAGTCCATCGAGCGCGCGCCGAGCCGTCCGGCGCGTGCGGCGCGACCCGGAGAAACCCTCGGGGTCGTAGGCCGTGCGAACCACCCGTCCGATCCCGGTACTCGCCACCGCCACGGACGCCACCCGGTGGTCGTTCTCCATGTGGGTGTGCACCACGTCGGGACGGAAATCGTGCAGCAGGGCGGCCATGCGACGGGCATCGGCCCGGTTGGCGAAGAAGCGCGCGTGCTTGGTGAGCTCGAGGCCGTCCATGCACGGGACAGCACGCCGTTCGGCGTGGGGCACGATCCGCGATTCCTCGCCATCCGGCGGTCGCCCGCTGGCGAAGAGCACCTCGTTGTCACCCAGTTGGTGCCAGGCGAGGTTCAACGCGGGCTCGGCGGGCCCGGTCCACTTCCAGTTGGAGAAGGTGTGCAGGATCTTCAAGCGGAACCGGAGCAGCCCAATTGAGTGTGAGGGTCGGGGCGAGACCACGCCGGCGTCGGCAATCGGACACCCGAGGCGTCCAGGCTAGCGGGCAGAAGTCCCGTCCTCAACGCAAGCGCACGGGATGCTCGCTTGAACCCAGCCCCCAGCCACCGATCATGGCGCCATGATTGACACCCTCCGTATTCTCCACGTCGACACCGAGCACGCCTGGCGCGGCGGTGAGCAGCAGGCGCTCTGGCTCGCCCAGGGCCTGGCCGCCAGGGGCCAGCACAACGTGGTCGCCTGCCAGCCCGGCTCGCCCCTGGCGATCCGCGCCCGCTCGGCCGGCCTGGCTGTCCTGCCCGTGACCATGCGGGGCGAGGCCGACCTGCGAGCCGTGGCCACCTTGCGGGACTACGCCCGCAGGCACCGGATCGACGTGATGCACGCCCACACGCCTCACGCCCACACCCTGGTGGCCCTGGCCGGCCGGGGCGGGGTCGCCGCCCGTGTCGTCACCCGGCGCGTGGACTTCACCCCCCGCCGGGGCTTGGCCAGCCTGAAGTACCGCGCCGGCTTCGACCGGATCGTGGCCGTCTCTCACGCGGTCAAGTCCGCCCTTGTGCACAGCGGCGTGGACCCCCGCCGGGTCACCGTGGTGCCGAGCGGAATCGACGTCGAGCAGGGCTGGATCGACAGCGCCTCGGCCTCCTTCTCCCTGCGCGACCCGGACGTGGACGCCCTGCGCGCCGAGCTGGGCCTGACGGGTCACCGCGGCCCGATCGTCGGCTGCATCGCGGCCCTCGATCCGCACAAGGGCATCGACCAGCTGATCGAGGCCACGCCGCATTTGATGCGTCGCGTGCCGGACCTGCGCGTGGTGGTGCTGGGCGAAGGTCCGGAGCGCCACATGCTCGAGCACCGCATCAACCGTCTCGGCCTGCACGAGGTCGTGCTGCTGCCCGGCTTCTCGACGCGCACCAACGCGTTCCTGCGCATGGCGCGCGTGTACGTGGTCCCGAGCGCCCAGGAGGGTCTCAACACCTCGTTGGCGGAAGCCATGGCAGCCGAATGCCCCGTGGTCGCCACCGCGGTGGGCGGAATCCCCGAACTGGTCCACGATGGGGTCACCGGTGTGCTGGTGCCCCCGGGCGACCCCCGCAGCCTGGCCGGCAGCGTGGCCGACCTGCTCTCCGACACGGACCGCGGCCGGCGCCTCGGCGCCGCGGCGCGCAACCACGTCACCCAGAACTTCTCCCTCGAAGGCACCATCGAGGGCAACCTCTCGGTCTACCGCGAACTCGTGGACGCAGGACGAGAGCTGAGTGCCTTGAGCGCATGACCGAGCGCGCTCCGAGGCCGGCCGCTTCACCTCGGGTGAGAGGCTCGCGCCGCGGAGCGATGAGTGCGACGACGCCCCTGTTCCGCGCGCGTGTGCTCGCGCGCCTGTTCCAGGGCAGGCACCGCGTTGGCTCGCACAGCGTGGGCTGGCTCTGGCCCGCCCTGCTCCTGACCGGTCTGCTCACCGGCGACGCGGTTGCCCAGGACGAGGGCCGGCTCGGGGGCCGGGACGGCGAGCGCCCGAGGGCTCCCTGGGGTACGCCCGACGACATCCTGAGCGGCGGCCCCGATGGCGCAACGAAGCCCGCCGAGCCGCCCGAGATCACCAGTGCCCGCATCGCCTGGGAAGACAAGGCCACCGATGCCGAAGCCCTCGCCCACCTGATCGAGACCTTCCTCGAGCACGACCGCGAAGACGAAGCCCTGCAATGGGCCGTGCACTTCGCGCGCGAGGGCGGCGACGTGCAGACCTCTCGCTACTGGATCGAGCAGCTCGATCCCCTGATCGCCGAGAGCGACGAGTTGTTGTCAAAGACCGCCATGCGCTGGCTGGAGCTGGCCGACCGCTGCGCCGCCGCCAACCTGCCCCTCAACGCCATGTCGCTGCTGGACGGCGCCGAGCGACTGGGCGCCAGCGACGTCGCCAGTCGCGACGTCCCCGCCGCACTCGCCACCGCCATCGCCGAGCGCCGCGACGAGTTGCTCGGTACCGCGAAGTCGTTGCGGCGCCTCGCCCGTTACGGCGCCGTCCCCACGAAATCCCCCGAACGCCCGGCCGACATCAGTTCCGCTGACGACAACGAGCCCTCGAGCCGCACCTCATCCCGCCGGCGCCGCACCCCCAGCCCCGCCCGCTCCCGCCAGTACACCGTGCGCACGGATCTCGGCACCGACGTGGCCCGGCAGGCCCTGGCCGTGCTGGACCACACCCACGCCCATTGCGTCGACGTCTTCGACGACGCGCGCACCAAGAAGAACGTGGAGGTCGAGATCCTCACCCGCTTCTCGACCTTCGCCCTACGGCGCCAGGCCGCCGAGCCGGCCGTGCCCCCCTGGACCCTCGCCTGGCACGACGTGGAGCAGCACCGCATCGTCGCCCTCGACCCGCGCGTCATGGGCGAACCGTTCGACAACCTGTGGGGCCTGCTCGCGCGCGAAGCGAGCCGCCCGTTCCTGCGCACGCTCGCCGTGCCCGCGCCGCCCTGGCTCGAGGAAGGCCTGGCGATCGACTTCGAAGGAGTGCGCCTGCGCGCCGACGGCACGGTGGACGTCACCCAGCCGCCCTGGCAGCGGCTGGACTCGGTGCTGCTCTCGGCCAAGGGCCGGGGCACGCGCCGCGCGTCACTCGAAGAGCTGCTCGAGCTGCGCACGATCGAGCCCCACGCGCAGCTCTGGTCGTGGGCGCTCGTCGCCTATCTGCGCGAGGCCCGCGCAGACGACGGCACACCGCTGTGGGCCGACCGCTTCGAACGCCTGCTCGACGACTACCGCCACGACACCGAGTTCGACATCTACGAAGAGGTGTTCGATCGCTTCAACCGCGAGCTGCCCGAGGCGGAGAAGGTATTCCGCCTGCGCATCGTGATCGAGGACGAGCCGCGGGACGGCGTGACCAACATCATCCAGCTCGAGGACAAGTGGCTCGACTGGCTCGCACACCAGTCGGCCGTCAAGGCCGGCAAGCCCGCAGCCGTGGACCACGAACTCGAACGCATCGCGCGCATCGCCGAGCAGGGTGACGTCGAGGTAGCGGCCCGACGGCTGGGGCGCGTGCTACGCGGCTCACCGTTCCTGCCCGAAGCGCACGGACTGATGATCGACATCGAAGAGCAGGCGCGGGAACAGGACGCCGCCGTCCTCGCCGCGCGCAACTACGCCGCCGTCACCGCCCTGCCCGGCATGTCCATGCCGTCGCGCGTCGCCAAGCCCTCGCTCGACGAACAACGTCGCGAAGAGGCGCGCTTCACCCGGCTCCAGGGCCTCGACTCACGCCTGGCTTCCGACCTGCGCGCGGCCGACGACGCCCTGCGCGACGACCTCGTGCGTCTCGCCCAGGCCTATCGTTCCCGCGGCCTGCCCCTCGCCGCCCTGCGCCTGCTCGATCACGTGCTCGCCGCCGCGCCCCTCGACGCCGGCTTCCGCGCCCTGCGCGACGGGATCGCCGCTGACATCGAGGACGACGAGATCGTCGTGGCCAAGCGCCTGCCCATCGCGACCGAAGCGTCCGTGTTCCACGGCGACCGTTCCCTCTGGGTGCCGACCGGCGAGGTGCTGCAGGTGCGCTGCCACGACCGCGTGCAACCCACCGAACTGCGCGGCCTGCGTCACGTGCTGCCGCCCTACGAAGTGGAGCTGGCGTTCTCGTTCGAACGCGCGGAGAGCGGCCACGACTACGACGACGGCAGCAACTTCGCGGGCGTCACCTTCGGCGCACCCAGCGCCGAGCAGCCGGGACAGTGGGCGATCCTGTTGTCCCCCGTGGGTCGCATCGAGCTGGCCAACCAGGGCAACCTCGAATGGCCCAGCGAACAGATCGGCCGCACCACGCCCACCAGCATGCGCCTCGTGCTGCGCGTGGGCACCGACGACTACGAGATCGTCGCCAACGGTGCATCCCTCGGCCGCCGCCCGCTCGGCACACGTGAGCCCGCCGGCTGGTTGGGCCTGTTCGTGCGCCACGCCGACGTGACCTTCACCGACTTCGTGGTCAGCCGCCGCTACGGCAACACCGAACCGCCGCGACCCTGGTGGGCACGCTGGGAGCGGTAGGCGCGAGGACGCCGTTCGCCCGAGCGTGATCGCCACCCCACGCGTGCGCCCCGGCCGCGGCCCCGCCCCCTTGCCACGCAGCCCCCGTCACCCCTATCCTTGCGCCCGTTCGGTCGTCACGACACGGCGTGCACTGCACACCACCGCGCGACCCGGGCGGGTGTAACTCAGTTGGTAGAGTGTCAGCTTCCCAAGCTGAATGTCGCCGGTTCGAGCCCGGTCACCCGCTCCAGCGCGACCCGTCGCACGAGTCGCAGGTCCCCGCGGCAGGGACCGCGGCGGCGATACACGCTCACCGATGTCCCAGAGAACCGTGTCCTCGAGGAGCAGCTCAGAGGCCGGCGACTTGACAGCTCCCAAGCTCGTCCCCGCTCTCGCCAAGTGGCCCCGCCGAGGGCATGTCCGTCCCGGGGCGATTGACATACAGCGAGGCTTGTGTCCGCTCCACGACGGGCAGGTGAGTTGATCCTTGCGCAGGGGGACGGATGGGGTCCATCCCGCCGGTCATGGGCCGGCAGTACCTCTCTTGCCGTCGCGCGTGGAGCGTGCCTGGACAGCACACCTAGCCGCCAGTTGCATCACCTGGAACCGTTTCGCGCCCCACGACAAGCGTGCGCAACAGATATGCGCCGACCCCGACGCTCGCGAGCAGCATCGAGGTGATCAGCACCCCCGCCACGAGCTTGTCCTCGTTGCCGCCCGCGTAGGTCTGCCAGGTGACGACCGAGCGCCATGTGAAGACCGCCGACAGCATGGCGGCGAGCCCCAGCGCGACGGGAACGACCCGACGCCAACGCCTCACCGCCAGGACACCAAGCCCGATGTTGAGCAGCCCGAAGGTGCCGCCGGAGATGAGCGCGGTCTTGGCCTTCTCGGGGTTCGACAGGTAGCCAAGCAGTCCGACGAGGATCAAGAAGGCGCCGTAGCCGGCGAGGACGCGTCCCGTGGTCTTCATGAGGATCAGCTTCGTGGGTCTCGGATTCGGATCATCGGTATCGTGCGGCTGGCGCTCGGACGCCTGAATGGCGGGCGTGAAGAGGGTGTCGCGGAGCATGGGAGCATCCAAGTCCTTATCGAGCGGAGGGCCGATCTGGATTCGATCGACGCGGTGAGCAGCCACCGCTCAGGCGGTGAGGGCGCAGCCCGCTCTCGCGCACTGAGGCCCGCTGATACCCTCCCCTGATTCCGTTTCCCAAGCTGAATGTCGCCGGTTCGTGCCCGGTCACCCGCTCCATCTGGCTCACTCGCAGCTGGTCGCCTCGCCCCCGGGCCAACGTGCCGCCCGCCCCGCTCAGCGCCATTCCCCGCTCAACACGAACGCGCCCCAGGTCGAGGGCAGCGGTTCCCCGTGCTCCATCCGGTTGCTCGCCAGCATCGCGAGCTGCGCTGCCCGCAAGGCCTCGTACCGCCCCATGCCCTTCAGGAACAGGTTCTTGTAGAAGGCCTGCATCAGCTCCGCCGTCGACTCGTCCTTCACCGACCACAGCGAGCTGATCACGGTCTTCGCACCCGCCACGCGGAACGCGCGCCGCAGGCCCATCAGGCCCTCGCCCGATTGCGGGCGACCGAGTCCCGTCTCGCAGGCGGACATGACGACCAGCTCGGCCCGCGAGAGGTCGAGCCAGCCGACCTCTTCGGCGGTCAGGTAACCGTCGTCGCCCTCCTCCTCCTGCCGGTTGGCGCCGGCGCAGACGAGGCCCGAGAGCAGACCCGGGTGCTTGCCGACGAGGGCGGCGGCCTCCTCGCTCATGCGCAGCTCGCGCATTCCGCGTTCGCTCAGCGCCGACTCCCACATGGAGGGCGTTCCCTCGGGCTGGAAGAAGCCGTGCGTCGCGAGGTGCAGCACCGCGTGCCGGGCGAGCTCGTGCTTGAGGCGCTCCTCGCTCGGCTCGCCGCCCTGCAGCAGCGTGCGTTCGCCCTCGCCACCGAAGGCGTCCGCGTGCATGTCCACGACGACCTGGGACTCGTACTCCGTCGCCGGCAGCCGACCCCAGTAGTCCGTGAAGCTGCCGCGCACCGACGGGCCCGCCTCGATCGAGGCATCCCCGGGCAGGACGGCGCCGCCCCGGGCCCACTCGTCCCGCGCGCGGAAGTCGACGCCACCGATCGCGAGCAGGGAGCCGTAGTCACCCCCTCGCTGCGCGCCGCGCCGCGCCAGCGAACTCACGTCCTGCAGGTACACGATGCCGAGCTCCTCGATCAAGAAGCTCCCGTCCGCGAGCTCGACCGTCTCGAGCGGCAGGGTGCCCAGGAACGAGTCGGGGGAGACGAGCAGCAGCTCCACCCCTTCGAGGTGTCCCGCCAGCGGTTCCCACAGGCGTCCACGCAGCTCAGCGGCGGCACGCGGCCCCTCGGGCGCGGTGAGCGAGACACCGCGCCGCGCGACGAGCTCCTCGAGGAAGGCCCGCGTCGCCGCCTCGAGCTCGGCCGCCGGTCCCAGGTCGACGCGCACGAGCCCACGGTCGGTGCCCCCCTCGCCCGCCGGCCGCTCCGGCCGCACGATCCAGGCGACGACATGGTCCTCGCTCCAGGAGCCCGGACTCGCGAGCTGATCCCCGTTCCACGTCGCCGGCGTGTAGAGCGGCTGCGTGAGGACGTCCAGCAGGGCCGAGCCCGGCGGCAGGGCCGCGCGCAGCTCCGCGAGCGAGATGTCGTCCACGCCTCGGGAGCCCTCCAGCGTGCGCCCCAGCTCGAGCTCGAGTCGGTTGCGCTCGGTGCGCAGGCTCTCGAGGCGTCGCGCCTGTTCCGGCGAGGCCTCCTCCAGCAGCGCCCGCGAGAGCTGGGCCTGCCGGGCCCGAAGCTGCTCGACCAGTTCGCGCTGCCCTTCGTCGAGCTCGTGCGCGAGCTGCCCGCGGCTCGTGACGAGCGTCCGGGCGATCTGCCCCTTCCAGGCCGAGACACCCGCGTAGGCCTCGGCGAGGAGCTCCGGATCGTCGGAGGCGAAGAGATGGAGTCGCAGGTCCAGCTCCCCGCGCCGCGCCGCCAGGTAATGGAAGCTCTCGGCTTCCGTCAGCCCGCCGAGCGTGCGCAGCAGGTGCGCTCGACGACCGGGAGCCGACCGGAGCACCAGGTCGCGGGCCGCCTGCCGTTCACCCAGATCCGTGAGCAGCAGGGCGAGGTTGTTGAGGTTCCGCGCCGTGAAGACGTTGCCGTGCCCGAGGGCCTTCTCGTTGGCCGACAGCGCCCGCTCGAGGTAGGGGCGCGCCGCGCGGAGCTCGCCCTGCTCCCGGAGCAGGCTGCCCAGCTCGTTCAGGCTCCAGGCCGTGTCGTGATGCTCGGGTCCCAGGGTCCGCTCGAAGATCGCCAGGGTGCGCTCCTGGCAAGCGCGCGACGCGGCCAGATCGCCTTGCTCACGGTGCCAGGTGGCCAGCACCCTCAGACTGGCGCCGGTGTCGGGATGCTCGGGCCCCAGGACCGTCTCCCGGATGGCCAGCGCCCGTTCCAGGCAGCGACGCGCCGCGGCGACCTCGCCCAGCGCGGTGAGGATCTGTCCCAGGTTGGTCAGGCTCGAGGCCGTGAGCGGATGCTCCGGCCCCAGGGCCCGCTCCCGGATCGCCAGGGCGCGCTCGAGCGTGGACCGCGCCCGATCCAGCTCGCCCTGCGTCGCGAGCAGCATGCCCAGGGTGTTGAGGTGTCCGGCGGTGGCGGGATGCTCGGGCCCGGAGACGGCCTCCTCGATCGCGAACGCGCGTTCGTAGAGCGCCCGCGCCTCGCTCAGCTCGCCCAGGTCCTTGAGTGCGCCCGCCAGGTTGCCCAGGGTCTGGGCGACGCTCGGATGCCCGGGTCCGAAGGCCTGCTCCCGGATGGCGAGCGACCGCTCGAAGTAGGGAACCGCCGCACGCAGCTCACCCTGCTCCAGGAGCACGCCGCCGACCGTGTTCAGGAGCCGGCCCGTGCTCGGATGCTCGGGCCCGAAGGCCGCTTCGCTGATGGCCAGCGCGCGCTCGAGGTGTCGTCGCGCCGCGCCGAGTTCGCCCAGATCGAGCAGCAGGAGCCCCAGGTTGGAGAGGCTCACGGCCGTCTTCGGATGGTCGGGGCCGAGGGCCTGCTCGTGCGCTTCCAGCGCGCGCTCGTAATAGGGCCGTGACGCGCTGAGCTTTCCCTGGGCCTTCAGCACGCCGGCCATGTTGTTCAGGCACGCGGCGGTCATCTCGTCGTCCGGGCCCAGCACGCCCTCGGTGATCGCGAGTGCCCGTTCATGAAAGGCCCGCGCCGCGCTCAGCTCGCCCAGGTCCTCAGACACGCGCCCCAGGTCCATGAGGCTCATGGCCGTCCACACATCCTCGGGCCCCCGGACGGCCTCGTAGATCGCCAGGGCGCCCTCGAAGGCGTCGCGCCCCTCGCGGCGGCGCGACTGTTCGTTCAGCGCCCGCCCGAGCAAGGTGAGCGTCCAGGCCAGGTCCTCGCTCTGGGGTCCATCGCGTTCCTCGATCACGGCCGCGTGACGCTGCAGGTCGCGGATCTCGACGGCGGCCCGCTCCGGCGGTGAGAGCTCCGCGGGCGGGCCGCGCCGGAGCACCAGTTCGAAGGCCCCCCGCCCACCTTGCAGCGCACAGGCCTGGACGATGTACGTCGCGCCGCGCTCGAGCGCCGGCGTGGTGAGCTGCGAGTGCGTGGAGAGCAGCCCGTCGTCGTCTTCCGCCAGCACGGCTCCCTGCCCGTCGCGCAGCACGAGATAGGCGTCGAAGTGCCGGGAGCTGAGCTCGAGCGTGTAGCGCCCGGCCTCCTCCACCTGGAGCGTGAAGGCCAGCCCCACGGTCGGCGCGCTCGTGGAGCTGGTGGCGAGGGTCGCGGTCTCGATGACGGGGGCGTCGTCGTCGATCGAGCCGCGCAGCGTCTGGTCGACGACGAGCCGCGGAGGAGCGTCCTGAAGCGCCGGCAGGATCAGCGCGAGCAGCAAGAGTGGAGCCATCGTCAAGCGCAGGGTCCTCGGAGAGGCGGGGGCGAGGATAAGGGATTCCAGCTCGGCGAGTGGGACTCGAGGCCCGAGTCCGGAGTCGGGGGCGGGGCCGGCGAGCCCACGCGGTTGGCACTCCCAAGTCGCCGGCTTCGGCGATCCGGGCGAGGTCGCGGAGATCTCCTGGACCTGCATGACGGAGGACTACATGGCCGGCGTCGCGACCACCTCGACCGGGGCGTCGCTGCGGACGTAGAGCACTGTCGACGTGGACGTCGACCCGGTGATGCCGGCCCCGCCGGCGTTCGACGAACCCACGAAGCTGCCAGGGCCGAGACTCTCGTGACCCGGTGCGCCCGACGCATGCAGCCGGATGTCACCCTTGATGACGACGATGCGGAGCGAGGAGCCTGTGCTCGTCAGCGTGCTCGTGTACCCGGCTGGCAGTTCGACCAACGCGCCACTGGCTTGTTCGCCCTGAGGGTCCCCCCACAGGTATGAGACCCGAGGCCCATCGGCCGGCGCGACGCGGCTCGGGATCTCGATCAGCCGGTTCGTCGAGGCATCGAGCCAGACCAGGTTGGCGGCGTGCACATTGTTGGCACGCTCCCCGTTGTCCACCGCCTGTTCCGGCGGCATGACCAGGTACGGACCGTGCTGGATCTCGATGTATGCCACGCGCCCTTCGCCCCACAGCATGCTGTTCATGGCCTGGACACTCGTTGGCAGGTCTCGCGTACTCGAGACGCGATCGCCGCAGACGGTACGGCCGTGCTCACCGCTCAACAAGTCCCGTCGCGTGCGCGGCCAGGCGGCACCGCGGAGAACGACCCCGTGCTCAGAGCGTGAACGTCGTCAGCATGCCCGTCACCCATTCGGGGAAGACGTGGAAGTTGGCGGAGCTGGAGACCTCGGCCAGGAGCAGGCCCTGGTCGCGGTCGAGCATGAGGCCCAGGGCCTCGAGGGCGGCGCCGCGGGCGGAGGCCGGTGCGTCGGCGTCCTCGGCCATGACGAGCAAGCCGTCGAGGGCCGGCGACGTGCCGTGGAAGCCCATGGCGACGGCGACGAGCCCGTGGTACTCGGGCGTGCCGAGCTGACGCATGGTGTCGAGCAGCGACTCGGCGTCCTGTTCCCGTCCGAAGAGACCCAGGGCCTGGGCGATGCCGACCTGCGCGATGGGTGACGTCTCGTCGCGGGCGCGGCTGCGCAGCGCGGGCAAGGCGATGTCGTCGCCGATCATGCCGAGGGACAGGGCGGCGAACATGCGCATGCGCGGGTTGCTGTCGTCGCGCAGGATCTCGTTCAGCTCGCTCACCGCGTCCGGGTCCCGGGCGATGCCCATGGCCAGCACGTAGGCGCCGTGGTAGGTGTGGTTCGCCTCGCGCTCGAGCGCGTCGCGGATGCGATGACGGGCGAACGTGTCGTCGCTCTCGCGAGCGACGATGCCCAGGGCCAGGGCGGCCCACGGCCGGGTCGACTTCGGACCTCGCCGCAGCGTCTTCACGAGGAAGTCGCGGGCCGGCTCGCCGCCCTGCTCCGCCAGCGCGAGCAGGATGAAGCCACGGGTGACGGGCTCCTTCTCCATCTCGAACGACGTCTGCAGGCGCGGCACGAGCAGGCCGTGCTCGAAGCCGCCCAGGGACAGGGCCGCCGAGCGACGCAGCTCCACGTGGGAGCCGGCGAGCGCGCGGTTCAGCTCGGGCAGCAGTGACGTGTCGCCCTGCACGCGCAGCGCCTCGGTGGCGCGGCAGCGGGTGGCGGGCGCGGCGTCCTCGTCGCGGAACAGCTCCTGCGCCAGCTCAGCTGTGCGGTCGTCGGCGGTGAGCGTCTGGTACACGAGCAACGCGGTGCCCATGTCGGCTTCGTCGGAGCGCTGGAGTTCGGCGGACATGTCGGCCACGAAGGTGTCGACCGTGGCGTCCAGACCGTGACGGCGCCCGAGACCGAGGGCCACGAGGGCCAGCGGTCGCGCGTAGGGCGAGACCTGCGCGCCGTCGCCGTCGGGGAGCGTGCCCTCCGCGGCGATGTGCATGAGCA
>JAJDEQ010000180.1 GCA_029259695.1 Planctomycetota bacterium
CCGTCACCGAGCCGTCCTCGGAGTTGGCGGTGACCACGTCGAGCTGTCCGTCGTCGTCCGTGTCCACCAGGATCATGTCGGCCGGGCCGGCGCCGGTGGCGACCCGTGTCTCGGGATCGAAGCTGCTGAAGCCGTCACCGAGCAGGACGGAGATGTCGTTCGTGCCGCGGTTGGCGGTGACCACGTCGAAGTCATCGTCGCCGTCGAGGTGCGCGACCGCCACGGAGGTCGGATCGACGCCGACCGGGTGCAGATCCACGACCACGTACTGGGTCAGTTCTTCGATCCAGCGCAGGACCGCCAGGGTGGGGCCCTCGCCGCCGGTGCTGCCGACCAGGATCTCGGGCATGCCGTCCCCGTCGAGGTCGGCAATGGCGATGCCGGTGGGTCGTTCCACGGGGTGGCTGGTGACCGTGCTGAAACCGCCGGCGCCGTCTCCGGTCAACACAGCCACGGCGTCGACGGCCGGCATGGGCGCCGCCACGTCGAGCAGGCCGTCGCCGTCGAGGTCCGCCACGGCCAGGTCCTGGGCCGAGCCGAACAGGTCGTGTTCTTCGAGCTGCTCGAGGCCGCCCTGTCCGTCGGACACGAGCACCGAGATCGAGCCCGAGAACGGGGCCGTGTTGGCGGTGAGCACGTCGGGCTTCCCGTCCCCGTTGAAGTCGGCCACGGCGATGGCCACCGGCAACTCGGTGCCGACACCGTACTGGGTGCCGGGAAGCACCGGCGACTGGGCCGTCAGGCGCGGGCTGGGTGCTGCGAGCGCGAGCAGCAGGCCGAACAGGATCGACGCCGCGCGTGGCCGTGCTCGCGGCTTCCGGTTGCCGGGGGCGGTGGGGGTGGGGGTGGGCTGCCGCTGGGGGGCGGCGGGCGGATGGCTCGAGGGGTTCATCGGTCGGGCCGGTCGTGAGCAGGTCGGGTGGGAGATCATGAGCTCCTGAATGTATCACCGGACGGGCGGGTGGTATCGGCCGCCTGTGTGCGTCAGCGCGCGGCCGGGCCGGTGGCCGCCTGGAGCTGTTCGGCACCGGTGGGGCGAGCGGGGCTCAAGCCCGGGGTGGCGACGGTCGAAGAGGATCGATGCAGGCGACGTCCCTCGCAGGGGTGTCCCCGGGTGCACACCACGAGGCAGGACATGGCCAAGGTCGATATCCAGACGCTGTTCTTCGGAATCACCGTCGTCGCAGCGGTGGCGAGCGCGCTGTTCTTTCTCAGCCGCCGCTTCCTGCGCCTGTTCGCGTTGTTCGTGCTGTTCTTCCTGGCGCTCGAGATCTTCCTGCTGAAGATGCCCGAGGTACGCCCGCCCTCGTTCTTTGCCCGTGACCTGTGGTGGAAGGTCCACTTCCCGTCGGTCGAGCTGCTCGGGCCCCGCGGCGGACTGCTTCAGGCCGGACGGGTGATGAGCACGCTCTGGCACCTGTGCGACCTGATCGCCTGGGCGCTGGTGTCGACGTTCGCCATCCGACTCGGCGGTTGGTTCAAGTCCCGCAACGACCGCCAGGGCAACTCGAATGACAGCGACGGCGACGTGGCCACCGCGCCGCGCATCCAGGCCCGTCCGACGGGTGTGGGTGGGACGCTCTCGCGCTGACGGCGAACGGCGGCGCCGGCCGGTCGCAACCGGCGTCGGCGAGCGCTACTCGAAGCTGAGTGTCGGGATCAACAGTCCGCCGGTGCGATCGATCAACACGTTCACCGAGCGACGCGGCACCTTGCCCACCTGGCTCATGCGTTCGATGCGGTAGGTCAACGCCGTTCCGTCGGGGAGCCGGGCACTGCCGGCGAAGCCCTTCAGCGGTGCCTCCTGCTGACTGAAGTCACTCACTGTACCTGCGTGCATGAGCAAATCACCGAGGTCCCGCCGCACGCTCTCGAGTTCGTTCTCGGGCACGCCGAAGTGCAGATCGAGCAGCGCGTACGGTGGCCACTGGATCCGGTCGTCGTCCGCCTCCAACCAGAGAGCCTCGACCCTCGGGTCGTTCGCGAGCTGGCTCGCGAGGCGCTGCACGAAGGCGGTCGGAACGTGGTCGTGGGGAGCAGGCATGGCCGCATCCTAGATGCGCCGTGCGGCCGCCGGCAACATCCACGGGCGGCGAGGGCCGCTGACGTCGTGCCGCTGCCCCGGGTGTGCTAGAACCGTCGGCATGAACGTGATCGTGGTGGGCGGCGGCATCTCGGGTCTGGCGATCGCCTGTGCCCTGGCCCGTGACGGTCACGCGGTCCAGTTGCTCGAGCGCGAACGGCCGGGTCAACGCGCGAGCTGGGTCGCCGCAGGCCTGCTCACGCCGTCGAGCCCGTGGCGCTACCCGCGCTGCCTGATCGAGCTGGCCCTCGCATCCGAGGCGCTCTACGCGAACTTCGTGGCCGACCTGCTGCAGCACACCGGGGTCGACCCGCAGCACGAGAACGAGGGCATCCTCTACCCGATCGGTCATGGGGTCGACGGGGCACGCATGGCCGAGTGGACCGCGGCGCGACAGGCCCTCGGATTCGAGGTCTCGACGCTCGCTCGCGACGAGTTGACGGCGCTGCAGCCGGGGCTGGGCCCGGTCGTGACCGGCGCCGCGTGGCAACCCGACAGCGCTCGCGTGCGTCCGCCGCGTCTGCTGGCGGCGTTGATCCGGCGCGCCCGCGGACTCGACGTGCTGCTCCAGTCGGGCTGCGACGTGGTGCGGCTGCTGGCCGACGGTGAAGCCGGCGGTCGGCGACGCGTGTGCGGCGTCGTCACCCACACCGGGCAGGTGCTCGAGGCCGATGCGGTCGTGCTCGCCGCCGGGGCGTGGTCGTCGGCGTTGGCGCGCACGGCGAGCGTGACCCTGGACGTGCGCCCGGTGCGCGGTCAGATCTTGTTGCTGCGCGGTGAGCCCGGCCTGCTGCGGCCGACGATCAACAACGGGGACGCCTACCTGGTGCCCCGCCGCGACGGCCGCATCCTGGTGGGCAGCACCATGGAGGACGCCGGCTT
>JAJDEQ010000019.1 GCA_029259695.1 Planctomycetota bacterium
CGCACCTCTTCCTCGGCCAGCAGACGCACCGCCTGCAGCGCGACCGCGGTTCCGACCAGGCCGGTGAGCACCACGAGGGTCGCGGCGAGCAGGTCGGCGACGAGTGAGATGCCCAGCGGGGCCGCCCAGCCGCCCAGGTGCAGCACCGCGATCCCGTCCCGATGGACGGTGAGCCACAGCACCAGCCCTGCGAGCAACTGACCCGCGGAGCCGACGATCAGCAGGGGGCGGCCCAGTCGGGCCGGCGCGATCAGCGTGATCGCAGCCGCCGTCAGCGACACGAGGATGGGGAGCGCAACGAGGTTCACGCGACCTCCTCCGGCTGCGCCGGCTCGCCGCTCGCGGGAACCAGCAACGCCACGAGTGCGAATGCCTGCAGGGCGAAGCCAATGACGATCGCGGTCAACACGAGCGCCTGGGGCAACGGATCGGTGGCGAGCGCCGGCGGCGCCGAGGCACCCTCCGGCACGATCGGTGCAGCCAGCCGCTGCCCGCCCGCCATCGCGAATACGAGCAGATTGGCGGCGTGACTCATCAGGATCAGCCCGAGGGCACGCGGCAGGCGCTCACGCTGCAGCAGGAGATAGGTGCCCGACGCTGCGAGAGCACCGACGAGGATGCCGAGCCATCCGCCCATCAGTCGACCTCCGGGCCATCGGCCGGGCGGAGCAGTTCGAGCAACAGGGCCGTGGCGATACCGACGACCACGAGATAGACCCCGACGTCGAACATCAGCGGCGTGCCGGCTTTGCCCACGGCCGGCAGTGCGAGATCCAGCCACAGGCCGGACAGGAACGGGCGGCCGGACAGTGCCGCGGGTACGCCCGACAACAGCGCGAGCAACAGGCCCACGCCCGCGAGACGCAACGGCTCGAGGGGCAGACGTCGGCGCGCCTCGTCCTCGCCGAAGACGAGCGCGAAGAAGACCACCGCAGCCGCGGCGACGAGTCCGCCGACGAAGCCGCCGCCCGGCTCGTGGTGGCCGCGCGTCAGCAACACCCACGAGACGACGAGCAGCAACGGCGCGAGCGAGCGAGCCGCGAAACGGAGGACCGGGGTGCTCATGTCCGGGCCTCCTGCCGCCCACCACGGAGCAACGCGACCACGCCGATGGCGGCCGCCGTGAGCACCACGATCTCACCCAGCGTGTCGAGGGCGCGCATGTCCACGAGGATCACGTTCACGACATTGCGACCGTAGGCCACCGGCCAGCTCAGTTCGCTCAGTTGCTGCGAGACGGGGCGCAGGTGCCCATCGGGGATCGCCGCCCAGGTGAGCAGCATGAAGCCGGCGCCGACGGCGAGCGCAAGGCCCCCCTGGAGCCACCCCTTGCGGACACCGAGTACCGGCCGGGTGCGTCGGAGCACCAACAGGAGCAACAGCACCGCCAGGGCATCCACGGCGACCTGCGTCAGGGCGAGGTCCGGACCACCGAGCAGCAGGAACAACAAGCCCGTGCCCACGCCGATCACGCCGAGGGCGATGACCGCCGCCGCGGGCGTTCGGCTGAACACGGCGGAAGCAGCGCCCGCGAGCACGAGTGCGACGAGCACGAACTCGTGCGCGGCCGGGACCCGGTCCCCGGGGAACGGGGGGAGCCCCCCCAACACGAGCGCCCGCCCCGTGATGACGACGACGGCGACACCCACGATCGCGACACTCGCAGCGACCGGCCTCCGTGTGGACACGTCGGCAACCCGGGATGCCACCGCGGCGACGGCGCCCATCATGCCGTCGTGGAGGCGCGCAGGCCCACGTCGGGCACCACGGCGGAGCACACCGCTCCACGCGAGAGCTCGCGACCGGAACACGAACAGGACCACGCCGGCGAACAGCGTGCCCTTCGCCAACCAGGACACGGCGGTCGGCGCGGTGTCCGCGAGCAGCTCCGCAGTCGCGGGTTCGGCACCCATCACGCGCACGGCCGCTTCGATCAAGGGCGCCATCAGCCCCTCGTGCACGACACCCAGCAGCACTCCGGTCGTCGCCAGGAGTGCGGGCGGAAGCAACAGCGCGACCGGCGCGATGGCAGGCTCGACCCGCGTCGCCTCACCGCGTCCGATGAACGGGCGCAAGCCGACGAGCACAGCGCACGCCACCATCAGCGCGTTGGCGCTGAATCCGACCGCGGCCAACACACCCGGAGCCTCGGGCGCCCCGAGCTTGGCCTCGTAGACCAGCTCCTTGGCGATGGCGCCCACCAGGGGCGGCAGCCCCGCCATCGACATGGCGGCGACCAGGGCCGTGAGGAACAGCAGGGGCAGACTGCGACCCAGGCCGCGCAGGCGATCCACATCCCGCAGCCCCGTGCGCTTGTCCAGGATCCCGACCACCATGAACAGGGCGGCCTTGTACAGCGCATGGACCGCAACGAAGACCAGCGCCGCCCGCAGCGCCGTCGCCGTGCCGATGCCGAGCAACAGCACGGTCGTTCCGAGTCCCGCAATGGTGGTGTCGGCCAGCATGCGCTTGAGGTCGCGCTGACCGAAGGCCATGGCCGCGCCCACCAGCATGGTGACGGCACCCACGTGTCCGAGGATCCAGTGCCACTCCGGTCGCACACCGAGCGCCGGGTGCAGCCGTGCCAGCAGGTACACGCCTGCGTTGACCAGCGTCGCCGAGTGCAGGTACGCGCTCACCGGGGCCGGAGCAGCCATGGCGCCCGGCAACCAGTAGTGGAAGGGGACCTGGGCCGACTTGGTGAACGCGCCGGCCAGGATCAACAGCAACGCCGGGACATAGAGCGACGACGAGCGGATCAGGTCACCGCGTTGGAGCAGCACCGAGATCGACGAGGTGTCGGCAGCCTGGCTGAGCAGGACGAAGCCGATCAGCATCGCGATGCCGCCGCCGCCGGTGACGAGCAGAGCTCGGAGTGCGCCGTCCCGCGCGTCCTGGTGCTCGTGCTTCAGGCCGATCAGCAGGAACGAGCAGATGCTCGTCAACTCCCAGAAGACGAACAACACGAACAGGTCGTCGGCCAGCACCAGGCCCAGCATCGCAGTGGCGAACAGCGACGTCAGCGCCGCGAACCGACCCAGCAGACGGCTGTCCCCGCGGAAGTAGCCCGACGCGTGCACGAGCACCAGCGCCCCGATCACGGCCACGAGCATGGCGAAGAGCCAGGAGAGACCGTCCAGCCGCAGAGCGAAGTCCAGCGACAGCCCCCTCACCCAGGGAACGCTCTGGCGTATCCCCTCCTCGTGCAGGGCGTCCGGGAGACGGGTGCCGAGCAGCACGGCCACGCCCACGAACGGCAGGGGCAGCACCCACACCGCGCCACGCCCCAGGCGCCTGCACGCCGGAATGGCGAACAGGGCGGCGACGAAGAGCAGCAGCAGAGCGAGGAACATGCCGGTCGGTGATCCAGTGAGGGGACGCCGGCCGTGCCCCGGCCTTCGGGATCAGTTCGCGCCCGGGGGGGGAGCAGATTCGCTCGGTTCGGGCGCAGGCCTCTATCCTCTACCCGCGGGCTTACCTTCATCAAGGCGAACGGTGCGAACGAAGACTTCGCTTGTTACGAAGTCTCAGGTGCTCTCGACAAAGAGGCTCCCACGCGCCGCTTCGGAGATGGCCGCCACCGCCGGGTGCTGGATCCGGCGTTCGCCGGTGATCGCGTAGAAGCGCTCGGTGTAGCCCTCGACGTAACCCACCCGCTTCACACCGTAGCGTCGGCACACGACCTGCTCGGCGGCCGCGGGCGCCGCGAACAGTCCCGCGCCCGCCTGCCCGAAGACCTTGAGCAGCGCGCCGTCGTCGAACTCTCCCACCACCCGCGGGCGAACGCCCAACCCGTCGAACCAGTGCTCGAGGGTTCGCCGCAGGACCGTGCGGGCGCCAGGCAGGAGGAACGGCGCGCCTTCCAGCGAACCGGGGAACCCCTTGCGCAAGCGCTGGGCCGTGCGGCCCACGGCGAAGATCGCGATGCCGCACTCACCGAGGACGTGGTTGTAGGCGCGGACCTCCACGCCGGGAGGGATGGGCGCATCCGACAGCACCAGGTCGAGCTGGTGCAACGCGAGCGCCGCCAGCAGTTCGTCGGGGTGACCCTCACGGCAGATCAATCGGATGGGATCGTCCAGGCTCAAAGCCGGCTGCAACAGGTCGTGTGCGATGACCTTGGGCATGACGTCGGCCACGCCCACGCGGAACTCCACCGGTCGATCCCGGGCCCGTCCCTGCAGCGAGTCCACCAGTTCGCGACCGATGGAGAAGATCTCGTCCGCGTAGCGCTGCACCACGCGCCCGGCCTCCGTCAGCTCCATGCCCCGTCCACGACGACGAAACAGTTTCTCGCCCAGCGACGTCTCGAGCTGCTTGAGCTGGGTGCTGATGGTCGGCACGCCCAGGTGCAACTCCCGGGCGGCGGCCGCGATGCTGCCCTCCCGCGCGACCATCCAGAAGTAGTGCAGGTGGTGGTAGTTCAGCCACAGGGGCGCCGCCGGCTTCACCATTCGCTTGTTCCAAAGGGACCGTTCGAGGCTTTGGTCATACCAAAGACTCCGGTCGTGTGCGATGAAGGGGTGGTCAAGCACAACCCTCAACGGAGGCGCACCATGCGCGTCAACATCCTCGCCAACCGGATCATCATCCCCCAGGACGTGCGCGACTTCGCCCGGCGCCGCCTGAAGTACGCCCTCGGTCGCTTCGATCACGCTGTCGAACGGGTGACGGCCCGCTTCTCGGATGAGAACGGTCCCCGGGCCGGCGGGTACAAGTGCAAGCTGTTGGTCGTGCCCAAGGGCACACAGACGCCCCTCGTGGTCGAGGCACACGGCGACGACCAGTTCTCGACCGCGGCGCACGCCGCCGAGCGCGCGGGACGGGCGCTGACACGCTTCATCGCTCGCAGCCGCGACCGGCGGCCGCGCGCTGACGTCGGGGTCTGAGCCGATGCAACGCTTCAGGAACATCCTCTGCTACCTGGCTCCGGGAGATCGATCGAATGGCGCCCTCGACCAGGCCTTCGCACTGGCACGAAGCAACGCGTGCCCGCTGAAGTTGCTCGGCGTGGTCGAACCGATGTCGCGGCTCGTCGCCCGGGCGCTGCCCGGTAGCGCCGACCTCGAAGGGCTGCTGGTGGAACGCCAGCAGGGGATCCTCGACGAGCTCGCGAGCAGGCCGGAAGCGGAGGGCGTGCAGGTCACGACGAGCATCCGTCGCGAGCGTCCGTTCCTCGGGATCATCCACGAGGTGATCGAGTCCGGGCACGACCTGGTGGTGAAGTCGGCCCAGGGAACCACGAGTGCGGGTTCGCTGGGTGTCACCGCCCTGAATCTGATGCGCAAGTGCCCCTGCCCCGTCTGGGTGATCAAGCCCGAGTCCACGGGCTTCCGCCGCATCATCGCGGCGGTGGACCCGCTCACGTCGGACGAGCTCCAGGCTCGGCTGCAGCGGCGCATCCTCGAGGTGGCGACCTCACTCGCCTCCACCCATGAGGCCCAGCTCTCGGTCGTGCACGCCTGGGACCTGCCAGGCGAGAGCCTGCTGCGCAACCGCATGAACCCGAACGAGCTCGAGCAGGCCGTCGACGCCCAGAGGGCCCAGGCGCTCGAGGGGTCGAAAGTGCTGGTCGAGGGCCTGCCCGTGGACCCCGACAGCATCACGTTGATCAAGGGTCTCCCCGGTCAGGCCATCACCAGTCACCTCGAACAGTCCGACGTCGATCTCGTGGTCATGGGAACGCTCTCGCGCAGCGGCGTGCCGGGGCTGTTCATCGGCAACACCGCCGAGCGAGTGCTGAAGGAGCTCCACTGCTCCGTGCTCACGGTCAAACCCGACGACTTCGTCTCGCCCGTGGCGCCTCCCGTCACGGGCCTTCGCTCGGAGTCGGTCATGGGCGCGGATGGGGCGCCGGGCGACACGTCCGCCCAGGCGAAGTGAGCAGGTCAAGGCGGCCGAGGGACCTCACCCGACTCGCGAGTCATGTACCATTCGACAGACCCAGCGTCTGCCGAATGACTTGATCGAGGCCGGCCGCGCAAGCAGGAGGTCCCCCCGATGGCGAACGTCCCCGCCCCCCGCCAGGTGCCCATGCGGGGCATCCCGCTCGAGGTCAAGCTCGCCGCCAGCGTCGCGCTGCTGGTCGCGGCCTTCATGGCCGGCTTCGGCCTGCTGCTGCACGGCACGCTCGTGGACCTGATCGGAACGCAGCTGCTGCACGAGGCCGTCAACGCGGCGCGCACCGCGGCGCACATCGACATCGACGCCTGGAGCCAGAAGTTCGCCACGGTGGACGAAGGACTCACGGCGGAAGAGATCCAGGCGCGCATCGACGCCGAGACGCGCGAGCAGTACCAGGCCTACATGGACGACGGCGAGCGCAAGACGCAGATCGAGTGGAACAAGGGCCGCGGCAACCGCCTGCTCGCCGACGACACGCGCATCCTGGCGTTCGAGGTCTTCCGCTGGAAGGACGATATCCGCGGGCCCGCCGTGTGCTCGGCATACGCGGGCGCGATCGGCCGCGTGACGTCCACCTTCACGGTCAACACCGGCACCGCCCCGCTGCGCATCGGCGTGGGCGACGCCCAGGCGGGCGTGCTCGCCGTGGGCGAGAACACCTGGCGCGCGATCCGCGGCAGCTATCCCATGACCGACCGGGACGGCACTCAGAACGGCGAGGTCGTCGTGTTCATCGACGCCGTCACCATCAGCGAGGCAGCGGCGGGCTTCAGCCGGCGCGTCGCCTACGCCGGCATCGGCTTCATCCTGGTCAGCGTGGTGCTCGCCTTCCTGGTCGCGCGCACGCTCACGAGCCCCGTGCGCCGCCTGCGCGACGACGCCCAGGCGGTCGTGGCCGGCGACCTGCAGCACCGCACCCACCCCCACAGCTCGGACGAGATCGGACAGCTCGCGCGCACGTTCGAGTACATGACCCGCTGGCTGGCCAAGGCGCAGGCCGCCGAGCACGAGGTGGAGACCTTCCGCCACGAGTTGGAGGCGGCGGCGAGCGTGACCGCGAGCCTGTTCCCGCAGACGCTGCCCGAGGTGCCGGGCTGGTCACTCGGCGGACTGCACGACCGTGAGGCATCACCGGGCGGCGGGACCTACGACGTGCTGCCCATGGCCGACGGCCGGCTCGGCGTGTTCGTGGCCGAGGCGTCCAGCGGCGGTGCGCCCGGCGCCCTGGTGGCCGCCATGGCGCGCGCGAGCCTGCGCTTCGCCGCCGAGCGCCACACCGATCCGGCCGCCGTGCTGCGCGAAGTGAACGCACACCTCACCGCCGACCTGGGCCAGGACATGCAGGTGGCGGTGATGCTGATCGCACTCGATCCGGCGTCGGGCAGCGTGACCATGGCCAACGCGGGCCACCGGCCCCTGCTGCACTACCACGCCTCGCGCGACAGCCTCGCGCTCGTGCCCGGCAAGGGACTGGCGCTGGGATCGGTGGGTCCCGCCGGCTTCGACGCCGCGCTCGAAGCGACCCGGGTCAAGGTCGAACCTGGCGACGACCTGATCCTGTTCGCGTCCGAGATCTCGCTGCTGTCGGGACCCGACGGCGAGGTGCTGGGCGAGAGGCGCCTGGCCGCCCTGGTGAAGCAGGCCGCCGGCCCCGCCGCGGGCGAACTCGTCACGCGCGTGGGCGCGGCCCTGCGCAAGTACCACGGCGGCGACTCGTTGGGCGCGGACGTCACGCTCTTCGCCATCGGACGCGACAAGGTGGGGTGACCGAGAGGAGGGGATCCGAGCACCTGAAGGGGGTGTCTTGACCTCTTCGGTACCCCCTTTCTCCAGACCATCTCGAGGAGCGGGTCGGCAAGCTCGGCACGGGTCGCGGCGCGAAGTCTGCTCGAGTGCGGGCCGTGGTTGCCCGGCGCGTGCGCGGGGTAGAGTGGCGGCCTCTCCACCGGAGGCTGCCATGCGCCGCGTTCGACACGCCGTCCCGCCGGTCCTGATCGCCGCGCTCGCATTCGTGGCTCTCGCCGCGCCCGCCCGCGCCGACGTGGTCAAGGTCCCCAAGGACTTCGACACGATCCAGGAGGCGATCGACAACGCCCCCGATGACAGCGAGATCCGCGTGTCGTCCGGCACCTACGCGCCCTTCGTGATCGACTCGCGCACCGACCTCACGGTGCGCGCCAAGGGCAAGGTCGTGATCACCGCAGGGCCGGGGGACGGCGCGGGCGAAGCCATCCGCGTGCTGTCGTCGACCGGCATCACGCTGAGCAAGCTGCGCGTCGACAGCCCGCAGTCGGGCGGCGTGTTCGTGAGTGTCAGCCCGGGCACGGTCATCGAGAAGATGCGCATCTCCAACCTCCCCGGGTTCGGTGTGCGCATCGTGAGCAGCGCCAACGTGCGGGTCGAGAAGACGCGGATCGAGAATGCCATGGCCGGTGGCATCGACGTGGTGAGCTCCGCCAACGCGCAGATCCTCCGCAACCGCATCGCCGGTAGCGAGGGGGCGGGCATCGCCTTCTCGACCACGGGCGGGGCGATCGTGGAGAAGAACCGTGTCGAGGACGTCGAAGGAGACGGCATCACGCTCATGTCCGCCAACGACTGCGCCATCTCCAAGAACAAGGTGCTCAGGGCCGACACGGCGTATCACGTCATGGGGGACGACAACGAGCTCGAGAAGAACCTGGCGCTCGACTCCGGCGACTCGGGCTTCTTCGTGCAGAGCGGGGACGCGAACACGCTCACCAAGAACAAGGTCGTGCGAGCGGGTCTGTTCGGCTTCCACTCGGTGGGTTCCAACACCGACGTGATCCGCAACCTCGTCGTGAAGTCGGTCAACGACAGCTACCACCTCGAGGGACCGAACCACGTGGTGGACGACAACAAGGCGGTCCGGCCCGGGTCGGACGGTTACGTGGTGCTCGCCGAGGGCACCGGTAGCGTGCTTACCGGGAACACCGTCACGAAGGCCGGCTCCGCGGGCTTCTGGTTCCAGGCATCGGGCGTCACGGTCACCGGCAACCGTTCCAAGAGCGCCGCCGAGAACGGCTTCGACGTGACCGGCGACAACAACACCTTCACCAACAACCGCGCCAAGGGCAGCGGCGGCCTCGACCTGTTCGACACGGGCGACGACAACACGTACAACGACAACGTGTTCAAGACGAGCAACCTGTAGGCGCCGTTCGACGAGCGCCGGCAAGTCCACGATCGGAGCGACCATGCGCGCACGCAACTCGACCCTCGGCCCCGGCGGGGCAGCCCCGACCATGGCAGCCCCGGCCATGGCGGTCTCCGTCCTGGCGATCCCTGTCCTGGCCATCGCCCTGATCGGTGCGGTGACGCTCCAGCAGGCCGAGCCCGAAGCGATCCGGAGCCGGCTGATCACGACCGCCGCCGACGAGCTCGTGCTCGTGCAGGAGGTCGTGGTCGAAGCCGCCGTCGGCGAGGTGTGGAAGGCCTACGCCACGGCCGAGGGCTGGATGGCCTGGTCGGCCCCCGTCGCGCAGGTCGACCTGCGAGCGGGCGGCACGATCCGGACCCACTACGTCGCCGGCGCGGCCATCGGTGACCCCGGCACCAACGTGCTGAACATCGTCAACTACGTCCCCGAACGGGTGCTGACCCTGCGCGCCGAACTCAATGACCGCTGGCCCGAGGTCATGCGGCAGGACGAGGGCCGGCTGATGAACGTGATCGTGTTCGAATCGCTCGGAGACGAACGCACGCGCATCCTGTCCTACGGCGTCGGCTACCGCGACCTGCCCGCGTACCAGGACCTGATGGAGTTCTTCATCCCGGCCAACGAGGGGCTGTTCCGGAAGCTGAAGGCGTACCTCGAGGACTAGGCCTCCGTGGACGCGCCGCGGCGAGCCCGTGCGGCGCTCGAGCTCGAGCAACGGATCCCCCGTTCTGGAGCGATCCGGGCTAGAATCCGCGCCTGACCGCCCGGGCGTTCGAGTTCCCTGAAGATGGGGAAGCCGTGGAGCGGTAGATAAACGGAGTCCCCCCCCGTGCACACCCGGTCCGTAGACACCCTGTTTTGTCGTGCAATCCGCTTCGCCGTCGCCGGCTTGCTCACCCTGCTCCCCCTCGGCGAGACGCACGCCCAGCAGTTCCCGGGCGAAGTGCTGCAGTCGTCGAAGATCAACGCGATCTCCGGCGGGTTCACCGGGCCGCTGGTCGATGGCGACGGCCTCGGCTCCGCCTGCACGGGCCTGGGCGACGTCGACGGCGACGGCGTGACCGACATCGCCGTGGGCGCGTCCCAGGAAGGTTTTTCGATCGGCGCCGTCTACGTGCTGCTCATGAACGCGAACGGCACCGTGAAGGCCGAGCAGAAGATCACCGAGGGCGTGGGCGGGTTCACCGGCGACCTGGACGACTTCGACGCCTTCGGCGGGTCCGTGGCCGGGCTGCCGGACATGGACGGCGACGGCGTGCCCGAGCTCGCGGTCGGCGCGGACAGCGACGACGACAGCAGCGGCGGCCCGGCGTTCCCCTCCAAGGGCGCCGTCTGGATCCTGTTCCTCAACAGCAACGGCACGGTCAAGTCGCACCAGAAGATCAGCGACACGCAAGGCGGGCTGCCGTTCACGCTCGACTTCGGCCCGAGGTTCGGCCATGCGCTGGCGCACGCCGGTGACGTCGACGACGACGGGGTCCCCGATCTCTGGGTGGGCGCCGTCAACTGGGGTCCGATGGGCGCAGGGGCCGTGTTCCTGCTCCGCCTGAACGCCAACGGCACGGTGAAGTCCCACGTCGAGATCAGCGAGGACACGACGTTCGGGGGGACGATCGATACCACTGACAGCTTCGGCTCGGCGGTGGCCGGCATCCCGGACCTCGACGGCGACGGGGTCGACGAACTCGCCGTCGGAGCGGCGGGCGACGCCTTCCTGTTCCTCAACACCGGCGCCGTCTGGATCGTGTTCCTGAACGCCGACGGCACCGTGAAGTCGGAGCAGAAGGTCAACGCCGAACAGGGCGGCTTCCAGGGTCCGATCGAGGAGGAGTGGAGGTTCGGGACGAGCGTGGCGTCCATCGGCGACCTCGACGGCGACGGTCTCGGCGAGATCGTGGTGGGTTCGCCCACTGAGGGCGAGGGCGCCCCGACGTTCTTCCAGCCCGGCGCGGTGTGGGTCCTGTTCCTGAACGCCAACGGCACCGTGAAGGCCCAGCAGAAGATCAGCCACAACACCGGGGGGTTCGGAGCCCTCGCGGATTCCTGGGGATTCGGCCAGTCCGTGGGGCCGGTCGGCGACTTCAACGGCGATGGCGTGCCCGATGTCCTCGTCGGCCAGCCGTACAACGAGGAGACCCTCGGTGACGGGACCGGCAGCTACGGAGCGTTCTACATCCTCTCGCTCGTGGGCCCCTCGATCACCAACCCCTACGAGCTGCCCACCGGCGTGTTCCGGGGACGCGGCGGACGCACCACGGTCGTGCTCCCGGGGCCCGGACCCAAGGACGACGCCATCGACGACCCGATCGTCGTGGTGCCGAAGTTCGAGGGCAGCGAGATCGGCGTGCTGCAGGTGACCGGCGCCCTGGACGGCGCGATGGAGGTCTCCTTCGTCGACGAGTTCCCCACGGGTGAAGCGCCCGTGCACGCGGCGTCGGCCGACTTCGACGGCGACGGCAACAACGACCTCGTCGTGGCCAACTCCCAGGGCGGCGTCGGCGGCACGGGCAGCTTCAGCTACCTGGCGGCCGATCCCACGCCGGGCCAGCCGATCTTCTCCGCCCAGGTGGAGTTCGACCTGCCCATGGGCGGCACTCCGGTGGCCATCGCCACGGGCGACTTCGACGGCGACACGAATCCCGACGTGGCCGTCGCCGGCGACGGCGGTGTGTCGATCTTCCTCGGTGACGGCTTCGGCGGCTTCTCCTTCGAGAGCTTCACGGCCGTGGCGGACGTGAACGACCTCGCGGTGGGACTGGTGGACGGCGACGGGGATCTCGACGTGATCACGGCCAGCGGGGCCGTGGCCGCGGGCCCGGGGTTCGAGTCGGGCACGGCCAGCGTGCTGATCGGCGACGGCACCGGCAGCCTGTCCGTCATGGGCACGTTCGCCTCGGGCCAGGCCCTGGCCTCGGTGCTGCTGCTCGACGTGGACGGCGGCGGCACCCTCGACGCGCTGCTCGCGCAGCACGAGTTCGACGGCGGGCGCTCGGGCGAGCCCCAGGGCACGCTGCTGCTCTACAACGGCGACGGCCTGGGCGGCTTCACGGCGTCCGGCAGCTTCACCGGCTTCTCCACGCCCAGCGAACTGGGCAGCCATCCCACCTGGGGCGCCGTGGGCGACCTGGACGGCGACACGTTCCCCGACGCCGTGTACACCAACAACGAGAACATCTCCCACCCGGCCGGGACGTTCGCCGACGTCGAGCCGGACCTGGTGCTGACCGTGCTCGACAACGACCAGGCCGGCGGCTTCGCCGTGACCGAGATCGGTACGGCCTACTCGGGCGAAGGCGTGGCCCCGGTGCTCGTGGACGTGACCGGCGGTGCCGGCCCCGCGCCCGACTTCACCGACGGCGCGCTCGATGCGGTCGTCGTGTGGTCGAGCGATGCGTTCGCCGGACAAGGCGGCTTGCAGGGTTCAGGTGAGGCCACGTTCGCGGCGGGCTTCGCCAACGACGGCAGCGGCAACCTGGAGGACGCGACCATCGGCTACTACGCGGTCGGCGCCTCCCCCGGTGACGGCGACGTGGGTGACATCGACGGCGACGCGGGCGACGGCTCACCCGGCGGGCTCGACCTCGTCATCCCGAACATGGCCGACAACAGCGTGTCGGTGCTGCTCGGTGACGGCAGCGGTGCCTTCCCCGATCCGCCCATCGTGGTCTCCAACGTGGACGACACCGTGGGCGGCTCGCTGCCCACCGGCGCGGGTCAGATCTGGGTCGGCGGGCCGCGCTCGGCGCAGCTCGGTGACCTGAACGGCGACGGCGACCCCGACCTGGTCGTGGCCAACGCGTGGTTCGACACCCAGGCCGTGCCCGTGGCGGACGTCTTCGCCAGCGTCTCCCTGTTCACCGGTGACGGCACGGGCAACTTCACCAAGACGCAGTTCACGTCCCTGCCTCGCTCCGGCGACCTCGCGCTCGCCGAGGTGACCGGCGACGCCAACCTGGACGTGATCGTGACCTTCGTGCGCGGCACCTCCGGTGGTTCTCGGGCCGTGGTGCTCATCGGGCAGGGCGACGGGACCACGTCCGGTTCGCTCATCCCCGCGGCGCCGGGCGGCACCTCCGTGTCGGGCGGGCTGGCCATCGCCGACGTGGCCGGGAGTTCGGACCTCGACCTGATCACGACCAGCCGCAACAACGGCTCGGGCGCCGGCTCGCTGCTCGTGTTCGTCAACACGGGCGGCGGCTTCACCACCTCGACCACGCCCATGGGCACGACCTGGGACGCGATCCGCAGCGTGGACGTGGGCGACGTCGACGGCGACAGCGAGCTCGACGTGGTCATCGGCGCCCCGGACGGCCGCTTGTTCCTGGCCAACGGCACGGGCGGCGGTTCGTTCACCGCCGGCGCGGTCGCCTCGGTGCCGGGCGCGCTCGGCGGCGGCGCGTTGCGCCTGGGCGAGACGAACGGGGACGGCGTGCTCGACGTGGTGTCGTCCAACGCGGCGTCGCCGACGTTGTCGGACCAGTCGATGGTGCGCACGATCCTCGGTCTGCCCACCGGCGGCTTCGCCCTGGGTGCGGTCGAGGGTCTGGGCGCCACCGGGTCCGAGGGTGCGTTGCGCCCGATCCTGACGGACATCAACGACGACGGCGCCAACGACCTGGTGGCGATCCACGGCGACGCCGGCGCGATCACGGTCGTGCTCAACCGCTTCTCGCGCTGGGTTCCCTTCGGCGCCGGCAAGCTCGGCACGGGCGCGATCACACCGCGCCTGCGCGGCCGCGGCTACACCACGCCGGGCGGTCAGATCGACATCGTGATCGACAACGCGGTGGGCGGCGCCCTGGGTCTGTTCCAGGTGGGCGTGGGCCAGGTCCCGACCGGTTTCCTGCACGTGGGCACGGTGATCTTCGAGTTCATCATCCCGCTTGCGGGCACGCCGGGCGCGCCCGGCGCCGGGAACCTGACCCTGTCCACGGCGCTGCCGCCGGACGGCTCCTTCACCGGCCTGCCGCTCACGATGCAGGTCCTGATCCAGGACCTCGGCGCGGGCGCACCGCCGCCGTTCACGATCTCGGCGACCAACGGACTGGAACTGACGATCATCCAGTAGGGCCTGCTCCCCGAGAGTCGCGGCTCGACAGCCTCGGGTTGCGAGCTGGGCGCTCGAGAGCGACGAGTCCCGTCCCGTTCGACACCACCGGTGCACCGGCATGGCCGGGCCCGTCCACCCGTTTGTGGGAGGCCGGGCTCGGGGGTACCGTGGCGCCCGAGCGCTCGCGGCGCGGCAACCCCGTGACGGGCGGAGCCTTTCGCGGACTCGGAGAGGGCAACGACTTCTTTGGCCATGCAGGCGGGGCAGCGTCTCCAGCACTACCGGCTGGTCGAACAGATCGGCGTCGGCGGCATGGGCGTCGTCTGGAAGGCGGAGGACACGCGCCTCGATCGCAGCGTGGCGCTCAAGCTGCTGCCGGCGGACGTGGCGGACGTCCCCGAACGGCACGTGCGCTTCGAGCGCGAGGCCCGCGCGGTCGCCGCACTGAACCACCCCAACATCGTCACGATCTTCTCGGTGGAGGACGCCGAGACCGACGACGGCCCCGTGAAGTTCATCACGATGGAGCTCGTCGAAGGGCGCACGCTGAGGGAGTTGCTGACGCCCGGCGGTCTGCCGGTCGAGCGCCTGGTGGAGTTCGCCCTGCCGCTCGCCGATGCGGTGCGTGTCGCCCATGCGGCGGACATCACCCACCGCGACCTCAAGCCCGAGAACGTCATGCTCGGCGACGACGGTCGGCTGCGCGTGCTCGACTTCGGCCTGGCCAAGCTGCACGAACCGCTCGACGCCACGAGCGCGTTCGCCGGCGCGGGCACAAGCGCCACCGTCGCGGGCCAGCTCCTGGGGACCGCGGGCTACATGTCACCCGAGCAGGCCCAGGGCCTGCCCGTCGATCCGCGTTCCGACCTCTTCTCCCTGGGCACCGTGCTGTACGAGATGGCGACGGGTGACAACCCGTTCCGCGCCGACTCGGCGGCGGCGACCCTCGGCGCGATCTGCGAGCGGGAACCCGCGCCCCTGCAGGAGCGCCGGCCGGAGCTGCCCGCCGAACTGTCGACCCTCGTGCACCGGTGCCTGCGCAAGGACCCGGAGTCGCGCTGCTCGACGGCCGACGAAGTCGTGGAGACACTGCGGGACGTGCGCACCCGTCTGCTCAGCGGGGCCGTGGACGCGGGCACCGGCGCGCGTCCGCCCGGGGCGCTGCTCGCCGGTCTCGTCTTCGCCGCGCTGGCCGTGGCCCTGACGCTGTGGGTCTGGTCGGGCGGCGCTGGGACCGAGTCCGGTACCTCGGCAGACGGCGCAGCGGCGACCGACCTCGCCGCCAACCGCCCCTCCATCGCCGTGCTCTCCTTCACCGCCGGCGACGGCAACCACGGGGGCGCCGACGAGCCGCCCGACTACGTCGCGGCGGGCCTCGCGGACGAACTCACCACGGAGCTCTCGCGCTACTCGGAGCTGCACGTCGTGGCCCGGTCGTCGGCGCGGGTCGGTGAAGCGGCGGGCGGAGACGTGCGCAAGATCGGCGCCGCGCTCGGGGTGCGCTACGTCCTGGATGGGACGGTGCGCCGGCTCGACGAACGCATCCGCGTGTTGGCGAGGCTCACCAGCGTGCAGGACGGCCAGGTCCTGTGGGCCAACTCCTACAACCGCAGCCTCACCGCGGACAACCTGTTCGCGCTGCAGGACGAGTTGACGCAACAGGTCGTCCACGAGGTCGCCGGCGCGGCCGGGGCGCTCTCGCGCTCGGGTCTCGCCGAGGCCCGGCGCAAGCCGCCGCGCAACCTCGACAGCTACGACTGCGTGCTGCTCACCTACGAGTACGTCCACGCCCACTACGAAGCCAACCACCTCCGCGCCCGGGACTGCCTGGAGGCCGCGCTGCAGGTGGAGCCCAACTACGCCGACGGCTGGGCGTGGCTCGCGTACCTCTACCTCGAGGAACACCACCACGAGTACAACGAGCGCGTCGGACCGCCCAGTCCGCTCGCGCGCGCGGCGGAGGCCGCCGACAAGGCGATCCGGCTCGACTCCACGAGCCAGGTGGGCCACGGCGTCCGGGCCGGGATCGCCGTCCTCGCGGGGGACATCGAGCGCGCCAAGGTCGACGGCGCGCGGGCGATCCAGATCAACCCGAACAACGCCCTGTGGCTGGGGTTCGTCGGCACGTGGCTGTCCGGCGCCGGCGAGTTCGAGCAGGGGTTGCCCCTGGTCCGACGGGCGATCGAGCTCAACCCCAACCCGCCGCCCTTCATCCGCATGGCCACGTTCCTCGACCACTACCACGCGGGGCGCTACGACGAGGCGCTGCCCGACGCGTTGAGCGTCGACACCGCCGACTTCCGCACCGCGCTGTTCCGGGCCGCCACCTACGCGCGCCTCGGCCGCATGCAAGAGGCGGCCCGCGCGGCCGAGGAGTTCCGCGGAGATTGGACGCGCCCGCTCGGCGAACTCCGGGACTACATGACCGGCCGCGACGGCTTCCTCCCCGAGCTGGTCGACGAACTGCTCGAGGGCCTGCGCATGGCGGGCGTCGCCGTACCGTAGAGCACGAGGGGCGAGTGACGACTCGTTCCCCGCGAGGTACGCAGGAGTACGACTGCCCCGGCGCGGCGCCAGGCCTAGCCTGAGGGTGACCGCCGCGGGCGCGCGGGCATGCGGGCATGACCGCCTCGCGCGCTCGTCGAGCGGGGGAGCCGGAGGCCGGGCAACGGGAAGACGTGCGGTCTCGGGCTCGCAACGAGTTGCCGTTCGCGTCCACCCTGCCACTGCACGAGAAACTCCATGCGTCATCGCTCCTGGTCGTCCTCCGTCCTCGCCGTCGCCCTCCTGCTCGCGCTCTCCTCGGCTGCCGGAGCCCAGGGCGAGATCTGGGAGGCCGCAGGCGACACGTCCGACCGCTTCGCCGGCGGCAACTGGTGGATCAACGGCATGGGCGGCCCCTGCGTCGCCATGACCGACGAGCTCATCGTCGTCGGTACGGTCGGCGACGACCTCCCCGGCGAAGCGAATCACGGTTCGGCCACCGTCTTCCGCCGCAACGGTGCGAGCTGGACCGAGGAGCAGCGCCTGGTGCCGGTCGCGACGGGCTCGTTCGGCGGCTTGGCGGGATTCTCGGTCGACGTGTCGGCGGATGTCGTCGTCGTCGGGGTGCCGTTCGCGAACGGTGGAGGCTCCGAGCAAGGCATCGCCGCGACCTTCCGCTGGAACGGCTCGAGCTGGATCGAGGGGCCGCACCTCGCGGACCCCGCCGGCCAGGATTCGGATCAGTTCGGCACGGCCGTCGCTGTCTGTGGTGACGTCGCCGTGGTCGGCGCACCGCAGGCCGACCTGGGTGCCGACTTCAACGCGGGCACCGCGTCCGTGTTCCGTTGGAACGGGACCACCTGGGTGTTCGAGCAGCAGCTCACGGCGAGCGGGGGCGCGGCCTTCGACCACTTCGGCGCGTCCGTCGCGATCCACGGCACGGCCATCGTCGTCGGGGCCGTGGCCGGCGACGCGGGTGCGACCGCCGACGCAGGCACGGCCACCGTGTTCCGCTGGAACGGCGCGAACTGGG
This sequence comes from Planctomycetota bacterium, assembly GCA_029259695.1. GTDB lineage: Bacteria > Planctomycetota > B15-G4 > B15-G4 > B15-G4 > OFTM49. The sequence continues at coordinate 17,653 of JAJDEQ010000019.1, forward strand.
TCGAGGAAGACGTGCTCAGCTCGCCGACGCCCGGATCCGGAGCGTGGTTCGGGAACTCGACGTCCATCGACGGTGACGTGATCGTCGTCGGCTCGGTCTACGCAACGGTCGGGGGCAACCCGGCCCAGGGTTCGGCGAGCGTCTTCCGTTGGAACGGCGCGAGCTGGGGCCACGAGCAGGAACTCACGGCGACCGGAGGTGACGTCGCTGACACCTTCGGATGCTCGGTGGCCGTGAGCGGTGCCGTGATCGTCGTGGGCGCCCATTCCGACGACATCGGCGCCACCCTCAACCAGGGTTCGGCCACCCTCTTCCGCTGGGATGCCACGAGCTGGATCGAGCAGCCGCTGCTCACCGCGGCGAACGGTGTGTCCCAGGACCTCTTCGGTGCCGCCGTGTCCGCGCACCTCGACGAGATCGTCGTGGGCGCGCCGCAGCACGACGTGCTCGGCAAGGGCAACCAGGGCGTCGCCTACGTGATCGACGTCGCGGCGCCCCCATGGAGCGACGCGGGCAACGCCCTGGTCGGCATCTTCGGCGACCCCCTGCTCTCGGGTGCCGGCGATCTCTCGGCCGGGGGCCTCGACGCCCTGACCCTCACCGGCGCGGCCCCCTCGGCAAACTGCGCGTTGTTCATCGCAGGGGCCAGCACGCCGGTCCCGTTCAAGGGCGGCACGCTGCTGCCCTTCCCCTTCCTGCCACCGGTGTTCCTGACCACGACGGCCACGGGCACGCTGCCGATCCCGTTCGTGATGCCCGCCGGCATCCCGCCGGGGACGCAACTCTGGCTGCAGTGGGCGATCCAGGACGCGGCGGCACCGAATGGCGTGTCGCTGTCGAATGCTCTGCGGGGAGTCACCGCCTAGCAACCCAATCGCGCAACCGCTCAGCGGTCGGGGGCCGCCCGCATCTGCGTGACACAAGCTCGGACAGCCGGCACATCGCCGAGTGGAATCGCGGGTGAGCCGGCCGGATGCGGTCGAAGTACTCGGCGGACGTCAGGTCGGGGAAGAAGAACGCGCTCTCCGACACCAGCAGCTCGCAGAGCTGCTCTTCGTAGGTGACTGCAAAGGCAGCCAGTTCCTCGGAGCCCCAGAGGTCGTCGATCACGCGGCGCCACGCGGCCGCGTCGTCTGGTGCTGGGAGCGCCGCCGCCTCGAGCAGGGGTTGGGGCTGGATCACGTGCTCACCCCGGGCTGAAGCATCGAGGCACCGGTGGTGCAGTCCCCCGACCCCGTGGGCCATCACGATCCGCGACGCGATGACCTGTCCGACGCCGCTCATCTGTTCCGCGAATCGTCGGGAGATGGCTCGGGCTTCGGCACTCCTTCGCCCGACGAGCACGTGGGTCAACTCGACCCGCTCGAGGTCGTCGGGGCCGATCCTGGCATAGGCATCGTCACTCGCCAGCTTCTCGTAGTCGACGACGAGCGACCACTCGTCCAGCACCGCACTGCAACCGACGGCGGCCTGCATACGCAGCGTCGGCGCCAGCTCGGGGTGCAAGTCTGACACGATGAGATGGCACAGCCCTTCCTCGACGCCGAGCGGCAGTGTCGCCCAGTCATCGCCGAGCACGTGATGGACCAGTTCGTGGGTCAACACGGCTTCGCGACCGGCTCGCTCCTCGCGTGGGAGTTCGATCCGGCTCTCACTGCGGTGGAAGAGGCCTTCCAGCTCGGCCTTCAGGCGGTCGACCATCCACAGCTCGACGGGCGCATCCCGCCCCCCCGGGATCCTGCTGCGGACGAGAGGAACGAGGTGATCAAGTGACCGAGCGAGTTCCTCAGCCGTCTCGAGATCGTGGGCATGGACGAGACCGTGCTGCGAGCGCACCGTCACCGGCGGTCGCCTCAACTGGGTGGCATCGCAGGACACGGCGCCCAGCACCAGGACGGCGAACATCATCAACCAGACAGAGCCGGGCCGCCTGGTGAGCGTGTCGTCGTGACGCACCGACAATTCCAAGCTGCAAGACGAGGTGGGCCGGGCCGTCGACGTCAACGCACGTCACGGGCACCTGGGGCGGGGCGGCCTCGTCGCGAGCTTCCCGGGCGAAGCCGACGGTGCTCACGTAGAGCCCACGATCGCCCGGCCATCGCCCTTCTCCATCCGCCACCAACGGGCTGGAGCTGACGATCGCGGGGCCCCGCGGCCTTCGCTTGGCGCCCGCTTGGCCCTATCCCTTTGGGGCACCGTGTTAGCATGCGCGACTGCGACGAACGGATGCTCCGCACCGCTCGCCAGACGGCATCGGGAAGCACCGTTCAAGGAGGAAGGGCCGCTTTGGGATCGCTGCTGCTGCTCTCGGTGCTTGCCCTGGGCCTGCAGGCGGCGCCCGACGCGTCGAGCCCGCTCGAGCAGCTCGAGGTGCTCACGCAGCGACCGGCCGGCGAGGCCCTCGACGAACTCTCGGCGCTCGCAGTCAGCACCTACGCAGCGGGCGACTGGGCGGCGGCGCGCGTGATCCTGGAGCGGACCATCGAGCGCGCCGAGCAGGCCGACGCTCCCGACGGCCTGCTCGTCAACCTGCAGCTCTACCTGGGCGCAGTGCTGCTGCAACTGGAAGCGACCGACGAGGCCCGCGACCTGTACCGCTCGCTGCTCGACCAGCTCGACACCGCGGCGCCCGTCAACGCGGAGATCCTGCGCGCCGTCGCCTCGAACCTCGCCCTGGTGTACCAGCGGCGCGGTGAGTTCGAGCTCGCCCGTGAGCTGCAGGAAGACTCGCTGGCGGAACTCGAAGCGGCATCCGCGAACCAGGAGTCACCCGCGCTCCAGACCGTGCGCTACAACCTGTCCCTGACGCTCAAGAACACCGGCGACCTGGAGCGCGCCCTGGCGCTGCAGACCCGCGCGCTCGCCGGGCTCGAACAGAACCCGGGCCCCGACGCCCCCACCACCCAGCGGGTGCGCCTGGGACTCGCCTCCACGCTCGAGAAGCTCGGCGAGTTGCACCGGGCCCGCGCCCTGCGCGAGTCAGTGCTGGCCTTCCGCGAGTCGTACTACCCGGCCGACCACCCGGACGTGCTCACCGCGCGGCACAACCTCGCCGTGAGTCTGCGCCACGCCGGCGACCTGCCCGGGGCGCGCGCACTGCTCGAAGGCGTGCTCGTCCTGAACGAGCAGCGCTTCTCCGAGGACGACCCGACGCTGCTGGCCAACCGCATCGAACTGGCCGGCGTCATGTGGGCCGCGGGCGACGCCGCCGGCGCACGACAGTTGTACGAGCAGGTGGCGACGATCCGCGAGCGGACGCTGCCGCCGAGCAACCCGCACCTGCAGGAGTCCCGGCTGACCCTGGCCACGGTGCTCGCGCGCTTCGGCGAACTGGAGGCGGCGCGCCGGCTGCAGGAGCAGGCCATCGCCGCCCTGGCCGAACACTTCGCCGAGGAGCACCACGACCTGCTCAACGCGCGCCAGGCCCTGGCCGCCACGCTCACGGCGCTGGGCGACGTGGACGGTGCCGCGGAGATCCAGCAGGGCGTGCTCGAACGCCGCGAGGGCGCGTTCTCCGACGACCACCCGGACGTGCAACGAGCGCGTCTGCGCATGGCCGTCATCCGGCGGCTCCAGGGGCAGCTCCCCGCAGCGCGCGCACTGGCCGAGCGCGCGGTCGCGGGGCTCGAAGCGATCCTGCCCCCCGACCACGGCGACCTGCAGGCCGCCCGCTGGGAGCTGGCCTGGATCCTCGCGCTGGCGGGAGAGGACGACGAACTCGGTCGCGTGTTGACGGCCTGCGAGCAGGACCTGGTGGCCCGGCTCGACAGCAGCCTGCTGCTCGCCCCGCGCGAGGCGTCGGCCGCGCTGCGCTCCATGGACGAAGCCATCTCGTCGCTGCTGTCCCTGGCGCCCGATCGATCACAGCGCCGCGCCTTCGAGCTGATCGAGTCGGCGCGCGCGCTCTCGTCCGCCAACGCCACCCTGGGACGAGCCATGGCGGCCGACGACCAACTGCGACCGCTGCGCGAACGGGCGCTCGCCCTGCGCGCCACGCTCAACGACCTGGTGGCCGGGATCGCCGGGCGCGAGCAGCCCGACCCGACGGCCATCGGCGACGCCATCCGCGCGCGAGACGCGGCCGAGCGTGCACTGCGCGCGGCCCTGGTCGCGGCGGGTCACGCCCCTCCCCGCATCGACCTCGATGCCGTGGCCGACACGCTGCCCGACACGGCGGCCGTGGTCAGCTTCCGCCGCTACCGCGCCACCACCCTCGTGCCGCAAGCGCCGGGAGGTGTGCGCGGCACCGAGTCGTTGCTGGCCTTCGTGGCGCGGCCGGACGGCAGCCTGCAACGGGTGGAGCTGGGATCGCTCGACGCCATCGACGAGGCGGTCGAAGCCTGGCGCGATGCCATCGGCAAACCCATCGCCCGGGGCATCTCCCTGGAGGAAGCGGACGGCCCCGACGAGGGCGCGCTCGGGGAGTCGCTGCGGAAACTCGTGTTCGACCCGGTGCTGGCCGCGGCGGGCGACGACGCCACGACGCTCCACTTGTGCCTGGACGACGCGCTGCACCTCGTGCCGCTGCAGGCCCTGCCCTTCGGTGACGAACCGGGCTCGGTGCTCGGCGACCACTACCAGTTCCGGCACGAGGTCTCCCTGGCCCGACTGGTGGCCCCCCCACCCCCGCCGCCTACCGAACCGAGCCTGGTGGCGTTCGGCGGCATCGACTTCGACTTCGACATCGCCAGGTCCGGCGACAACGCCGAACTCGCCGCCGCCACCGCCGCGCTGCCCGCCGAGTTGCGCGCGGGCCCGGGCGGCATGGCCTTCATTCCACTGCGCCAGACCCGTTACGAGGTGGAGGGCATCGCCGAGCTGTTCGAGAACACCTTCGACAAACGCGTCGAGGAACGCACGCGCAAGCGCGCCACCAAGGACGCGCTGTACGAGCTGGCCCCCGGCACGCTCTACGTGCACCTGGCGACCCACGGCTACTTCGCCGACGAGAGCCTGCGCTCGGCCATGGACGATGACCACGGCGACGCGGCCTGGTCGCGCAGTTCGCTGGCCGACGTGGTCACCGGCATGGCGCCCATGGCCCTGTGCGGCCTCGCGCTGGCGGGCGCCAACAACGGCCGCGACGGTTACGGCCGCGTGCCCGGGATCATCACCGCCGAGGAGCTGGCCGGCCTCGACCTCTCCGCCTGCCGCCTGGCCGTGCTCTCGGCCTGCGAGACGAACGTCGGCATCCGCCGCGCGGGCCAGGGCATCGCCTCGCTGCAGACCGCCCTGCACGCCGCCGGCGCCCGCGCCACGATCACCTCGCTGTGGAAGGTGGACGACCAGTGGACCCGCGACCTCATGGTCGACTTCTACCGTCGCCTCTGGGCCCGCGGCCAATCGGAAGCCGACGCGCTGTGGGAAGCGAAGCGCGCGTTGCGTGCCGAGGGCGTGCCCACCCGGGACTGGGCCGGCTGGATCCTGACCGGCTCGGCGGGATCCTGACGGGCTCGGCGGGGGCGCTGACACGCTCCCGATCGCGCAGGTCCTGCTGCCAGTCGGCGCGTGTCGGCGCGGCGTGCTCCCGTCCCCCACCGCCAGTGGCGCGCTACGTCGCACTGCGTACGCAGGGCGCGCAGACGACGCATCGGCACGGGCCGCGGCGGCCCTCACAATGGGGCGGCAATGGAGGATGCGATCATGGCCGACGACGCGCGGCCTGCTTGGCACGCCCTCGACCGGGCCGAGGTCCTGGAGCGTCTCGGAGCCGGCGAGCACGGTCTCACGACAGCCGACGCCACCGGCCGACTGCAGACGTACGGTCGCAACGAGCTGCCCCGCCGGGAGCCGCCCGCCTTCTGGCTCGTCTTCCTGCGCCAGTTCAACAGCCCGCTGATCTTCGTGCTGGGGATCGCGGCGGTCGTGTCGGCGGCGCTGGGCGAGCACGTGGACGCGGCGTTCATCCTCGCGGTGCTGCTCTTGAACGCGACCATCGGCGGTGTCCAGGAGTGGCGCGCCGAGCGTGCCAGCCAGGCGCTGCAGCGTCTGCTCAAGACGCGCGCGACGGCGGTGCGCGACGGCGAGGCTTGCGAGCTGGACGCCGAGGAACTCGTGCCGGGCGACGTGGTCTGGCTCGAGTCGGGCAACCGCGTGCCCGCCGACGTGCGCCTGCTCAGCGCGCAGGGCCTGCAGATCGACGAGTCGCTGCTGACCGGCGAGTCACTGCCGGTGACCAAGGACGCGGACTGGCGTGGCCCGCCGGCCGCCTCGCTCGGCGACCGCCTCGACATGGGACACGCCGGGTCGGTCGTCGCCCGGGGCCGGGCCAGTGCGATCGTCGTCGCGACCGGCGGGCACACGGTGATCGGCGAGCTGGCCCGCGAGGTCGGCTCGACCGACGCCGGCGAGCCGCCCCTGCTGGTGCGTCTCAAACGCTTCACGCGGGTCATCGGGCTGGCCGTCCTCGGCGCCGCCCTGCTGGTGGGTGCGCTCGGCGTCCTGCTGCAGGGGAAGTCGGTGTCGGAGATGTTCCTGTTCGCGGTCGCGCTCGCCGTGTCCGCCATTCCCGAGGGACTGCCCGTCGCGCTCACCGTGGCGCTCTCGGTGGCGATGCGGCGCATGGCGCGGCGCGGCGTCATCGTGAGACGCCTCGCGGCGGTCGAGGGACTCGGTAGCTGCACGCTGATCGCCTCCGACAAGACCGGCACGCTCACCTGCAACGAGCTCACCGTGCGCCGGGTGCAGCTTCCCGACGGAAGCAGCTTCGACGTGACGGGCGAAGGCTACGCTCCGGACGGCGACGTGCTCGGGGCCGACGGACCGATCCTGCCCGGAAAGTCCGCGGACCTGGAGCGTCTGGCCGCCGCGGCGACCGCGTGCAACGAGGCGCACCTGCACCGGGTCGACGGGCACTGGGCGTGGCACGGCGATCCCACCGACGTGGCGCTGCTCGCGTTCGCCCACAAGTTGGGCCGGACACGGGAGGCGACGCTCGACACGTGGCCCGCCTTGGCCCAGATTCCGTTCGAGCCCGAACGCAAGTACGCCGCCAGCTTCCACCGCGTGGACGGCGCGACCCAGGTGTTCGTCAAGGGCGCCCCCGAGCGCGTGCTCGACATGTGCACCGGGGACGAGGCGCAACGCGACGGGGCCATCGCCGCCGCCGCGGAACTCGCGCAGCAGGGCTACCGCATCCTCGCCTTCGCGGCCGGGCCGTCACCGGTCGAGCTGCGGCCGGGACACCTGCCCCCCGAGCCCGCGGGAGTCACGTTCCTGGGGTTCACGTGCATGATCGACCCGCTCCGGCCGGGCGCGCGCGAAGCCGTGGTCGCGTGCCGCAAGGCGGGCGTCGACATCTCCATGGTGACCGGCGACCACCCCGTGACCGCGCTGGCGATCGCCCGGGACCTGGGACTCGCGGACGCCCGGTCCGAGGTGGTCACCGGCGCCGACCTCGCGGACACGCCGGAGGCCGAGCGCGCCGGTCTCGTGCGACGGGCACGGGTCTTCGCGCGCGTCTCCCCGGCCCAGAAGCTCGAGATCGTGAATGCCGCGCGGGACGCGGGCCACTTTGTGGCCGTGACCGGCGACGGTGTCAACGACGCACCCGCACTGCGGGCGGCGAACATCGGCGTGGCCATGGGTCTCAGCGGGACCGACGTGGCGCGCGAGGCGGCGGAACTCGTCGTCAGCGACGACAACTTCGCCTCGATCGTCGCCGGCGTCGAGGAGGGGCGCGTCGCGTACGACAACATCCGCAAGGTCATCTACCTGCTCATCTCGACCGGGGCGGCCGAGGTCGTCCTCGTGGCGCTGAGTCTGGCGTTCGGGCTCCCGCTGCCGCTGCTCCCGGTCCAGCTCCTGTGGCTCAACCTCGTCACCAACGGGCTCCAGGACGTAGCCCTCGCGTTCGAGCCGCGCGAGCGCGACGTCCTCGCGCGGCACCCGCGCCCGCCCGACGAGCGCATCTTCAACCGGCTCATGATCGAGCGCACCCTGCTCGGCGCCGTGACCATGGGACTCGTGGGCTTCGCGGCCTTCCGCTGGATGCTCATGTCCGGCTGGGACGAGGACGCGGCGCGCAACGCGCTGCTACTGCTGTTCGTCCTGTTCGAGAACGTCCACATCGGCAACTGCCGCTCGGAGACGATCTCGCTCTTCCGGCTCTCACCGCTCACGAGCCCCTGGCTGCTGGGCGCCACGGCGTCGGCGTTCCTGCTGCACGTCGGCAGCATGCACTGGGCGCCGGCCCAACGCGTCCTCCGCACCCAGCCGCTCGAAGAAGGCTCGTGGCTCGCGCTGATCGGCCTCGCCCTGACGATCAGCGTCGTGATGGAACTCCACAAAGCGCTCTGGGCCTGGCGCCAGCGGAACGCGGCGGCTGCGGATTCATGATCACCACGGGCTCCCGGGGGGATGGGTGGTTGCATCGTTGTGCGGGCGGATGCCGGTCCCGAGGCTCCCGCGATCCGTCGCGGTGACGCGGCCTACGCTCACGGGGCCAGGCGGTACTTCGCCACGATCTGTTTCAGGCGCGGGTGATCGCGGAGGTCGCGCCAGCGCGGGTCGATCTCGAGGATCTCGGTCGTCATCAGCGACGGGTTCGAGAGCAGGAACTCGATCTGGTCGACGGCCTCGTCGAGGCGTCCGGTGGCAGCCAGCGTGGCGGCCAGGTCTTCGAGGCGCACCGAGCCCACGTGGATGTCGGTCGAGATCGGGACGAGTTCGGCGGCGTGGCGGGCCGCGCGCACGGCCTCGTCGTCCCGTCCCAGGCCGGCGTAGGCGGCCGCGAGCGATGAGTACAAGCGGTCGTCCTCGGGAAGCAGCTCGAGCTCCTGCTCGATCGCGGCGACCGCGCGCTCGTAGGCTGCGCGCGCCTCGGCGTCACGATCTTCCAGTGCGTGGATCTCGGCCTCGTACAGCGCGCGCGGCGCGTACTCGAGGACGTCCCTGTAGAACTCGTGGGGCGCGCGCTCGAGCGCTTCGCGGGCCGCGGCGTAGTCGCCGGTGTAGAGCTTGGCCACGAGCAGGAAGCGCCAGTTGATCGGGTCGCTGCGGGTCGGCATCTCGGCGATCACGGCCTCGGCGTCCGCCACCCGGCCCTGCAGCCAGAAGCCGTGGGCCTGGCAGGCGTAGGCGAAGGTCAGGTCGGGTGCGAGCGAGATGGAGCGGTCGTAGAAGCGTTCGGCCTCGTCGAACTTGCGCGCCGGCAGGAAGACCTCGCCCATCTCGTGGATGATGAAGGCGTCGCGGGGACTCAGGTCCTCGGCCCGCTCGAACATCTCGGTCGCCTCGTCGAAGCGGCCTTGCCGGCCCCAGATGCTGGCGATCTCGACCATCATGCGCACGCTGTTGGGGCGCGTGCGCTGTACCTTCTCGAAGTGTTCGAGCGCCTTGCCGTACTCGACCTGCGCCTGGTACCAGCGTCCGAGCGCCATGTGGGCCTCGGGCAGGTCGGGGTCGAGGGCCAGCGCTTCGTCGAGCGCCGCCTTGGCCGACGCGAGGCGCTCGTCGCTGCGGTCGTGTCCCCACCAGTACAGGCTGGAGTGGTTCCAGCTCAACTCGGCCCAGGCCAGTGCGAACTGCGGGTCGAGCTGGGTGGCCTTCTCGTACAGGCCCACGGCGATCTCCCGGTTCGTGGGCACGTGCGGGTCGAAGCTGTCGGCGAAGGTCGTCGCCCGTTGGTAGGCGCGGTAGGCGTCGAGGTTCTCGGTCGGCGGACCGCGCTCCCCGACGTCGAGCAACTTCAGGCCCAGTTGCTCCACGACCCGACGCGCGATCTCGCCCTGCACTGCGAGCACGTTGTCGAACGCGCGCTCGTAGCGGTTCTGCCAGAGCACGGCGCCGTCGGCCACGCGGGTGAGCTTCGGCTGCACGTGCACCTCGTCACCGCTCTCGCCCTGGTTCAGGTAGACGTTGCCGTCCAGCACGAAGTCCACGCCCAGCTCGGCGCCGATCTGGTCGAGCGTGCGCGGCGCGTCGCGGTAGGCGGCCGAACTGGTGCGGTACATCACGGCCAGCTCGGGGATCACCCCGAGCCGGTGGCGGATCTCCTCGGTGATGGCCGCGGCGAGCACGTCCCCGTCAGCCGGCCCGAAGGACGCAAAGGGCAGCACCACGAGCTTCTTGCGCACCGCATCCGTCCCACCCCAGGGAGCGCTGTACAGCAGCACGGCGCCGGCGATGACGACGACCACCAGCGCGCCCACGAGCAACCCGCGCCGGCGCCCGGCCGCCCGTCCCGCCGCTCCGCTGCGGATACGCGCCAGCTCGTCGACGACCTCGTCGGCCGACGCAGGACGCCGCCCCGGGTCCTTCGCCAACAGCCGCTCGACGAGCTTCGCGAAGCGCTCACCGACGTGCGGATTCACCCGCATCAGCGGCGGCGGGTCCTGCTCCAGCACGGCGCTCATCACGCCCGACGCCCCCGCTCCCTCGAACGGCTTCACGCCCGTGGCCAGCTCGTACAGGATCGTGCCCAGCGCGAACAGATCACTGCGCCCATCGAGCGCCTGGCCCCGGATCTGCTCCGGCGACATGTACTGCGGCGTGCCGATGATCTGCCCGCTCTGCGTCAGGTCGCTGACCTGATCCGGCGCACTCTCGGGCCGCGACAACCCGAAGTCGAGGATCTTCACCCGCCCCCGCTCGTCGAGCATCACGTTCCCGGGCTTCAGATCACGGTGCACGATCCCCGCGCCATGCGCCTCGGCCAAGCCCATCGCCATAGCCGACGCCAGGTCGTGCACGCTCTGCGCCGGGAGTCCGCCAGCACGCACCTGCGCCCCCAGCGTCTCGCCGCGCACCAACTCCATCGCGATGAAGTGGCTGCCGTCGTGTTCGCCAGCCTCGTAGATCGTCGCGATGTTCGGGTGCGAGAGCTGGGACGCCAGCCGTGCTTCGCGCTCGAAACGCGCCACGCGCGCAGGGTCCGCCGTGCACGACTCGGGCAGCAGCTTGACTGCGACTTCGCGGTCGAGCTGCACATCCCGCGCGCGCCAGACTTCGCCCATGCCACCCTCGCCGATCTTCTCGATCAGCTCGTAGTGTGAGAGGACACGCCCCTGGGTCATGCCGGTGCTCCTTCTTCCCGATGACCAGGGGATCATACGCGGTGGTGGGGGTGGGGGGCTGTCACCTTATGGTGGCGGACGGGCGATCCCGTGCGGGCGAAGTGGGATGATCAAGGTCGTTCTGCGACCTCTTGGAGACGGCCTCATGTTCGAGGTGCATGCTACCGTGCCGCTCCTTGGAAGAGATTCGGAGTCGATGCTGCCATGAACTTGGAGCCAGGGCTCTACGAGCTGTTGATCACAGCCGGCCTCGAGACGCGGCTGCGGGCGCTCGGCGAAGCACTGACTCCTGAGCGAGTCGATCTGCATCCTGCAGAAGCACCTGATCGCATCGCCCTGCACCTTGGCCGCATCATCCAACGCGCGGTCGAGTCGATGCACGAGAAGGACCGGGTGGAGCAAAGCGTTGCCCTCGCTCGGAACCTGATCGAGCAGATCGAGGAACTCGTCGCGAATCGCGACGCTGCCGAAGATGCCCCGCTCGCCCCCGGCCAAGTGCTGCGTTCAATCCGCACACGTCGACCCGACGGATCCTCTCACTCGGTCGAGAGCCCACTCATCCCGCTCCTCGATACGACACTCCTCACCAACGCGCCCGGTGAGCCCCAGGTCGGACGCCAGATCCTGACGGAGATTGAGTCGTCGAACAGCATCGACGTGCTCATGGCCTTCGTCAGGCACTCAGGAATCCGCCCGCTGCGGGACACGCTCCTTCGTCATTGCGAGCAGGGACGACCGCTCCGGGTGCTGACAACGACCTACACCGGCTCCACCGAACGGCGCGCCCTGGACACGCTCGTCGAACTCGGCGCAGATGTTCGCGTCTCGTACGACACCAGTTCGACCCGCCTCCACGCCAAAGCCTGGATCTTCAATCGGGTCTCCGAGTTCTCGACGGCGTACATCGGCTCGTCCAACCTGACCTACTCGGCTCAAGTCTCAGGCCTGGAGTGGAACGTCCGTGTCTCCGGCGCTCGCAACGCCGACGTCATCGACAAGATGCGAGCTGTCTTCGGTAGCTACTGGGAGAGTGGTGACTTCCTCCCGTTCGATCCCGAGGAGTTCGACAAGAGGACGGCGATCACCTCACCCGGCCCTCGAGTCTTCATCAGCCCGGTCGAGATCACGCCGAGGCCTTTCCAAGAGCGCCTGCTCGAGGAGATCGCGCTCTCGCGGCAACGCGACCATCATCGCAATCTCCTGGTCGCCGCGACGGGCACAGGCAAGACCGTCATGGCCGCGCTCGACTACGCGCGCCTACGCACGACACTCCCGCGGGCGCGGCTGCTCTTCGTGGCCCACCGGAAGGAGATTCTCGACCAGAGCCACGCGACGTTCCGCCACGCACTCCGCGAACCGAGCTTCGGCGAGCAATGGGTCGGAGGGCAACGACCCGTTCACTTCGACCACGTCTTCGCCTCGATTCAGAGCCTCACTGCATCGGGTCTCGACGCACTCCCACCCGACCACTTCGACGTCATCATCGTCGACGAGTTCCACCACGCCGCAGCGGACTCATACGGTCGCTTGTTGGAGCATGTGAAGCCGAAAGAACTCCTGGGGCTGACAGCGACGCCGGAGAGATCCGACGGCCTGCCCATCCTCCACTGGTTCGATGACCGCATCGCAGCCGAGCTCAGACTGTGGGATGCCATCGACCAGCACTACCTCTCGCCCTTCGTCTACTACGGGATCCACGACGGAATCGACCTTAGCGACGTTCCCTGGCGACGGGGCCGCGGGTACGACGTCGAAGGGCTCACCAACGTCCTCACCCAGTCGGACGCATGGGCCAAGCTGGTCATCAAGGAACTCGTCGACCGGGTCGACCAGCTCGACACGATGCGCGCACTTGGTTTCTGCGTCAGCGTAGAGCACGCACGATTCATGGCACGCGTATTCACCGAAGCCGGCATTGCTTCAGTGGCCGTCTGGGGCAACAGCCCCGCAGCCGACCGCGAGCGCGCGTTGAAGGATCTTGCCGAAGGACGCATCCGAGTCCTCTTCTCCGTTGACCTCTTCAACGAGGGCGTCGACGTCAAGACCGTCGACACAGTGCTGTTCTTGCGACCCACGGACAGCCCCATCCTGTTCCTCCAGCAGCTCGGACGCGGCCTGCGCCGCGCGGCGAACAAGACGGTCTGCACTGCTCTCGATTTCGTCGGGCACCATCGGCGAGAGTTCCGCTTCGACCGCAAACTGCGCGCGCTCTTGGGAGGCAGCCGCAAGGACGTCGAACAACAGGTGAAGCAGGGATTCCCCTTCCTACCCGCTGGCTGCCACATGGAACTGGACCGGATCGCCTCCGAGATCGTTCTCAAGAGCATCCGAGAAGCAACGCCGACCCAGTGGACGCGAAGAGTCGAAGAACTCCGATCACTTGCATCGACGGGCGAGAAGCCGAGCCTCCACGCGTTCTTGGACCACAGCGGCCTCGAACTCGAGGACGTCTATCCGAAGAGCGGGAACGGCGGATGGTCCGACCTCTGCGATGCCGCGGGGCTCGATACGGCCGTCCCCGGGCCACACGAGGCCCCCATCCGCCGCGCTATCCGCAGACTGCTCCACATCGATGACGAAGTGCGACTGGCATCATTCCAAGCGCTCAGCGACCAGGGCCGTCCACCGCAAGCACGTGCGATGAGTGAGCGGGACAAGCGCCTCGCGCGCATGCTCGTCTCCCAACTCGTCGGCACTGCAGCCCCCGCAGCATCAACGCTCCAACAGGGCCTCGATCTCCTTTGGCAACACCCGCAAGTGCTCTCTGAGTTGAGCGAACTACTCCACCTGCTGAGTGAGCGCATCGATCACATCCACTCTGCCCTGCCCCGCGAGGACGTCCCACTCCAAGTCCACGCCCGCTACACCAGGCTCGAGATCCTCGCCGCTTTCGGCGTGGGAACAGGAGCTCAGGTTGCGCAGTGGCGTGAGGGCGTCAAATGGGTGCCCGAGAGCGGGGCCGACCTATTCGCCTTCACGTTGGACAAGACGGGCGGCTCCTTCTCCCCCACGACGAGGTACCGCGACTACGCGATCAGTCGCGAACTCATCCACTGGGAGAGCCAATCGATGACCCCGGCCGACAGCAAGACCGGCCGGCGCTACCAACAGCACGTTTCGCAGAAGAGTGACGTGATGTTGTTCGCAAGGCTCCGCCAGGACGATCGCGCGTTCTGGTTCTTGGGCCCAGCCACCTACGTCAGCCACGAGGGTGAGAAGCCCATGGCCATCACCTGGAAGCTGGCGCACGCCTTGCCGGGAGACCTGTTTTCGCAATTCGCGGCGGCCGTGGCCTGAAGCTTCGTGAAGGCAGAGCAGTCAGTCTCGCCCTCGATCAAGAGCATTGGACGGTCACGCACTCCGACTCAGCCAAGACGAACAAGAGCTCACACTGAGCGTTAGCCGCGATACCCTCCAGGACACCTCGCCTCTCGACAAGTCATCATGCGCGGCCTCGTCTCGCTAACAGATCGTCGCTGGTTCGACCACCTCTCGGCGCGCGCACGCGCACAAGGCGGCCGCCTCGACGAAGTGAACTTCTGGCGACCCAAGAGCCAACAGCGGCTACGGGTCATCGGCCCGGGGGCGCCGTTCTTCCTGCGGCTGAAGTCGCCGGTCAACGCTATCGCCGGCTACGGGTTCTTCGCCCACTGGCACCTCGTTCCATTCCTTGAGGCATGGTCGCTCTTCGGCGAGCAGAACGGTGCGCCGACACTCGCGGCTTTTCGCGACCAGATAACAAAGCTTAGGCGCAGCGACCCGATGGAACCGGGGCAGAAGCCACTCGGCTGCGTCATCCTGCGCGACGTCGTCTTCCTGAACGAAGACGAGTGGTTTCCCTGGGGTGAAGCCGAGAATTGGAGCCGGAACATCGTCAACGACAGCTCGTACGACTTAACAACCAACCCAGGCGCACGGCTTCTTACGCTGCTTGAGCGACACCGTCAGCGCCCCGATGATCTTGGAGCATCCTTCCAACTTGTGGAGTGCGACGACCGGACATGGCGTGATCGGGTCGTGCACGACCGCGAGGGTCAGAGCACCTTCAAGCTACGGCTGCTGGACACGTACGGGTCTCGTTGCGCCGTGACCGGCGAGCGGGTCGTACCGGTGTTGGACGCTGCTCACATCCAGCCGTACATGGGCCCCGCGAGCAACCACGTCCAGAATGGGCTGTTGCTGCGTACCGATCTGCACCGCCTTTACGACAGCGGCTACGTAACGGTCTCCACCGACTACTCGCTACGTGTCAGCGAGCGCATCCACGACGAGTGGGAGAACGGGCACGAGTACTACGAGATGGCCGG
>JAJDEQ010000181.1 GCA_029259695.1 Planctomycetota bacterium
TCTGGCCACCAATGCTCGCGAGATAGCGGACATCCTCCAAGTGGGGCTGCCCTTCGCGCGCGAGCGCGCGCCGTCCGCGCGCTTCCAGTTTGCCCTCGGTCGAGCCGCGCTCGCGCATGGTTACGGAGTGCTCGGCCGCGAGCTGCTCCTGGCCGCGTCTGAGGAAGGATCTGCGGCGGCACTCGCCTACCTCGGCTACGCAGCCGAGGCCGAGAACAACACCACCCAGGCAGCCGAGTACTTCCGTCAGGCCATCGAGGGTGGTTTTGACTCACGTCCAGTCCACGAGGCTCTCGCGGCGCTCTCGCGGCCAGGCGTGGGTTCAGGGCGCTTCAATGCGAGCGACTTCAACCGGCCAAGCCTCGTACAAGCGCTCCATGACGGCAATCCACAGGTTCTAGAGGACAGCGGCTTGGATGCGCTGATCTACGTCGGCACGATTCACGCCACACTCTGGGACAGCAACATCCTCTTCCTGGCTGAGGATCCGGCGATCCTCCTGGAACTCGACCCCAACCTTGGCTTCGCGATTGCGCAGAAGACGGCTGCCTCAACCGAGTCGATTCAAGAGGGCGTGCAGCGCGGAGCGGGGGCACTGTTCGGGATGCTAGAAGCAATGGCTGATACGCGCCGTGGAGGAGGCAGCATTGTTGACGAACTCTCCGCAGTCCAAATGGCTGGAGCGAAGAACATAGAGTCCACGGTCTTGGCCGAGAATCACGGGATCCAGGACGGACGCCGGCTGGCCATCCTCTACAACACTGACCCGGGGGCCTTCCGCAGAGTCTATCAAGGGGCACGGATGTTCGCGCGCGGGGTGAATAGCGTGCGTCGTCATGATGCGCAGAGAACGCGATTGAGCAGCGGGTCCACCGCTCCTGGAACCCGACGCTCCGCCGCCCCTCAAGAGTCGCTAGACGACCCCGTTTCCATGTACGAGCGCTTGAATCGTGACGTGGCGAGTGACCTTCCCGTGCTCTTTCGGATAACAGACGGCATCGCGTACATCTGCGGCAAGGATGCATCCTCTGGCGCCTTCCGCATTGAGCGTGTGAACTATGGCGAAATGAGAAAGTTCACCGACCGTGGTGCGTCGATCCCCATCTTCATGACACGTGAGCGCGGCTTTCGGTTTGCGTTCGATACATATGGCAGTCGGTTCGCCAGCGTGGCTGACTTAGTCGAGGTCGCGGCATCCGCGCCGTTAGAGCCGACATGGTGCCCAACAGGACCTGTACGGACAGCAGTAGAGAGAAGAGCGCTTGAGCAAACGATCTACATCTCCGACGTGAGCACAAGAGGCGCGCCATTCTTCTTCTGCGAAGAACCGGACTCGGAGATCGCATACCTACACCTGGGCGACGGTGTGGTCTACGTTATCTATGTCACGGCGCTCCAAGAACACCTTTCGGGTATGGATGCGATCATCACAAAGACGGGGAGCTACTTCGGTGCCACAAGAGATGAGCACCTGGCGACGGTTGGCGGCCGAGGGACCGCCGCCGGAGTCGCCATGAGTATGTGGCCTGACCTCTTTCCAACCCTACCGGCTTTTATCGAGTCGGCTGCTCAAGCCAGCATTCAACCGAGCCTGTTTCGCTAGACGAAGAAGGGAGCAATTCGATGCCTTGCAAGAGCAGGCCGCGCCACGTTGCTCTCGGGCTTCTTGTTGTCTTGTGCGTTCTCCTCACGGGGGAGCGGCTTGTCGCTTCCCCTGGACCTGGGGGGGGACCAAAGCGGGCGACAGCATCCGCCAAGAAGCTGGCGAGCGCCAAGGCGCCCTCGACACTGGCCCAAGGCGCCAAGCCTCCGAGCAGCCTGAAGAATCGCTCTCAGGCAACGAGGCCCAGGAACCCATTCAAGCAGGTGCGGGTGGCGACCACGAAGCTGCGCGGGACTTTGCGACATGCAGGGCTAAAGCTGCATGCGACCTTGAACCGGCTTCGTGATCCACCGCTGCGCTTGTCAAGGAAGAGCAGAGAGTGGCGGCGTGTTCTCGATAAGCACAGCGCGCAACGGGTGAGGTACGGTCACAAGAGCAGGTTCCGCTCCGGCGAGGACATCGCCGCTCTCATCCGAGGCGCGAAAGGTCGTTCGTACTCAGTTCAGAAGGGCGGCAACGTAGTGCGAACGTACGATGCAGGACGAGTCATCGGCTTCGACAAGAGGACCATGGCGCCAACACCGCTCGTGACGGTGATCACCAAGCCCAGTGGGGAGCTTGTGACGGCTCACCCGGGTCCAGCAAGCAAGAAGTGACCACGAGCGTGAGGCCTACCCCCTGAAAGCGAACTCGTAACGGGGAAGTGGCTCGGTGACTAGATCGCGACCCGCATCGGCCGCACGACGTTCGCGACGAGATCCTCGATCCCCATGGCGGCCTCCAAGGTCGTGGCGCCCGCAGGCACGGTGACCAGGCCCGCGTAATGCTTCTCGCACACGACGACCGAGTGACCGAGTTGCTTGGCTGCCCGATACGCGGCAGCTCCGCCGTACACGCTGGAGGCATTCACCATGAACGTGGCAGCCGTCGCCCGCGTCTGCTTCCACGTGAAGGCGGCAGCGCCGTACTTCGCGACCAGCCGGCGGCGCGTGACCTCGATCCGGTTGCG
The DNA here is from genome assembly GCA_029259695.1 of Planctomycetota bacterium. Lineage (GTDB taxonomy): Bacteria > Planctomycetota > B15-G4 > B15-G4 > B15-G4 > OFTM49. Next base: position 2,613 of record JAJDEQ010000181.1, read on the forward strand.
AGAGAGCTTCGCCTCCCCACCGAAGACGTACCGCCCCCCACCACTGCGCAGCTTCAGGGCGGCCAGCAGATCTCGGAGCGCCGGGCTGACGGCGAGCAGCACCGCGCGCCCGATCCACGTCTTCGTCTCCTCGGGCGCCAGCACGATCTCGCCGGCCCCGTCGTGCGCCTCGAAGTCGATCGAGTCCCAACGAAGTCCGAGGGCCTCACCAGGCCGGCATCCGGACAACAGCAGGAAGACCAGGAACGGCGTGATCGGGTCGTGTCGCCGAGTCGCACTCCCCTCACCTCGAGCATGCTCGTTGCGGGTCGCCTTGAAGGTGTCCGCGTCGTGTCGCAGGGCGGCTTCCAGCAGCGCCCGGATGTCCGCCGGGCGCAGGAACCGTGGCTGCGGCCGAGGGGCGCGTAGCGGCGAGAGGGAATCGCTGATGGCGTCCCTGTCGAGCCTTGGCACCTGGCCCAACTTGCGCCAGTGGTTCAGCATCGCCTTGATGCTGCGCAGGTTGCTGTTGATGCTCGTGGGGGAACGCGGCCGTGGCTCGTCTCGGCGCTCTCCACGGCGACCTCCAGCCACTGCCACACGACGTGGCTCGGCGACGAGGGCCTCTCGGAACGCCATGAGGCCCGGCCCGTTGAGTTGGTCGGTGAACTCGACGCCATGCCCCGCTGCCCATCGCACGAACCGATCGATCCCATCCGAGTAGGTCGCGACGGTCCCGGGTCGCAGGGTGAGCCGGGCATGGCCCATGTAGCCCTCGATGGCATCGCTGACGGGCACCCGCTGGATGGGGATCTCCCCAGCGGCCACAGCCGCCCGCTGCCTCGCGAGGCGCTCGGAGAGGCGCATGGCCCAGTCCACGCGCGCCTCGCGGCTCCTCAGGCCCAATTCGGGGCCATCAAGCGTCACGTAGACCACGCGGCCGTTGAGGGGATCCCGGTAGCGGGCTCGCCAGGCCGTCCTGCCGCTCGCGTAGGTGCGCTTCTTCAGGGTCACGCCCGGGTGGCGTGAGAGCCCGCGTGATCTCCGTCGTCGCTGCGCCATGCTGCCTTGGCTCCACCTCGAAGTGCGCGGACCGCGAGACATCGTGTGGCGTTCGCGGCCCCCCAGACGGCCCCCAAAACGGGGTCGCCGTTGGTTACGAATGGATACCGTTGGCTTTCGCGCCGGTCAACGCAAACCACTGTATTTGCAGCGTATCCGAACCAACCGTTAGCAACGGTGACCAACCGTGATCAGGTCGTTTCGAGACTGGGGGTCAAGAGGTCGCTAGTTCGAATCTAGTCACCCCGACCATTCCCGACTGCCGGGAACAACTGGTGAGCGCGCAACCTCGCGCACTCGTCGTCGACGACGGGGCAGCGCGCGGCCGCGTCACTTCCCGGAGAAGCGACCGCGCCAGAGGCGGACCGATCCATCGGCCAGGCCGGCGACGAGGAGACCGCCGGGGGTCATGTCGGTGGTGGTGACGGCGGTGAGTGGCAACTCGAGGCGCAGCGAACGCGTGCCGAGGCCGAGGTCCCAGACGCTCACGCCACCGGTCCACTCGTTGACGAACAGGCGCGAGCCGTCGGGGTCGAAGTGGAGGTCCGCCACACCCCCGCGGTTGCTCCTGGGCAGCCGCTCACGCTCGGTCGCGGTGGCGAGGTCGACGAGCACCACCTCACCCGAGGACAGGCCGGCCGCCAGCACCGCGCCCTTCGGACCGAAGGCCAGGGCATCAACGCGGCCGCCGGTAATGGCGAGTTCCCGGGTCTGCGCGCTCGGGTCGGCCCAGCGGGACCACATGACGATGCCGGACGGCTCGGTGTCTTCCGCTTCGGTAACGGCAGCATCGGACTGCTGGTCGTCCGACTCACGTTCATCCTCATCCTCGCCGGCACCGGCACTGGCGAAGATCGCTCCCGTGCCGTCGAAGGCGACCGCTCGCACCGCGCCGGGGTGGTCCCGAGTCAGCGCCAACTCGAACGGCGCGCTCCTGTCCCACGGTTCCGGGGGGCGCCAGAGCTTCGCGACTCCGTCCCGACCCGCCGAGGCGAGTTCTCCCGACGCAGCGAACGTGATATGCCCGATGGGCGGGTCCAGACCGAAGTCGGGGAGATCGAAGCGCTCCTCGGCATCGACGGGATGGGCGGCCCAGCCGGAGAGTTGCTCGGGTGAGGGGAACCCATCGAGTTCGGGTGTCCAGATGCCCAGGCCCCCCGACCGGTCGGCCACGGCGAACACGCCGTAGGTCGGATGCCAGGCGCACGCCGTTCCCTCGACGTCCTCCGACAGCCCCTCCGACCACGGGACGAGACCGCTCAGGTCCCAGACCTGCACCGTCGGCGATCGCCTCGCCCGAGACGGGGTTTCGAGCGGCGGCCAGACGTCGAGCGGTCGCGCAGGCTCGGCGCTCGCCGTGCGCTTGCGCGGCCCTTCGTCGTAACGCAGCCAGACCGTCGAGTCCCCGCGTCTCCGCTCCACCTCGTTTCCTCCCGGCACCGTCCAGATCGTGATGAGCCCGTCGACGTGACCCACGGCGAAGTGGGTGTCGGTGAAGCCGTCCTCGGGGCTCATCTCGAGCCCTTCCCACCAGAGGATCTGGTTCACCGCCGCCTCATCGGTGTCGAGAGTCCGACGCGCGCGGGGCTCCACCGGCACGATGTCGATCGTGCCGTCGGTACGGCCGCAGCCCACGAGGTGTTCACCAGCGGAGACGGAGACGCAGCTCACGGGCGACCCGTCCGTGATCAGCTCGAAGGGCCCCTCGGCCCGGTCGAGCCACAGGCCGCGCACGACAGCGCCGGTTCCCGCCACGGCCACGAGACCGGTGCGCGGGCCGACGGACAGGTGGCTCACGGCGTCGGGCAGGACGGCGGGATGAGTCTCCTGGCCCGTCGCGGCACGCCACACATGGACCGCTCCCGCCTCGTCACCGGCGACGATGGTCTCGTCGTCGACGAACTCCAGGATGGTGACGGCGCGGCCCTGGGTGTCGATGACGGGGCGACGCTCGTCATCTTCGTCGGCGTCGAGGTCCCAGAGGGTGACGACGCCGGCCTCGTCGCCGAACGCCAGGGCGCCGCCCGGCGCGAAGCGCACGACACTGATGTCGGCATCGTGGTCGTGGACCCTGTGCTTCCAGTCGAGCTTCACGACGAGGCGTCGATAGCTGTCGTCGCCGGCGCGCGGGACATAGTCGAGCAGGCTGCACATGACGAAACGAGTCCCGTCGGGACTCACCGCCACGTCCCGCGCGCGGGCCGGGCGGGCCTCCTCGGTGGCCCGGTTCGTCGGCCACAACCGAGCTCCCGCATCACGAGAGACGGTGAGGAAGACGTCTTCGTCGAGCAAGACGGCGCCATCGAGGCGTTCTGCGTGAATCGAACGCAGGCGGCGCACGATCCCCTTCTGCATCCACGTGACGGCGGCGCTGCCGTCCCAAGACACGGAGACGAGGATCTCCGGACCCACGAGCATCGGCCCCGGCCCCGGCGGGCCCGTGTGAGCGAAGCCCACGGAAGCGACGTATGAACCGTGAGCCTGAGCCGACCAGAGACGCGCCCCCCCACGCCTCGCGCTGTCCCAGACCTCGAGGGTGCCTTCGGTCCTGCCCAGCACGAGCAAACCGGGCGTGCGTCGACTGAACTCCAGCGCGGTCACGCGTTCGCCACCGCCACCGAGGGTCCTCACCAGCTTGCGCCGAGCGACATCCCAGATCGCAACGGTGCCGTCGAAGCGACCTGCGGCCAATCGTTCGGACGACTCGTCGAACGCCAGGCAATGCACACCGGCCCGCAGGCCCGCCCGCGACATGAAGTTCGCGATGGCCTCGCCGGTGACCGCGTCCCAGAGGCGGACCGTGTCCCCCGTCACGGTCGGGACGTCGGGGTCGTCGTCATCGAACGCAGACGTCGCACCGGTCGTCCCGCTCGCGAGGTAGCGGCCATCGGGGCTGAAAGCCAGGGCGTCGACCGACTCACCCCAGTGCCCCCACAGGAGCTCCGGCTCGGCGTCCGGGGCGGACGGATCGAGCAACCGCACCAGGGACGAGTCGTCCATGCCCCACGCGATCCGTTCCCCGTCGGGTGACACCGCGAGAGCTCGCGGTGTGCCATCCACCTCGACGACCCGCGAGGGGGTCCCATCGATGTACGGCGTGACCTGGAACACGGGATCGAAGAACGTGATCCGGCCCGGGCCGGCGATGGCCACGTGCCCGCCTTCCCCGCGAGCGACCCGCGTGGCCGGCTCGCCGTCGCCGAACGGACCGAACGTGGGGTCGAGGCGCTCCGCCAGGTGCTCCCACTCCCAGTGGCGCAGGTCGTCGTCGACCAGGTCGAGCAGGGCCTGGGCCTCCTGCACGTTGCCTGCGTCGAGCGCAATGCGCGCCTCGTCCCCCAGGTTGATGGCGGCCAGGCGCCGAGAGCGTTCCTCCACGGTGGCGGCGCGGGCGTTTGCCTCTCTCGCAGCCGCCAGCGCATTGGCCGCCGCCTGCTCGGCCTCACCGCGCCGTGCCTCGGCATCGTCGGCCCGCCTCGAGGCATCGGTCGCCGCCTGCTCGGCCTGACCGCGGCGCCGATCGGCATCGTCGGCTCGGCGCGAGGCTTCGTCAGCCTCGTCGATCTTGCTGCTTGTGATCCAGGTGGCCACCCCGATGCCCACGGCGAGCAGCGCCAACAGCCCCGATGCAAGCCGGGTGGCCAACCGCAACCGGGCCGCCTTGCTCAGGTAGACGAACGAGCCCTCCACGTGATCCGCGATCTCGTCGGACACCAGCGACGGGTCCCCCTCCGGCGCATCGGAGACGGTGTCACGTCGAGTGATCACCGACGATCGTTCGGAAACGCCTCCCTCGCCACGACCGTCCTCCTCCTCCTCGCCGTCGTCCTCGGCGGCCTGCTTCCACACGGGCACACCGAGGATGTCCGGCCACCACACGGCCTGCTCGATGCCGCCGTGGAGATCGACGGGCACGACCATGCCGGCCAGCGTGCGCCCCGTGCGCGCACCGAGGAACTCACGCACCTCGGCCGCGACCGCCTTCGACTCGTAGGAGCAGCGTGTCCCGATGACCACGAGCACGCGGCTGCGATGGAGCGCACGCACCAGCGGGGGCGGCAGGTGCTCGCTCGGCTGGGTCGCGCGGGCGTCGATACGCGTCGCGAACTTGCGCTCTTCGAGCCGGGTCGTAAGACCTAGGGCGTACCTCTGGCCATCCCTGCGCGAATAGGACACGAACACGTCGTCGCCGTCGAGCCGTTCCAGGAGCCGGTCGAAGAGGCGCTCCCACCAACGACGGGGGTCGGCGCCCTCTTCACCAGCTCCGTCAGACGATGGGGTCGTGTCGACCACGTAGTTCCCGTGCGTGACTTCGCTGACCAGCGAACGATGTCAGGGTCGACTCACACTATCACCCGCGATCGGGCCGGGCCACGGCGGCAACTCGCAAGTGGTCCGAGGTCAGGGAGCGGAATCTGGTACCGCGAGAGCGCCTGGAGCGGGATCTGAGCCGCTTCGAAGCTGTTTCGACCGTCCGAGTGCCCCGGGGAGCCCGCGCGCCCTTATCATGGGTCGCAGCGAGGCGCGCCCGTTTCGTCGAGCGCGCGCTCGGGGCAGATGAACGGACACGCCGGGTGACGTGGGTCCCGCCGTGCCGGTCACAGAGCTGTTCACCGTGCACAGGAGGTCCCATGGACGTTCGCGCCACTCGCCTTGCCTTCGCCGCGCTCGGTCTTGCGCTGATCGCCGTTCCGAGCCGTGCCCAGGAGAGCGCGACGCTGCTCGATGCGTCGCTGGTCGTCACCGGGATCACGAACCGCTTCGAGGCCATGGCCGACCTCGACGGCAACGGATCGAGGGACATCCTCGACTGGTGGTGGGACAACAGCGGCGGTGACGACATCGACGTGACCGGCTGGCTGAGTGCAGGCGACGGGACCTTCACCGACGCCTGGGAGTTCGGCATCGACTTCCCGGTGAAGACCGCCTTCATGGACGTGCTGACCGCCATCGGCGACCTCAACGGCGACGCCCTCGACGACTTCGCCATCTCGTCGGTGGGCTACACGTACCTCTACACCTCGAACCGCAGCGGCCTGCCGACGCTCCACGGGCAGATCGTCACGCCCGGCTTCGACCCCACCGACATCGTGCTCGCCGACGTGGACGACGACGGCCTCGACGACGTGGTCATCACCACCGGCAACGTCACCGTGCACATCAACCAGGGCGACGGCACGTTCATCCAGGTCGAGCCCCAGTGGAACACGATGGGAGCGGGCGACGACGAGATCGTGCTGCTCGACGCGAACGGCGACGGCGAGCTCGACCTGGTCGACCTCAACTTCGGCGGCGCCTTCGTCTACTACATGGTGGACGGCGCCCTGCAGGGCAGCGACAACTACGCCCACGGCCTGGGCACCGATCACGAAGAGATGCGCCTCGCCGCGGGCGACGTGGACAACGACGGCGACGTCGACGTGACCATCTTCCACGAGCTCACCGGCGAGTACGCCCTGCTGCGCAACGGCCCGGGCGGGCTGGTCATGGAGGCGCCGCGCACCGGCGGCCCGGCCACCGACCTGTGCGACGTGAACGACGACGGCTTCCTCGACGGCGTGTGCTGCGGCGGCAGCGGCGGCGGCAGCTACAACACCGGCAGCTCGAAGTTCATGATCGCCCTCAACGACGGCACGGGTGTCTTCGCGCCTTCGTTCCAGATCGCGAGCGTCGGTGCGCACCACATCGCGGGTGTCGACGACGTGGACGGCGACGGTGACGTCGACCTGGTGGCCGGCCGCACGATCTACTACGCCCGCGGCCCGATCGACGGACCGATCCAACCGTTCTACGGGCAGCTCGACGACAGCGGCTTCGAGGGCACGACGGCGCGTCACGTGGCGGACGGCAACGGGGACGGCGACCTCGACGTGCGCTTCGGCGCCGACGGCGTGGTCAGCAACAGGGGCGACGGCACGTTCGTGCTCGAGCCGGTGCAGGCGCCGCTGGCACCCAACGGCATCCCCTGGACGGGCCCCGGCTACCCCGGCGACTTCGACGGCGACGGCGACCTCGACCTGGTCACCACCTGGGTCTCGCCCAACTTCCGCGGCAACTACCTGCTGCGCAACAACGGCTCGGGCGTGCTGGCCAACGACGGCCCGTGCACCGACGGCCTGATGAACATGCACCCGTCGCTCTTCGGTTGGGGCCTGGCGGGCGGCACGACAGCGGCCGACGTCGACGCCGATGGCGACCTCGACCTCTTCGTGCACAGCAGCGAGGCGGGCGGATCGAGCCGGCTCTGGTGGAACGACGGCACCGGCTTCTTCACCCACGCCGGCGACTGGCCGTTCCGCGTCCAACACGTGATCGACCTCGACGGTGACACGCAGCTCGACCTCGTCTTCGGCGGCGTGGAGCCCACCGTGGCCTACGGTCTGGGCGGCGGCGCCTTCGAGCCGACCGTGTCCCTCGGCGACGTGCCGATGCACAGCAAGGACATCCTGGCCGTGCTCGACGTCGATGACGACTCGGATCTCGACATCGTCGTCTCGGTCGAGGACATCACGAGCACCTGGATCCTGGTCAACGACGGCGCGCGCAACTTCCCCATCGACGACGTCACCTTCCAGAGCTACCCCACCTCGCCCAACACGCTCAAGCGCGTGTACGCCGGCGACCTCAACGGCGACGGTGAGGACGACCTCGTGCTCTACCCGGCGCGCGATGCGGGCAGCTCGAGCTGGATCTTCCTGCAGAGCAGCACGGGCCCGGGTTTCGAGGCGCCGGTCAAGCAAACCGTGTTCCCGGCGGGCATGGTCGACATGGATGACGACGGTGACCTCGACGTGCTCTCCCAGTCGGTCGAGGGCTGGGTGGCCAACCCGCGCTGGCACGGCGCCTCGGCGGGCGTGATGCGTCAGTTCGGCGAGGGCACCCCCGGCACGGGTGGCGTCACGCCGGTGCTGGGCGCCAGCGGCCCGTTCCGCGAGGGCGAGACCGTCTACATCAACGTGACCGGCTTGCGGCCCGGTTCGATCGGCGTCATCACCGTGGGCTTCGCCAGTTCGGACCTGCCCAACACGCCGTGGCTCGGCGTGTCGGCCTACACCTGGCCGTGGGCCACGTTCTTCTACCTGCTGTCACCTCCCGGCGAGCCGGGCGTGGACGGCAGCTCGAAGATGGCCCTGCCGTTCGTCGTGGATCCGATCGCGGCCGCGTTCACCTCGATCTACCACCAGGTCTACTGGGGCGATCCGGGCGCGACCTTCGGCAAGTCCGCGAGCAACGGCCTCGACATCGACTACGGCAACTGACGGCGCGCTGGACCGAGCACGCTCTCGACGGCGCGGAGCGAGTCGTCGTCCGAGCGCAGGACGAGCGCCGGGGCTGACGCGCCCGAGCGTCAGTCGATGGTGACGTCGACGGCGTTGGTGCTGGCGCGCCCGGACACCACGCCCGGATCGAAGACGAAGGCCTGCATGGTGAAGCGGACCGTCCCCAGGCCGTTGGGGATCGTCGCGGGAATCAGCAGTGAGCCGTCGCCCGGGCCCGAGCCAGGCAGCGCGAGGTCGATGAACACCGGGAGCAGCGGCCAGACGTGCAGGGTGCAGCCGCTCACGCCGATCGGGATCTCGTCGCGGTCGATTCCGAACATGAGCAGCAAGGAAGCGCCGCCGAGACCGTCCCGGATCGCGAGCGTGACGTCCCCGCCGGATTCGGGGCAACCCTCCAGGGCGATCGAGGGCATGATGCCGCCGGTGCCGGGGCAACCCGCGCCGTAACCCTGCACGGCCGTGGCGCGCTCGTAGATGTACGCCGAGCCCACACCGTCACCGACGACGTCGCTGCCGGCCTTGGCCGTGACGAGCACCACTCCGCCCTCCACCGACAACGCGTGACCGAAGCCCTCGCTGGCGGCCGCGTCCCCGGGCTTGATCTTCGCCTTCGGGAACCAGCCGGTGGCGCGCCGCTCGAACATGTACGCCGCCCCCGACTGGGGACCGTCGTCGTCCTGGGCCCAGGCCCCGGCGAGGATCATGTCGCCG
>JAJDEQ010000182.1 GCA_029259695.1 Planctomycetota bacterium
AGCTGGCGCAGGAACTCGGCGCCAAGATCCGCGAGGTGGCCTGGGACGAGGACACCCTGTTGGCGGAGGAGAAGGGCGTGTTCGCCAACTGGAAGGGCTCGCGCTGGGACACGGTCGAGAACCGCAAGATGCGCAACGCGCACTGCGTCACCATCGCCCCCACCGGCACGATCTCGATCATCGGCGGCTGCTCGGGCGGCATCGAGCCGATCTTCAGCCTGGCCTTCAAGCGGCAGGTGATGCGCGACAGCGCCGGCAAGGCGACGATCATGTACGAGACCAACCCGGTCTTCCTCGCCGCGCTGGAGCGTTCCGGGCTGACGCAGGAGCAGATCGACCTCGTCGTCGACCACGCCTGTGACCGGGGCACGATCGAGGGCGTCACCGAGGCGACGGGTGTGACGCTGCCGAACGAGGTGTCGTCCGTGTTCCGCTCGGCTCGCGACGTCGATCCGGAGTGGCACGTGCGCATGCAGGCGGCATGGCAGACGCACACCGACGCGGCCGTGTCGAAGACGATCAACTTCTCCTCCGAGGCCACCACGGAAGAGGTCGATCGCGCCTACATGCTCGCGTGGGAACTCGGTTGCAAGGGCATCACCGTCTACCGCGACGGCAGCCGCAGCAACCAGCCCATGGCGCTCGACAAGAAGGACGCCAAGGGCAAGAGTGAGGCGGCCGAGAAGGGGACGTCCGAGGCGGACCCCGAGCAGGTCGAACGAGACGCGATCGTCGACATGCTCTTGGAGGGCTGAGGCGTTGATCAGGTGGAACGGGGCCGACGATCGGCCGAACGAAACGAACGGATCCGCGAGTGACACGAGCGTGTCGACCACGGGTGCCCAGACGACTGGTGAGCAGATGACAGGCAACGCTGATACTTCCGAGAGCGCTGCTGCAGGAGAAGCGCCTCCTGCGGCGCACGACGTGTGCAAGCAGCGCGCGTCGTCCGTGGTCATGGCCTACCGGGAAGTGGACTGGGAAGCCGTCGAGCGGGGCGACCGGGAAGCGGTCGCCGGCCTCGTCTCCGCCTGCGACCAGCACGAGCAGACACGTCAGTTCCTGGAGAGCCAGGTGAACGACGAGAACGGCCATGAGGTGGCAGCCGATGTGGCGGCCAGGCTCGAGGCCGGTCTCGAGAAGTTCTACGCCGAGCGCGTCGCGCCCAGGTTGCGCAGCAAGAACGTGTTGCAGCAGATGCTGGCCGTGGCCGAGCCGCCGAGCATGGCGGCCGACGGCACGGGCGAGCCGGGGGAAGAGGGCCTGCTGCCCCGCTCCCGTCCCACCGTGACGGTGGGCCACACGATGCGCATGAACACCGGGTGCGGCAATCTCTACATCACGGTCAACGAGGACGACAGCGGGCAGCCGTTCGAACTGTTCAACCACATGGGCAAGGCCGGCGGTTGCGCGGCCTCCCAGAACGAGGCGATCGGCCGGCTGATCTCCTACGCCCTGCGCTGCGGCGCCAAGATCGAACCGCTGATCAAGCAGCTCAAGGGCATCAGTTGCCACCGTCCGGCCTGGTCGGCGGATGGCAAGATCAGCTCCTGCGCCGACGCCATCAGCAAGGCGTTGGAGAAGTACTACGAGTCGCGTCAGGCAGTCGATGCGCTGCCCTTCCCCGAACCCGCGGGCAACGGGTCGGCGACGGCTTCAGCAAAGGCGGCCTCCGCAAACGGGGCGACCGAGTCGGCGAGCGTGATGAATGCCGACGACCTGGTGTTGGAGCGGCAGAAGTTGAACGCGACGCTGCCGGCTGGGGGTGGTGGTGGTGCGGCGCCGGCCTCGTCGACGAACGACGACATGACCATGCAGGGTGCGTGTCCGGAGTGCGGGAGCAGTCACCTGGCCTTCGAAGAAGGCTGTGTGAAGTGCTACTCGTGCGCCTTCACCGAGTGCGGTTGAGCCGCAGGCCGAGGGCGCCGGATCTCGCGCTTCAGTCCCGGCGGCGGGCGGAGTAGATCGTGCGCAGGCCGCCGTTGAGCGGCAGGCTCTCTTCGATCTCGAAGTGCCGCGCCAGGTAGGCCTCGAACGCCGGCTGCTCGTAGTCGCGGTCCTTGTCGTCCTTGTTGCGCAGGAGCGTGGTCACCATCGGGTCGGCCTTGCTCACGAATTCGATGACCAGGTCGCACCCGAGTCCGGCCAGCCAGTCGACGAAGTCCGCCAGCGGCACGTGGGCGCCGAGCACCACGTGGTGCACGAGGGCCAGGCACAGGGCCAGGTCCGGTGTGCCCCGTGCCGTGAGTCGCTTGCGTTCGCTCCCGCGCCAGCCGAGGTCGGGCGAGCTGTCGGTCAGGTCGACGGTGAGCGGCAGGATCCGCTCGGCCACGTCGGTGCGTGGTCGGGTGGGCGCGCGGCCCGCGCTGATCGCCGCGCCGGCGCCCTCGTCACGCAGCGTCCGGTAGAGGCGCTCGATCGCCAGCTGGTCGGCGTCCATGGCGACGACGTAGTCCGCCGTCTCGGCCGCGACCCGTGCGTACTCGCCGGTGTTGCAGCCCAGGTCCCACACGAGGCGGCGGGGCCTGCGTGCCGTGGCCCGTCGCACGAAGTCGGCCTTGGCCGCCCGATTGGCCTCGTCGTAGGTGTTGCAGTCGGCGTAGTCGGACCACGTGGAACGCTCGGCCTTCCAGCGCAGTCGTGACACCAGCTTCGACAGCCTGCGCACGTTGGCGACGATCAGCTCGCGGTGGAACCCGGCCCGGGCCAGATCGGCGCGAACATCGCGGGGGCTGTGTGCGTGCCGCGTCTGCATGGCGGCCTGGAGCTTCACGTGCAGCAGCACGCCGGGACGCGCGAGGTCCCGGGCGGACATGAGTGCGCGGCACTGGTCTGGCGTGATGCCGTCGATCGAGCCTCGCAGCCAGGGTTGGAAGGGGACGCCCTTGTAGGCCTGGAGCATGAGCGGGTAGAGGAACAGCTCGCAGAACTGCCGGTAGCCGGTCCACGCGCCGCCGGGGAGCAGCGGCGTGAACGAGAGCACGTCGATGAACGTCGGCCGCGTGCCGAACCACTGGACGTTGTAGGGTGTCGCGTCCTTGAGGATCGTGTCCTCTTCGAGGGCCGCGGCGAGCAGTTCGAGCGTGAGTCCCGCCGCGTCCTGCAGCATCCCGAAGGGCCACTCGTAGGGGTAGGAGACGAACGGCACCCGGTCGTGCCGCAGCACGCCCGCCCAGTCCGCGCCGGCCGCCGCCGCGGGCAGACGCTCGGTGCCGATGATCTGTCCGGCCTCCGCGGCCCGACCGAAGAACCCGCTCGCCGCGAGGTGCTCCCAGTCGGCCAGCCCGTCGGCGGACAGTCCACGCAGGACGTCCCCGTCGCGGTAGAACACCCGTCCGTCACGGTCGCGGAACGAACCCGACTCGGCCACGTCGCGGGAGCCGGCGGCGCCCGGCGACTGCCCGGGGCCGGATGGGGCGGCCGCGGGGTGCGCGCCGTCCCGGGCCGGGCCCGGCTCCGATTCCGGGCGGCGGGTGGATCCCGACGGATGCTCGTCCCGAGGGCCGGACGCCGTGGTCATGGCGACGGGGGGGGATCCTTGCGCCCGCCGAACAACCCGCGCAGCCGGCGGCCCTGGTACTTGAGGAACACGATCACGCCGGCGGCCCCTGCGAGCAGCATCTGCAGCAACAAGCTCCCGGACCCCGGATCGAGGTACAGCAGCCAGCTCGTCTCCAGGCTGGTCAGGGGCATCGGGGAGGGGCTCCGCGGGCAGGGCCGGGGGGGCGCTCGGGCGGGCGCGCGTGCCGAGGCGGCGCGCTCCGGGCGTCCAACGAATCTACACCATCGCGGGCTGTGGGGCGGGCCCCGACCGGATCGGACCCACGCGGATTGGAGCGGGCGACGAGCCGGGCTGGAGCGTTAACATGTCCGCCTTTCCCCGAAGCACCCGCCGGTTTCCCCGTGACACGCGACCCGCCCGCCCCCAGAGCCACACCGCCGTCCGGCGCACGCCCCTCCGGGCAGTCGACGGACCGGCCCGAGCCCACGGACTCGACCCAACCCGCCGACTCGGCGCCGGCCGGTGGTCCGCGCCAGCCGACGGATCCGGGCCGGCCGCCGGACGGGGGCCCTCCGGACGATGGGGCCCGGGCGCCCGGTGCCGTTCAGCCGACGCAGGCCGTTCCCGAGCATCGCATCGTGATGCTGGGCGCCGCCCGTTCGCTGCGCCGCGATCTTCCGCCGGCGCTCGTGTCTGTGGATCGCCAGGGCGGACGGGTGATGGACTGGCTGCTCTCGGCCTTCGCGGTCCTGCCCGGCGCCAGCGTGCACTTCGTGTCCGGCTACAAGTCGGGCGAGATCCAGCGGCGTTACCCCGACATCGACGTGATCCACAACGCCGATTGGGAGACGACGGGGCCGGCTCGCTCGCTGGCGCTGGCACACCTGGGCTCACGCACGGCGACCTACGTGACCTACGCCGACGTGGTCTTCCGCCCCGACACGGTGGCACGGCTGGCCGCCGCCGAGGGCGACATCGTGTTGGCCGTCGACAGTGCCTGGCGCGGTCGTTACGACGGTCGTTCGCGTCACGAACTGGACCAGGCCGAGAAGGTCGTGTTCGACGGCGAGCGTCTCGTGGCGGTGGGCAAGCAGGTGTCCACCGACGACGCGGGAGCGGAGTTCGTCGGTCTGCTCAAGCTGTCGGGTGACACGGCGCGCCGACTGAACGAACTGCTGCGCAGCGATGTGGTCGGTGCCCGCGCGGCGCTGCCCGAGCTGATCAGCTTGCTGATGGACGAGGGCGCCCGGGCCCGAGTCGTGGACGTGGGCGGCCACTGGGCCGAGCTCAACGCGCCCCAGGACCTGGCCCACTTCGTGCTCGGCACGAAGGCCGAGTCCCTGGCCCGGCTGGCGCCGCTCGTGCGCCACGGGACCATCGGTCGCCAGGTGGCCTTCGCCCAGCGGGAGTGGGCGGCCGACCCGGGTGCGGTGCTCGCGCGCATCCGCGACACGCTCGGCCCCACCCGACTCATCGTGCGCAGCAGCGCCCTGAGCGAGGACGAATGGCACAAGTCCTCCGCCGGCGCCTACGAGAGCGTGCTGGACGTGGACGGCACGCGCTCCGAGGTCGTCACCCAGGCGGTCGAGGAGGTGCTCGAGTCGTACGCCGAGCGCGATCCCGACGATCAGGTGCTGGTGCAGGAGATGCTGCGTGACGTGGAGTGGAGCGGCGTCGTCATGACGCGTACGCCGAGCGCGCGGGCACCCTATTACGTGGTGAGCTTCGACGACACGTCCCGCCGCACCGACACGGTGACCGGAGGCACGGGCGACAGCGTGCGCACCGTGTTCCTGCACCGCGACGAACCCCTGCCCGCCCATCTGCCCGACCGGCTCGGACACCTGCTCACGGTCGTGCGCGAACTCGAGGAGCTCGTCGGACACGATTCGCTCGACATCGAGTTCGCCTACACCTCGGACGACGTCTGCCACGTGTTGCAGGTCCGCCCGATCGCCCTGCCCGGCGTGGACACGTCGAGTGATGACGCGGCCTTTGCTCGCGCCATCGAACAGGGCAAGGCTGCCTTCCAACAGCTCCAGCAACCGACGCCGTTCGTGGTGGGGCGCTCGACCCAGCTCTCGGTCATGTCCGATTGGAATCCGGCCGAGATCGTGGGGACCAAACCCAAGCGGCTGGCCTTCTCGCTCTACCGGCACCTCGTGACCGACGAGGCCTGGGCGCGCCAGCGCGCCGAGTACGGTTACCGCGACGTGCGGCCGTGCAACCTGATCGTGGACCTGCTCGGGCACCCGTACATCGACGTGCGCGCGACGTTCAACTCGTTCGTACCCGCGACGCTGCCGGACAGCGTGGCGGCGCGGCTGGTCGATCACTACCTGGCGCGGCTCACCGAGCACCCCGAACTGCACGACAAGGTGGAGTTCGACGTGCTGTTCACCTGCCTCACCTTCGACTTCGATCAGCGCGCGCGCGATCGCCTGGCGGGCGTACTCGACGAGGGCGAGATCGCCGCGCTGCGCGACGGCCTGGCGGGCATCACCCGCGAGGGCATGGCTCGCTGCTCGGCGGACTTCGCGCAGATCGACGCGCTCGACGCGCGCATCCGCCGGGTGCTGGACGCCGGGCTGCCGCCGCTGGAGCAGGCCTACGTCCTGCTCGAAGACCTGCGTCGCACGGGCATCCCGCTGTTCGCCCACCTGGCCCGCGCCGGTTTCGTCGCGGCGAGCCTGCTGCGTTCGCTGCCGAGCACCGGCGTGATCGCCGAGGGCCTCGACGGGGACTTCGTGGCGACGCTCGACACCGTCTCCAGCACGATCCAGCACGACGCGGCCCGGGTCGCCGCCGGGGACCTGGACTGGGATGCCTTCGTGGCCGAGTACGGGCACCTGCGCCCGGGCACCTACGACGTCACGTCACCGCGCTACGCCCACTCGCCCGAGCTGTTCCTGCGCCCCATGGTCGATCAGGCCGGTGCCCATCAGGAGACCCCGGCCCATCCCTGGGACGAGGGCATCCGCGCCGGCATCTCCCGGGAGCTGGCGGCCCTCGGTCTGGATCCGGACGTGGTGCGCTTCGAGCAGTTCCTCAAGCACGCGATCGAGGGCCGCGAGCTGTGCAAGTTCGTGTTCACGCGCGGACTCAGCGGCGCACTCGAAGCACTGGCGACTTTCGGCGAGGTGTGCGGCCTGTCCCGCGACGAACTGGCGCACGTGCGCGTGGAGGAGCTGCTCGCCTTCCGCGTCGCGTCGGTCGGTCGCCCGGCGGACGAACTGCGCGGACTGGCGCGGCGAGGTGCCGAGGCCTTCCGCGTCACCGAAGCCCTGTGCCTCCCCGGGCAGGTCTTCCGCGCCGAGGACCTGGCCTGCTTCGAGCAGCTCAAGGCCACGCCGAACTTCGTGACCAGCAAGAACGTGCGCGCGCCGCTGGTGGTCCTGTCGGCCGCGTCGTCGGTCGAGGAGGACGTGGGCGGCCGCATCGTCGTGGTGCCCAACGCCGACCCGGGTTTCGACTGGCTCTTCAGCCGCGAGATCGCGGGCCTGGTGACCATGTATGGGGGGCGCAACTCGCACATGGCGATCCGCGCCGCCGAGTTCGGGCTGCCCGCCGCCATCGGCGTGGGTGAGCTGCTGTTCGAGAAGCTGGCCGAGGCCGAGTTGATCGAACTGGACTGCGGCAGCCAGCAGATCCGGGTGGTGCGGTGACTCGGCCGCGCATCGGGTTGACGCAGCGGGTGGCGGTGGTGCCCAGTCACGGGGAACGCCGCGATTGCCTCGATCAGGCCTGGGCCGAGTTGCTGCTGGAACACGACCTGCTGCCGGTGCCGTTGCCCAACCGACCCGGTTCGGCGGCGGCGTACCTCGACGCCTTCGGCTTGCAGGCCGTCGTGTTCACCGGCGGCAACGACCTGGCTCACCTCCCGAACCCCGGAGAGCCGGCGCCCGAGCGGGACGCGTTCGAGCGGGAGCTGCTCGACGTGTGCGCCGCGCGAGCCGTGCCGACCCTGGGTGTCTGCCGCGGCATGCAGCTGATGGTCGACCACCACGGGGGCCGCATCGTACCGGTGGGCGGGCACGTCGCCGCCCCGCACGAGCTGCGGCTGGTGGCCGAGCACACCGCGCTGGCGGCCCGTCTGCCGCTCGGAGACCGGGAACAGGTCAACAGCTTCCACGGCTCCGGCGTGCCCGCGGACGGTGTGGGAGCGGAGTTGCTGCCCCTGGCCCTGGCGCCGGACGGTACCGTGGAGGCCGTGGTGCACCGCACCCTGCCGCGCTGCGGCATCATGTGGCACCCCGAGCGGGCGCCGAGGGATTCCCGCGACGTCGACATCCTGCTCGCGCTGTTGGCCGAGCCGGCCGGCGCGCGCTAGGGAGGAGGAGACATGGTCCGGGCGATCATCCTGGCAGCGGGGGAGGGCACGCGGCTGCGGCCGCACACGCTCGACCGTCCCAAGTGCCTCGTGGAGCTGGCGGGCCGACCGCTGTTGTCCCACCAACTCGAGGTGCTGGCCGCGGCGGGCGTGGACGACGTGACCGTGGTCACCGGCTACCGCGCCGATCAGATCGAGCGCATGCCGAACGTGCAGCGCACGGCTCACAACCCGGCCTTCGATCGGACCAACATGGTCTCGTCGATGATGTGCGCGCGCGACCGGATGGACGGCAGTGACCACGTGCTCGTGCTGTACGCCGACATCGTGTACGAGCCCCGCGTGCTCACGGCGTTGCTGCACTGCGACGAGCCCTTCGCCACGTCGGTCAACCTCGACTGGTTCGCCCTCTGGCGGCGGCGCATGGACGATCCGCTGGCGGATGCCGAGACGCTCAAGCTCGACGCCCACGGTCACATCGTCGAGCTGGGCAAGAAGCCGCGCAGCCTCGACGACGTGCACGGACAGTACATGGGCCTGATCCGCTTCGACGCCTCGTTCTGCCGCGAGGTGCTGGCGTTCTACGACGGGCTCGATCCCGACGCACGCTACGACGGCAAGGACCTGCCCAACATGTACATGACCAGCCTGTTGCAGGGGCTCGTCGATGCGGGCCACCCGCTCTCGGCCGTGTGCGTCCACGGCGGCTGGATCGAGGTGGACTCGGTGGAGGACCTGGCGCTCTACGAGGGACTTGCGGCCGAGGGCAAGCTGTCCGACTTCTGGAGCCCGCCGACGCCCGACGACGCCACGGGAGGCGGCGGGACGTGAGCGTGCGCGACTTCTTCCGCCAGCGCGCCGAGGCCAAGCGCTTCGGAGCGCTCCCCAAGGCGGCCCGGGAGCTGGTGTTCTATGCCGAGGACGGTGGGGCCTGGCCGCACCTGGGTCCGATCGTCAGCGAGCTGCTGCGGCGTGGTCACCAGCTGAGCTACCTCACCAGCTCGTCGGACGATCCGGTGCTGACCCGCAACGAGCAGGGCCTGCACGCCTTCTGGATCGGCTCGGGCATCGCCCGCACGAGCATCTTCGTGCAGCTCGACGCCCGGGTGTGCGTGATGACCATGCCCGACCTGGAGTGCTCGTTCATCAAGCGCAGCAAGCTGCGTCCGGTGCAGTACGCGTACGTGTTCCACTCGATCGTCAGTGCGCACATGATCTACCGCAAGGTGGCCTTCGATCACTACGACACGGACTTGTGCGTGGGGCCGCACCACGTCGAGGAGATCCGCGCCGCCGAGCAGCGCTACGGCCTGCCGGCGAAGGAACTCGTGCAGCACGGCTACGGCCGGCTCGACACGATCCTGGCCGAAGGAGTCGCCGGGGACACCGACCGGGCGCCGGGGTCCACGCGCGTGCTGATCGCGCCGTCGTGGGGTCCGACCTGCATCGTGGAGTCGCTGGGCGAGCCCCTGGTGCGCGCCCTGGTGGAGGCCGGCTTCGACGTGACCCTGCGACCCCATCCCACCACCTCCGAGCGCTTCCCCGGTGCGGTGGAGCAGGTCGTGGCCGCCATGGCCGGCCACGACAACTTCCAGCTCGACACCGACATGGCATCCAGCGCGTCCCTGCACGCCTCGGACGTGATGGTCAGTGACTGGTCCGGCGCCGCCCTGGAGTACGCCTTCGGCCGCGAGCGCCCGGTGATCTTCGTGGACGTCCCGCGCAAGGTGAACAACGAGGACTACGGCGAGCTGGGCATCGAGCCCCTCGAGGTGAGCGTGCGCGAGGAGCTCGGCGCGGTGGTCTCCCCCGATCGGCTCGAGGACCTGCCGGCGGCGGTGGAACGCCTGGTGGCGGACCCGCAGGCCATGCGCGCCCGCATCGTGGCCGCACGAGAGCAGCACGTGTTCCACGTGGGCCGCAGCGCGGTGGCGGGTGCCGATGCGATCGAGGCCATGCTCGGCGCGGCCGTCGACGGATGAACACGCAGCGGAGGACGAGGACGGTTTGAACGCATCCATGCGCGAGTGTCTGGGGACACTGCTGGAAGGCCGGGCCGGTGGTGCCTGCGCCGCCAGCGTGCCCGCCTACGACGGAGCGGTCGACGTGTCGGTGGTGCTGGCAGGGCTGGCGGGCAACGCCCTCGCGGAGGACGGCGCCGTGCCGGTGCCCGCCGACGGTGCCGCCAGTCCGTTGCGCCGGCACTTGGAGGCCCTGTGCCGCAAGGTGCAGGTGGCGAGCGAGCTGCGCGCCCACTACGGACCCCGGTGGAAGAAGGACCCGAGCGCGCCGGCGCTGGCGCCGGCGGACTGGCCCCTGGCCGTGGGCGTGCTGGCGGCCCATGGGGCGGCGGCGTCGGACGACTCCGAGGTGAGCCGCGGCCTGGCGCTGAAGTGCCTCAACGCCGCCTGCGTCGCTCTCGACCTGGCCCGGGCCGCGGGTGCCGAGCCGGGCGCGTGCGCGACCCTCGACGCCGAACTCAGCGCCCTGTTGTCCGCGCTCGGGGACGGATTGTGCTCTCGTGCGCCGGACCCGCCGTCCCCGGCGGCCGAGGCCGAGCCGCGTGCCGAGGCCGGAGGCGAGCTCCCGCTGGTGGTGCTGGCTCACGAGGGCCCGCAGGCACGGCTCTACCTGGCGGCCCTGAAGCGCGCAGGTTGGTCCCCGACCGACGTGCTGCTGATGGTGTCGAGCGTGCACGGCGCCACGGGCAAGCCGGTGGGACGCTGGCTGCCGGGTGGCATGCGCATGGGCTACGCGCAGCGGCAGCAGGAGTTCGCGAACATGCACTGGGCGCGTCTGATCGCGAAGAAGCGCCCGGGCCTGGTGGCCGGCATCGCCGCGCGCCTGGGCGAACTGCTGCCGGGGTCGCTTGCGGCGGACGGCGCCGCCATGCTCGCCGAGGCCGGCGGCCCGTTCGAATACGCCGCGTATGCGCGCGGCTGCGAGCGCGTGCTGTGCACG
>JAJDEQ010000183.1 GCA_029259695.1 Planctomycetota bacterium
CCGCAGGTACTCCCCGGCGCTGCAGGCCGGCAGGCAGTTGAGCGCCGTGATCAGCAGCACGGCGGCGGAGCGTGGCCAAGGCAGCATGCTTCATCCCTCCCGCGGGCGTGCCGGCCTGCCCTCCACGACCTCTCCCATCGCGGCCGCACGAGCTGCAGCGCGGCCTCCGGGGCCCCGGCAGCCCCGGTCCGCAATCATGGCCGAACGGCCGGCCGAATCCAGGGCTGCTTCACCCGTCGTCGGGGAGCAGCAGCTCCCGCGACAGGCTCCACTTGGCCTCTTCATCCGGGATGAAGGGCTGGAGCTTGTAGAAGAGCTCGATCGTGGCCCGGACCGCCTCGGGTGGCAGGGGCACGCTGAGCACCGCCGTCTCGCCGGCCGGCAGCTGGGTGTTGGGGTCGCCCGAGCTGCGGTAGGGGTTGCGGAAGCGGCGGCGGGCGGTGCCCCGTCGGGCCCAGCTCTCCCGCTCCTCGTCGGCGGCGGGGGGGATCGGGGTGCCGCGCCCGTCGTACAGCGAGACCACGAGGTCCATCGCCCGGTTGCGCGAGTCGCTGGGGAGGTTGTGGCCCGCGAAGCGGTTGTGGAGCGTCGCTCGCAAGTTGCCGTCGACCACCTCGGCCCCGAGTTCGAGACCTGCAATGGCGAAGTCCCGATCACGCCCGCCGAGGAAACGATGGGATCGGCCGGCGCGGGGTGCTCCGGCCGAGGGGTGTTCGCGGGTGACGCGCTGCATGTGGCAGGCGGCGCAATCGGTCCCGGCTTCGGCCGCCGGGGACGCGAGCCACTCCTGGTGGAGGTTGTGCTGGTCGTGACACGCCGCGCACGCCTGGTGCGTGCTCAGCTCGCGCCGGTACACGGGCGAGCAGGGTCCGGACAGGCCCTGCCGTGTGGCCGCGACACCGCCGTCGGCGCCCAGGCCGTGACAGGACAGGCAATCGATGCCGTCCGCGCGGCGCTCGACCCGGGCCAGCACGCGGGTGCCCGGCTCGATGCCGTGCTCGAACAGGGGACGCGGGGCGTGGCAGGCCAGGCACTCGGTGCGTCGGAAGTTGTCGGACTGCTCGGGCGCGCGCACCTGCGGGTCGGTGAAGGCTGCGGCGTGCATCGACGCGTCCCACTCCGCGTACACGTCCGGGTGGCACTCACGACAACTCGTGGGGCTCGCGAAGGTCGGTGCGGTGGGGGATCGCGGGGTGCTGCCGAGGTCGTGCGCCTCGCCCTCGCCGCCGGACCACCACAGACTCCCGCCGAGCGCGAGCAGCAGCAGCACACCCACCAGCGCGCGGGACGTCACGGGGCGCTCCCGTTGGTCTCGAGCGGCCGCGGGTCACCCACGATGCGCACGCGCACGGCGTCCCCGGGGTGCAGGGCGCCCTGACTGTCGGCGGAGCGCAGCAGGCGATCGCCGACGCGCAGCCAGCAACCGCCCCGCTGGTCGGTGGCGATGAAGAGGCCGTCGAGCCCGTCGTCGTCACGCCCGGAGGTGGCCTCCGGCGGGGACGGGGTCAGCGCCTGGTCCGGCCCGGCGCCGGCGGGCTCGATCGGCGTGCCTCCGTCGCGCACCACCGTGACCGAGGCGGCGTCGAGGTAGGCGCTGACCGAGGCGTGGGCGACGCCGCAGTCCAGCGAGAGTCCCAGGCCGAAGGCGGCGCGCCCGCTGCCGTCAGCACGCGCCTGGAGCACCGTGCCGCGCTCGCAGAAGGCGGCCAGCACCGCGTTGGGGGGGGATTCGAGAGCCAGCCGTGTGGTGCCCGACCACCAGCCACCGTCACCGCTCAGGCACAGCATGTCGCCGCCGAACAGCAGCGCGTCGTCGGCGTGATGGGTGACCGTGACGGCGGCCGCGCCGAGGGCGTCGAGTTCGCGGGGCAGGCGCTCGCGCACGTCGGCGCGGATGGCGGGGTCGAGGTGGGCCAGCGGTTCGTCGAGCAGCACCCAGCGAGGGCGGCTGGCGAGCGTGCGCGCCAGGGCCAGGCGTACCTGCTCGCCGCCGGAGAGTGCGTCGGGTCGGCGCGTGGCCAGGGAAGCGAGGTCGAAGGCCTGCAGCAGGTGGCGGCGCCAGGCGGCGTCGTCCTCGGGATCCGCGAAGGCGAGGTTGCCCTCCACCGTCATGTGCGGCCACAGCGCGCCCTCCTGGAACAGCATCCCGGGCGCGGACGCCGGCCGGAGGATGCTGCCGCCGGCGGGCTGCGACAGGCCCGCGAGGACGCGCAGCAACGTGCTCTTGCCGCTGCCGTTCGGACCCACGAGCACGAGCCGTTGCGCCTCGTGCAGCGTGAAGTCGAGACCGGCCACGAGCGTGCGTGAGCCCGCGGTCACGGTCACGTCCTGCAACTCGAGCATCGGTTCGGGAATCGCGGCGGCTCCGCAGCGGAGAGGGAGGCGGGCTGTCTACAATGACTCAATGGAACGCGGAGTGCCACACGATCGGACGGAGGGGCGCGGCTCCGGTGGCGCTGCCGAGCGCAGCTCTCGCGCGGGTCGCCCGCGGGTCGTGGTCGTCGGTGGCGGGCACGCGGGCGTGGAGGCGGCGCTGGCCGCCCGGCGCGCGGGCGCGGTGGTCACCCTGGTGACGCTGGCCCCCGACGCCATCGGCCGCATGAGCTGCAACCCGTCCATCGGCGGGTTGGCCAAGGGCCAGCTGGTGCGCGAGATCGACGCGCTCGGCGGGCTGATGGGCGTGGCGGCCGACGCCACCTGCATGCAGTTCCGGATGCTCAACACCAGGAAGGGGCCCGCGGTGCAGAGTCCGCGGGCCCAGGTTGATCGCGAGGCCTACGCGCGCTTCGTGCGCACGGCACTCGAGGCGACCGGAGGCATCGAGCTGCGCCGCGGCCAGGTGGCGGCCATCGACCATCGCGGCGGTCGCTTCGAGGCCCTGCGATTGACCGACGGCAGCCGCGTGTCCGGCGATGCGTGCGTGCTCACGACAGGGACCTTCCTGCGCGGGCTGATGCACGTGGGGGATCGGGTCAGCGCCGGCGGACGCGTGGGCGAGGCGCCCGCCAGCGAGTTGTCGGCGGCCCTGGTCGAACTCGGCTTCGAACTCGTGCGGCTCAAGACCGGGACGCCACCGCGGCTGGACGCCCGCACGGTGGACCTGGACGGCTTCGAGCAGGTGCTCGGAGACCCGGCCGACGGGCGCTTCTCGTTCCGCATCGAGCCCGCCCCCGAGCGCCGCGCGGTGCCGAGCTACCGCACGGCAACCAACGCCCGGGTGCACGACATCGTGCGCAGCAACCTCGATCGATCACCCTACGGGCGTGGTGTGTTGGAGGGCACCGGGCCGCGCTACTGCCCCTCGCTCGAAGACAAGGTGGCCCGCTTCGCGGAGCGGGAGAGCCATCGCGTCTTCATCGAGCACGAGACGGCCAGCGGCCCGTCGCTGTACCTGAACGGACTCTCGAACTGCCTGCCCCAGGACGTCCAGCTGCAGATCGTGCACGCCCTCCCGGGGCTCGAGTCGGCGCGCATGCTGCGGCCCGGATACGCAGTGGAGTACGACGCCGTGCCGGCCTGGCAACTGCGCCCGACGCTCGAGACGCGCACGCTCGAAGGGCTGTTCCTGGCGGGCCAGATCAACGGCACCAGCGGCTACGAGGAGGCCGCGGCCCAGGGCCTCATGGCCGGTCTCAACGCCGCGCGTCGCGCGGCGGGCGAGGCCGGCGTGGTGCTGGGTCGCCACGAGGCGTACGTGGGCGTGCTCTTGGATGATCTGGTGACCAGCAGTCCGCGCGAGCCGTACCGCATGTTCACGTCGCGCGCCGAGTACCGCTTGTTGCTGCGCCAGGACAACGCTCACCGGCGCCTCGTGCCGCGCGCCCGCGCCTGGGGGCTGGTGACGTCCGCCGAGGCGTGCGCCGTGGCGGAGCTGGAGGGCGAGATCGAGCGCCTGGGGTGCGCGCTGTCGGACGAACAACGCCGGCGCGTGCGGCGCGGCGAGGGTCTCGCGCAGGTCATCGGCGAGGCCTCGCCGCCGGCCGTGCGGGGTTGCTACGACGAAGCGCTGCAGCAGCTCGAGCTGGACGTGCGTTATGCCGGGTACGTCGAGCGGCAGGCGCGCCAGGTGGAGAAGGTCGCCGCGCTGGCCGAGGTGCCGCTGGCCGAGGCCGTCGACTACCTGGCCATGGAGGAGCTCAAGCTCGAGGCGCGGCAGGTCCTCGATCGCGTGCGCCCGGTGAATCTCGCCCAGGCGTCGCGCCTGGCCGGGGTCACGGCGTCTGACCTGTCGCTGCTTGCGCTCCGCTCAAGCCGGCCAGCGCGCGCTTGACGAGTTCTTCCAGCGGCGTTCCGGCGCCGACGCCCTGGCAGACCCTGTCGGCGGCCTGTTCGGCGGCCGCCCGGGGGAATCCGAGCGCGGCCAGAGCGGCCGTGACCGACATGCGCTGATCGCCGAGCGGCCCGGGGATGTTGGCCGCTCCCAGGCCCAACCGGCCCTTGAGTTCCACGCACAGTCGTTCGGCCGTGCGCTTGCCCACGCCCTTGACCCGCGAGAGGGTGGTGACGTCGCCGCTGTCCACTGCGGCGGCGAGGGCGCGCGGCTCCAGGGCGGACAGCAGACCCAGCGCGAGGGTGGGGCCGACCTTGTTGACGCCCAGCAGGCTGTCGAAGAGGCGGCGCTCCTCGCGGCTGGCGAACCCGAACAGCACCATGCGCTCGTCGCGCACCAGGTCGCGCACGAACAGGGTGGCGCTGCCCTCGGCCGGCAGGCGTCCCGCCGTGGTGCCCGACACGGCCAGGCGGTAGCCCACGCCGCCGATGTCGATCACCACCTCGTCCGGGCCGATCTCCGCGACGCGCCCGGTGAGGTAGTCGTACATCGGATCAGCAGGCTCGGAGAGGGACCGCCGGGCGCTGCGGCCCCGCGGGTGGCGATGCGGATCGGACGGCCCGGCTCAGCTGGGCAGGTCCATGCCCAGGCTGGTGAGCTTGGTCCTGATTTCGTCCAGGGAGGTCTGGCCGAAGTTCTTGCAGGCCAGCAGGGTGGCTTCACTCGTGCGCGTGAGGTCGCCCACGGTGTTGATGCCCAGCGTCTGCAGCGCGGCGCGCGAGCGGACCGAGAGATCGAGGTCGCCGATGCGCATGGTGTTGGCGTCACTGCCGTCGGCCTCGACGCTGCCGGAGGGCAGCTGGGAGGGCGGGGGCGAAGGCATCATGCCCAGCCGCAGGCCCTTCATACCCAGGATGTCCTTCACCTCCTGCAGGCTCGTCTCGCCGAAGTTCTTGAACGAGAGCAGCTCGCTCTCGGTGCGGCAGACGAGGTCCCCCAGGGTGTGGATGTTCATCCGCTGCAGGCAGTTGCGCGCGCGCACCGACAGTTCGAAGTCGGTCACGGGGATGCGCAGCACCGCGTTCTGCTTGTCGACCTTCCGCTCGCGGCTCTCGTCGTAGTACTGGTTGAGGCTGGCCTCGGCGTCACTGAGGTAGCGGCGGGCGCGGCGGTTGGTGGGGTCGTTCAGGTGCACGAGCTCGTAGATGCGACGGGCGTTGCGGTGGTCGTCGCGATCCTCGTACAGCGTGCCGAGGTTCATCAGCGCGCCGACGTGCGGTTGCACCTCGCCGCCGATGAACTGCTCGTAAAGCTCGATCGCCTCGTCGTCCTCGCCTTCGAGGTCGAGGCGGTAGGCGAGGCGGAACAGGGCGTCGGCGTGGTCACCGTCGTGTTGCAGGGCGAGCCGCCAGCTGGCGATGGCGCCGGCGTGGTCACCCTGGCACTCCGACGCGAGTCCTTCGGCGTAGGCGATGTCGGCAGCCGAGGCGCCGAGGCTCTTGAGCGCTTCGATCGGCGCGGCCATGGCGTCGGTGTCGCCCAGTCGCAGCCGTGCGCCGAGCAGCAGCAACTGGGAGCGGATGCCCACGGCCGGTGAGGTCGAGAGCGTCGCGAAGATCTCGGCCGCCTGGGCGGGACGGCCCTGCTGCTGGTGGGCCCGACCGGCGAGCAGCCGCGAGAGGTCATCGCTGCCGGCCTCCAGGCAGGGCAGGGCGCGGTCCAGTTCGCCGCACGCGAAGTAGCCCAGGCCGAGCTTGTGCTGATCGGCGTCCGCCTCGAGGTGGTTCATCATCCAGTCGCGGAAGGCATTGCGAGCGGTGGTCGACTCGTTGATCTGGGCTTCCAGTGCGAGCCATCCGTCCCAGTCGTTGGGGACGGAGGCGAACCAGTCGCGGGTGGGCGCGGCCGGCGCGGGGGGCGCAGTGGGCGCCGAAGGCTCGAAGTTCGTGATCTCGGTCATGGGCTCTCTTCGGCTGGACTGCAGCAGCTGGACTGGCGACGCTGCGGATGGGCGAACCGCACTGCGTGTCTTGGGATCGAGGTCGGGCGAGGTCGGTATGGGCCGGCCGGGCGGGTGTGATGCAGGGTGGCCGGGCCCGGCGCGTTGATCGTCCGGAGGGCAGGTCCTACGCTCGCTTGCGCGCGTCGGCTCCGCTCTCGTTCGATCCGTCTCCGATCCCGAACCGCTCGGCTCCCGTACCGCTCACCCCGTCGGTCGCTCGGGGCAGGCCATCCTGCACAGAGCATCCGGCGAAGGGTGTCGAATCCCACGATACTAGAGGGCCGCAACATGGTGTCAAGGCTGGCGGCAGCGCTGTTTCGCCGCTCCGGGGAGCTTCTGTGGATCGGCTGATCGTGGAGGGGGGTGAGCCGCTGCGGGGCTGCGTGCGCGCGGCGGGTGCCAAGAACGCCGTGCTGCCGGTGTTGGCGGCGTCCCTGCTGACCGATGAACCGCTGATCGTCCACGGCGTCCCGGACCTGCGCGATACGGCCACGATCGGGCGCATCCTGCAGGGCCTGGGGGTGTCCCTGACCGCCGACGGCAGCACCCTGACGCTCCAGGCCGATCGGGGCGGGCCGACCGAGGCCCCTTACGACCTGGTCTCCACCATGCGTGCTTCGGTCTGCGTGCTGGGGCCGCTGGTGGCCCGCCGCGGCCGGGCCCGGGTGAGCATGCCGGGTGGCTGCGTCTTCGGCGTGCGGCCGGTGGACCTGCACGTGAAGGGGCTCAACGCCCTCGGGGCCGATATCCGTGTGGCCGGGGGCTACCTCGTGTCGACGGTGGGTCAGCGGCTCGAGGGGGCGTCGATCTACCTCGGAACACGCTTCGGCTCGAGCGTGCTGGCCACCGCCAACGTGCTCATGGCCGCGACGCTGGCCCGGGGCACGACCCGCATCGTCAACGCGGCCATGGAGCCGGAGGTCGTGCAACTCGCCCGGCTGCTCGTGGCCATGGGCGCCCGCATCGAGGGCATCGGCGGCCCCGACCTGTTGGTCGAGGGCGTCGAGCGGCTAGGCGGGGCCGAGGTCGTCATCGGCGGGGACCGGATCGAGGCCGGGACGTTCCTGATCGGGGCCGCCATGACCCGTGGCGACGTGACCGTCGAGGGTTTCGATCCGCACCAGCTCTCGGCGCTGTTCGAGATCCTGGGGCAGATGGGGGCCGAGGTCGAGATCGAGGCGGACGGGGCTCGGGTCCGGGCGGACCGTCGCCTGGATGCGATGGACGTCACGACGCTTCCCTACCCCGGCTTCCCCACCGACCTCCAGGCCCAGGTGATGGCCGCCATGACCGTGGCGCGGGGCATCTCGATTGTCACCGAGCGCATCTTCCCGGACCGCTTCATGCACGTGGCCGAGTTGCTGCGGTTGGGCGCCGACATCCGCAAGGAGGGCCCCCAGGCCATCGTGGCCGGTCGCGACGGGCTCTCCGGGGCCACGGTGATGGCCTCCGACCTGAGGGCCTCGGCGGCACTCGTCCTGGCGGGGCTCGTGGCGGGCGGGGAGACCGAGATCCGGCGGGTCTATCACATCGATCGGGGCTACGAACGGATCGACCAACGGCTCGGTCTGCTGGGGGCTCGGATCCGCCGTGAGACCCAGCCAAGTCTTGATCCCGTGAGCCCAGACTGGTAAACGTCCGGGTTCTCTTCAACTCGGCACATTCCGTGGCGAGTCACGCCGTCCGGCCGTTCCGGGCGGGTCGCACCCCCGTTTTCAGACCCCTGCGGGCATGTTCGAGAGTCTCACCCAACGCGTATCCAAGATCTTCTCGGGGCTCTCTCGTCCCGGGAAGCTCAGCGAAGCGAACATGGACGAGGGTCTGGCGGAGATCCGCTCGGCCCTGCTCGAGGCGGACGTCCATTTCCGGGTGGCCACGGATCTCATCGCCCGGGTGCGGGAGAAGGCGGCGGGCCAGGACGTCCTGAAGTCGGTCTCGGCCGGCCAGATGCTGGTCAAGATCTTCCACGACGAGCTCGTGGACATGATGGCCGCGGAGGGCGAGCCGTTCGCCTTCGAGCGCGGCCGGCCCACGATCATCCTGCTGGCCGGGTTGCAGGGTTCGGGCAAGACGACCACCTGCGCCAAGCTCGCGCTGCACCTGCGCGACGAACATCGCCGCAAGCCGCTGATGGTGGCCGCCGACGTGCAACGCCCCGCCGCGGTGGACCAGCTGCGCACGCTGGGCGCCGCGAATGACGTCCCCGTGTTCCATGTGGCCGGGGAGCCTCCCGAGAAGCTCGCCACCCTTGCGCTGAAGGAAGCCGCCGCCACGGGTCGCGACACGATCCTGATCGACACGGCCGGCCGCCTGCACATCGACGAAGAGCTGATGCAGGAGCTCGGGCGCGTGCGCGCCAACGTGACGCCGGACGTCACGTTCCTGGTGTGCGATGCGATGACCGGTCAGGACGCGGTGCGCAGTGCGTCGGCGTTCAAGGAGACGCTGCCGCTCGACGGCGTGATCCTGACCAAGCTCGACGGTGACTCCCGCGGGGGTGCCGCGTTGAGCGTGCGCCACGTGACGGGTGCGCCGGTGCGCTTCGTCGGCGTGGGCGAGAAGGTCACCGACCTGCAGGAGTTCCATGCCGACCGGCTCGTCAGCCGCATCCTGGGCATGGGCGACGTGGTCACCCTGGTCGAGAAGGCCCAGGGCGTGCTCGACGAGGAGCAGGCCGAAGAGCAGATGAAGCGGATGCTCGACAACCGCTTCTCGCTCGACGACTTCCTGGGCCAGCTCAAGGCGCTCAAGAAGATGGGCTCCATGCGTGACCTGATGAGTCACCTGCCCGGGATGCCCGACGTGGATCCCGACGCGATCGACGACAAGGCGCTCGACAAGACCCAGGCGGTCATGCTGTCGATGACGCCTGATGAACGGAAGCGTCCCGAGCTGATCGACCTGAGTCGCAAGCGCCGCATCGCCAAGGGCAGCGGCACGACGGTGAAGGCGGTCGACGGTCTGCTGAAGCAGTTCCAGCAGATGCAGCAGATGATGAAGAAGCTCAAGAAGGGCGGACTCATGTCCCGCCTGGCCGGTCGCTTCATGGGCGGTGGCATGGGCCTCGGCTCGATGGGCGACATGCTGCCCGAGGGTGAGGCCGGTGTGCCCGGCATGCCCGGGATGCAGGGCGCGGGCGCGCCGGCGCGTCCCGGAGCGGGTGTTGATCGCCGCAAGGCACGCAAGGCGGAGCGCCAGCGCAGGAAGAAAGGCCGACGCCGGAGGTGAGCTGGGCGGGGCGCGCGCAACCTGCGCGTCCACGCCACAGGACCGGCAACGAATCGCAACGAATCAAAGCATCGACGAGACACTGGAGATCGATCGACCATGGCTGTGAAACTTCGACTGAAGCGCATCGGACGGCGGAACCGCCCGTTCTTCAGGATCTGCGTTTTTGACTCGCGGACCCGCCGCGACGGCGCGCCGATCGAGGAGCTGGGCGCGTACGACCCGTACGCCGAGACGCTCGAGGACAAGGTCACGCTGAACGGCGAGCGCGTGCTGTACTGGCTCGGCGTCGGCGCCCAGCCCAGCGAGACGGTGGGTTCGTTCCTGCGGCGCCTGGGCGTGCGCAAGGGACAACCGCTGCCCGAGGGCTTCATGGCCAAGGCGGCCGAGGCCGCGGCCACCGAGCTCGCCGCTGATGCGGACGCAGGTGCGGATGCAGGTGCGGAGGCTACTGCCGATGCTCCGGCCGACGCGGTGCCCGCAGCCGGCGACGGCTCCGAGACCGGGAGTGCGACCTGATCGTGAGTCCCGCTGCCAAGACGCAGAGCCGCAAGAAGACGAAGACGACGAGCGCCGGCAAGGCGAGCAAGTCGACGAGCAAGAAGACGGCGACGAAGAAGAAGTCCGCGACCAAGAAGGCTCCCGCCAAGGCGGCGGCCAAGAAGGCGCCGGCGAAGAAGGCTCCGGCGAAGAAGGCTCCGGCCAGAAAAGCTCCGGCCAAGAAGGCGAGCACCAGGAAGGCTCCGGCCAAGAAAGCGAGCGCGAAGAAGGCTCCGGTCAAGCAGGCTCCGGCCAAGAAGCCGGCAGCCAAGGCAACTCCTGCGAAGAAGACCTCGACCAAGGCTCCCGCAAAGCCCAAGGCGGCTCCCAAGCCGAAGGCTCCCCCGCGCCGGCGAATCTCGCCCAAGCAGAGGATGGAGGAGATCCTGGAGCGGCTCGATCGTTCGTTCGGTGCAGTCGATGTGCCCGGCGAGTCGCGTGACACGCTCGAGCGGGCGGTCTACCTCGTCCTGCGCGAGAAGGCCACCAGCGGGACCACGGAGAAGGCGCTCGAGGTGCTGCGCGAGGAGTACGTCGACTGGAACGAAGTGCGTGTGTCCCGTGCGTCCGAGCTCTCGCGCATGATGCTCGGCTCGTCCCGTCCGCCTTCGTTGCGTCGCTTGTACCCCCGTGCTCAGCGCATGCGCGACATGATCGATCAGATCTACAACGATCGGAACGACACGTCGCTCGACTTCCTGCTCGACATGAAGCCGAAGGACCAGCTCGAGTACCTCGAGGACCTCGACGACCTGGGCATGCACAACGCCTACGCCCTCGTGCAGTGGCTGTCGGGCGACGACAAGCTGGTGCTGGTCTCGAGCGAGATGGCGCGCGTGGCCCAG
The DNA here is from genome assembly GCA_029259695.1 of Planctomycetota bacterium. Taxonomy (GTDB): domain Bacteria; phylum Planctomycetota; class B15-G4; order B15-G4; family B15-G4; genus OFTM49. Next base: position 10,886 of record JAJDEQ010000183.1, read on the forward strand.
ACGTTGGGGCTCACGGAGACCGCCGCCGTGACCAAGGTGCGCAAGGAACTGGGCGCCCTGATCGAGCAGGCCGAACTGGTGAAGCTGCAGGCGCACCTCAACCAGCTGGCCGACCTGGAGGGATCCTGGCCGTCCTCACTGGCGGAGTACACCACCTGACCGCGGCTGGTTCGCACGCAGCGGATGCCCGGGATCCACCGGACGCCCCGGGTGTGTTGGCCAGGCTGGGCCCGCTCGTCCTGGCCTCGGCTTCGCCGCGGCGGGCCGACTTGCTGGGTCGGGCCGGTTACGACTTCGAGGTCCGGCCGGCGGACGTGGACGAGACGCCGGGTGCCGGGGAGGATCCGCTCGAACTGGTGCTGCGTCTGGCCGAGGCCAAGGCCACCGCCGGGGCGCAGGGTCTCACCGCGGGGACCGTGATCGCCGGCGACACCGTGGTGATCCGGGACGCGGAGCCGCTGGGCAAGCCGGATGACGCGGCCGCCGCCCGACGCATGCTGCGCTCGCTCGCGGGGCGTGATCACAAGGTGGCCAGTTCGACGGCACTGCTGCACGTCGGGGCGGGCATGCCGGCGGGCTCCGGGGCCGTCGTGTCGGGCGTCGACGTGTCGGTGGTACGCTTCGCGTCCCTGGACGAGGAGCGTCTGGAGACCTACGTCGCGGGAGGTGAGTGGCGCGGCAAGGCCGGCGGCTACGCGATCCAGGGTGACGCGTCGGCGTTCGCCAGCGTCGTGGTGGGTCGGCTCGATACCGTCATCGGGCTGTCCCTCGAACTCGTCCAACGACTCGCGGATCGATTGGCGCGGCAGGTGGGGGTCAGATGATGGGATATGGAACGAGGCTGCTCCTCGTGATTGGCGCCTGCGGGCTGTTCGCCGCCGGCATGATGTTCTTGGGGGGCTGCGGTTCCGAGCCGGTCGACCTGACCGAACCGGCCAGGGACGAGCAGCAGGTCGCGCTCCAGGTGGCGGGCATGCCCGTCACCGCCGAACTGGCCCTCGACGCCCCGGCCAGGGCCCGGGGCCTGATGCACCGCACGAGCCTCGACGAGGACCGGGGCATGCTGTTCGTCTTCCCCAAGGCCAAGCCGCAGAAGTTCTGGATGCGGGACACGCTGATCGGGCTCGACATCATCTTCCTGGCCGACGACGGCACCGTGCTCAACATCCACCAGGCGCCGCCGGGGGTCGAGCAGCCGGGGTTCCCGTCCAAGGGACCCTGCCGCCTGGTGCTTGAACTCAGCCGCGGGTGGAGTGCCCGGCACGGACTGAAGCCCGGCGATCGGGTGCCGGTGCCGGCCGAACTCTTCGCTCGGGCCGTGCCCTGAGCCGCCCCGGCCGGCCCGAACCGGGCTGCCCGGCAGTGCTGGAGACTGCTGGGGCTTGATCGCCTGGGCGCTCGATCTAGAATGTGCGGTTTGCCGCTGCGCCCTGAGTTGGGGTCGAGCGAGCCGGTTCGCCGCCGCGCGGGTTGCGACCACGACAGGACAGGAAGGTGACGACATGAAGGCCGGAATCCACCCCGACTACGTCGAGTGCGTCGTGACCTGCGGTTGCGGCAACACCTTCAGCACGCGCTCTACGGTGCCGAAGCTGAACATCGAGATCTGTTCGGCCTGTCACCCGTTCTACACCGGTCAGCAGAAGTTCGTGGACACGGCCGGGCGCATCGAGAAGTTCAACCGCCGCTTCGCCAAGCGCACGCAGGCCACCAAGTCGGACGACTGACCGGCGCCGCGCCGCGCGCCTGATCCGGTCGCCCCGTACTCAGCTCCCCCGAGGGGCGGCGGCGCGGGGACAAGTCATCCGACGGCGTACCGCGGGGGTCGACACTCCAAGCCATGTTCGCCCGACTCAAGCAGAGCGCCGACCGCTACCACGAACTGGAGCAGGCTCTCGCCGACCCGGACGTGCACGGGCAGCCGGTGCGCATGCAGTCGATGTTGCGCGAGATGGGTGCCCTGCGCAGCCAGGCCGAATGCTACGAACGCTGGGCTGAGCTCGAGGATCGGCGGCTCAAGGCGACGGAGATGCTCGACGACTCCGACGCCGAGCTGTGCGAGCTGGCCCGCGAAGAACTCGAGGAGGTCGGTGCCGCGCTCGAGCAGATGACCGAGGACCTCAAGCGCGAGGTCGCCGACGACGACCCGAATCGCGGCCGCGCCGTGATGCTGGAGGTGCGCGCCGGAACGGGCGGGGACGAGGCGACGCTGTTCGCCGGTGATCTCGTGCGTCTCTACACCCGCTTCGCCGAGCAGCACGGACTCAAACTCGAGGTCCTCACCAGTCACCCGTCCGAGGTCGGTGGCTACAAGGAGATCGTGCTCTCGGTCGCCGGGCCGGATGCCTGGGACCTGTTCCGCTTCGAGGCGGGGGGGCACCGGGTGCAGCGCGTGCCGGCGACCGAGACGCAGGGACGCATCCACACCTCGGCTGCCACGGTGGCCGTGTTGCCCGAGGCGGAGGAGGTGGACGTCGAGATCCAGGAGTCCGACCTGCGCATCGACACCTACCGCTCCAGCGGGCCGGGTGGGCAGAACGTGAACAAGACGAGCAGCGCCATCCGAATCACCCACGAGCCCACCGGGACGGTGGTGCAGTGCCAGGACGAGTCGAGCCAGCACAAGAACAAGGCCAGGGCCATGCGCATGCTGCGCTCGCGGATCCGTCAGGCCCAGGAAGAGGCCAGCAAGGCCGCCGTCGACGCTTCGCGCCGGACCCAGGTGGGCTCGGGCGACCGCAGCGAGCGCGTGCGCACCTACAACTTTCCGCAGAACCGCGTCACTGACCACCGGATCAAGACGAGTTACAGTCTCGAAACCGTGATGTTGGGGAACTTGCGGGACATCGTCGAGGATCTGCGCCGACGCGACCTCGAGGAGAAGATCGCCGCCCTCACCGACGGTGGCGAGCAAGCCAGCACAAGCCCAGGAGCAGCGTGACGTGAGCGATTCCGACGACCTGAAGCGCGACGCATCGGATGGTGACGAACTCGATCTCGACCTCGAGCTGGACGAGCTCGAACTCGAGTTGGAGGTCGTCGAGGACGAGACCCCGGCGACGCCGACTGCGGAGACGAGTGCCGATCCCGCTCCGTCGAGCGATGCGGGTGGGGCCCTGGCTGCCGCCGCCGTGACGGCTGCCGTCGCGGAGGTGAGCCCGGCCGACGCGGGCGCCGCCGGCGCGCAAGCGGCTGCTGCGGGCGACGGGGCCGGGCAGGCAACAGCAGGTGAAGGCCAGTGGGTCTGGCAGTTCGCCGCGCCGCCGCCACCGCCTTCGTTCCTGGCCGTGTTCTTCTCCGGCAATGCGCTGAAGGAGCTCTACCGGTTCTTCGCTTGTGGCGTGATCGTGCTCATCGGTTGCCTGTTGCCCTGGGCCGTGGACGCCTCGGCGTCGGTCTCGGCGGACGGCGAGTTGGGCGAGCTGCTGAGTCAGCAGACGATCTACGCGCCCGGCTACACCGTCCCCATCGGCGCCATCACGCTCGTGCTCGCCCTGTGGCTGGTGTGGGCGGCGTGCAGCGGCATCTACAGCCGACGCCAGAAGATCCTGCCCGTGTTCCTGATGCTGATTCCGGCCGAGGTCACCTGGATCCGCTTCCTGGATGCGATCGAGACGGTCAACACCAGCGGCACGAACCTCGGTCTGCTGGACAAGGTGTCGGCCATGTTGTCGACGGCCGGCACCGGCGTGGTGCTGGCGCTGATCGGGTCGACCGTGGTGTCCCTGCAGCTCGTGCTGACGATCATGCGCATCATGCGCAAGAAGGACGGCGGCGCCGCCGGCGCCCGGCGCGCCAAGGGCAAGGACAAGCCCGCCAAGAGCAAGCCGACCAAGGCCAAGGCCGACAAGTCGAAGGCCAAGGCCAAGAAGGACGACAAGAAGGGCGCAGCCAAGAAGGATGGCAAGGACGGTGACGACGCCAAGGCCGGCAAGGGACGACGCGGCCGCAAGCGCTGACCCGCTGCTGAGAGACGCGGCCATCCGGCTGGCGCCGCGCGCGGGCGACGTTCCCACGGGGCGGCTCGAGGCGGAGGTGCTGCTGGCGTTCGTGCTGGGGACGACGCGGGCCGGGCTGCTGGCACTGCCCGGCGTCTCGTCCGCCGACCGTACCCGCTTCGACGCGTTGGTGGCGGAGCGGGAGGCGACGGCGCGACCGGTCGCCTATCTCACCGGGAGGCGCGCCTTCGCCGCGCTCGACCTGGCGGTGGGAACTGGTGTGCTCGTGCCACGCCCCGAGACCGAGCACCTGGTCGAACTCTTCGTGGAGTTGGATCAGGAGGGAGCGATCCCGCCCGGGCCGGTGGTGGATCGCGGCACGGGTTCCGGCGCCATTGCGCTCGCCGTCGCTGACGCTTGTGGTGCGAAGCGGCGAGTGGTCGCCTGTGATCTGAGTGCTGCCGCACTGCGGATCGCGGCGCGCAACGTGCGCGCGCTGGAGGCCGAGGGGCAGGTGGCCCTCGTGCGCGGAGATGGTCTGTCGCCCTTCGGTGACGACACCTTCGCGGCGGTGCTCGTCAATCCACCGTACGTCGAACCGGGAGAGTGGGACGGGCTGCCGACCGATGTGCGCGATCACGAACCGCGCATGGCGCTCGTGCCGGCGCAAGGCTCGGTCTCGGCGATGTACACCTCGCTGCTCGGCGCGGCGCGGCGCGTCCTGAAGCCCGGCGGGTGGTTCGTGACCGAGGTCGGTGACGGTCAGGCGTCGACGGTGGCGGGGCAGGCCCGGGCTGACGGCTGGGAGTGCGTGACCGTGCGCGCCGACCTGGCGGGCATCGAGCGTGTCGTGGCTGCGCGCGCGTGAGCGCGCGCAGCACGCGTCAGGTGCTCTGCGTCGCGCGGTGCTGGATCTCGATGAACTGCTTGAGCGTCTCGGTGTTCGACTGATCCATCGCGGTGAAGAAGATCGCCACGTGGTAGCCGTCCGAGCCGGCGGGATCGCAACGCACGACCGCACCACCCACGGTGAGTGAGGGGCCGTCCGGCGGCAGCTTCATCGTGATCTCGAGGACGGTCATCTCCTCGAAGGCGATCGTCGACAGGCACGACAAGCCGGACATGCTGATGTCCTTGAGCGTCGCTGCGTTCTGCTCGCCTTCTTCGCCCGGCCCGAGGTCGACTGTGCCCTGGATGGGGAAGCGTGGGTGGAGCCGGCGTTCCTTGGGTTGGCTGGGATCGCTCATCGCGGGTCGTCTGAGGAGGAAGGAAGGGGCGGAGTAACGCGGTCTTTCAGCACTCGTCAAGGTACGTTCGAGGCCTGGAATTTCCAGCATGCTTCGGGATCTTCGGGACTCTCGGACGTACGATGGCGCATGACGATGCTCGGTCAGATTGTTCGGTCAGATGCCGCTGTGGCTGGAGGCCAGGACCGCGGTTCTGCTTGCTGTGCTGACCGGTCGGGCGGGTTTGGATGGTCGGACTGCTCCGGGTTCGAGAGGACCGACCTGGGGTCGTGTCGCATCGGCCGTCCCACACCCACGCATCGACATCCAACTCAGGAACCTTGAACGGCGCTTTGCGCGAACGACTTGCGCGAGAGAAGGGAACGACAAGATGGCTGGTTACAACAAGGTGCTGCTCATGGGCAACCTCACGCGCGATCCCGAGGTGCGCTCCACCACGAGCGGGCAATCGGTGACGGCCCTGGGGCTTGCGACCAACCGCAGCTACGTGGTGGGTGGGCCGGGCGGCGAGCGACGCGAGGAGACCACGTTCATCGACGTGGACTTCTGGGGCCGCCGCGGCGAGGCCATCGCGCAATACCTCAAGAAGGGCGATCCGATCTTCATCGAAGGCCGCCTGACCTTCCGGCAATGGGAGGACAAGGACGGCAACAAGCGCAGCAAGCTCAGCGTGACCGGCGAGAACTTCGAGTTCGTCGGTGGTCGTGGTGGTGGGCAGCGCGGCGATGGCGGTGGCATGGAGCAGAGCGGCGGCATGGAGCAGGGCGGCGGCGCTCCGGCGGCTCAGCAAGAGGGCGGCGGCTTCGACGAGGTGCCGTTCTAGGCTGCGCCGGGTCCCCGAGATGCGCGTGCAGTTGTTCGCCGGCCTGGCCGAGGCCATGGGGCGGCGGGAGCTTCAACTCGCCGCGCCAGGTGTTGGCGCGGCTGGGGCCGCGGGCGGATGCACGGTGGCGGAGCTCGATGCTCACCTGCGCGAGACGTTCGCGGCACTCGTGCAGCAGCCCTTCCGCATCGCCGTGAACCAACGTTACGCGTCGGCTGACGAGCGCGTCGGCGATGACGACGAGATCGCGCTGATCCCCCCCGTCTCGGGAGGCTGACTTGATCGGCGAGGCTGACTTGATCGGCAGGCTTGGGTTGATCGGCGAGGCTGGGTTGATCGGCGAGGCTGACTTGATCGGCAGGCCTGGGCTGACCGGCGAGGCTGGGTTGATCGGCAGGGCGGGATGATTGCCGTCCAGGCCGAACCGATCGATGTCGCTGCGGTGCTCGCCGCGGTGGAGGGTGAGAGCGAAGGCGCAGCCGTGTTGTTCGTGGGACGCGTGCGGGACCACACCGGCCCGCGTTCGGTGACCCACCTCGACTACGAAGCCTATGGCGCCATGGCGATCTCGGAGATCGAGCAACTCGTGCGACAGGCGCAGCACGACCGGGGAGCGGCCCGGGTCGCGGTGGTGCACCGCACGGGTCGGCTGGAGATCGGTGAGGCGGCCGTTGCGATCGCCGTGTCGTCGGCTCATCGTCCTGCGGCCTTCGAGGCCTGTCGCTGGCTGATCGACACGCTCAAGCAGCGCGTGCCGATCTGGAAACGCGAGTCGTTCGAGGACGGAACAGAATGGGTCTCGGACCGACCCTGAGCGCCGATGCCAGGGGCGTCAGCCCGCGGCGGCGTTCCACGGAGGATGCATGAGGACAGCGAGCCGTCTGGACGACCTGTCGGGTTACGCCTTTGCCGAACTCGATCGCTTGCGCGACGAGCGTCGTGCGGCCGGGGTGGACGTGATCGACTTCGGGGTCGGGGATCCCACCGAGCCGGTCCCCGAGTCCGTTGTGCAGGCGGCGCAGAGCGGGCTGTGGGAACATCGCCGTGCGGGCTACCCGTCGTACGTGGGCAGCCGCGGATTCCGTTCCGCCGCGTCCGCCTGGATGGAGCGGCGCTTCGGCGTGACGCTCGACCCGCTGCGGCAGGTGTGCGCCACGGTGGGCAGCAAGGAGGCCGTGTTCCATCTGCCGCTCGCCTTCGTCGATCCGGACGACGTGGTCCTCGTACCTTCGCCCGGCTATCCGCCGTACGTACGCGGGACGACAGCTGCCGGCGGTCGCTGTCACACCTATGCCGTGGGTCGCGACGGCCCGCTGCTGCCGGACCTCGAACGCCTGCCGCGCGAAGTCAGCGAGCGCCTGCGCGTCGTCTGGATCACGCAACCGCATGTCCCCACCGGACGGATCGCCGACCTGACCGGCCTGCGCCGCCTCGCCGACCAGGCACGCGAGCGCGATGTGCTGCTCTGCTCGGACGAGGCCTACAGCGAACTCTGGTTCGACCAGCCGCCGCCCAGCGCGCTCCAGGCGGGGTGTGAACAGGTGCTCGTCTTCCAGTCGCTCTCGAAGCAGGCGGCCATGACCAGTTACCGCGTGGGTTTCGTGGCGGGAGATGCCGAGGCAGTGGCCGCCTTCGGGCGGGTGAAGACGAACGTGGATTCGGGCACGCCGCTGTTCGTCCAGGACGCGGCCGTGGCGGCGCTGGGGGACGGCGAGCCCGCCGCGTCGGCGCGTGCTGCCTACCGGACCCGGGCGGAGATGCTCATCCCGGCCTTGAGAAGACTCGGTTGCGGTGTGGCGCTGCCCCAAGCCGGGTTCTATCTGTGGTGCTCGACGCCGGGCGATGTGCCGGGCCATGAGTTCGCGCGGCGCCTTCTGGAGCAGGAACCGGCGATGGCCGTGATGCCTGGCGAGTGGTTGGCCGACCCGGTGGCGGGCGCGGCGAGGCAACCGGGCGACGGGTTCTTCCGGGTGGCCCTCGTGCCCTCGCTGGAGCGCTGTCGCGAAGCGGCGGCACGGCTCGGACGCTGGGCAGCGAAGCCTGCCGCGTCGGTGCGCAGCAGTTCTGAAGGTGCGGCGGAGGTGGGTTCGTGACAGGACGAGTGAGAGCATCCAGGACGGCCGAGGTGAGCGGTCCCACACCCGCCGACGCGCCTGGGCAGCCCCTGCCGGCGCGGCCCCGACGTCGTGCGTCGGCCATGGCGCTGGTGCTGGGTTGCCTCGTGGTCTTCACCGTCTTCGCCGAACAACTCGTGGCGCAGGTCGAGAGCGATGAGGATCGTGCCTTCCTCGAGGAACTGGAGCGCACGTTCCGCAAGGGCGGCAGCTACGCGGCGCAACAGGACCTGGCCGAGTACCTGGTCGATTTCCCCGCTTCGAGCGAGGCCCACACCCTCGCGGCGCGTGTGGCTTTCGATCGCGGCCAGCTGGAGCAGGTGGAACAACACCTCCGCGCGGCCGGCGCGCCGGATGCCGCCGTGGCGCCCCGCCTGTGGGGTCGCGTGCTGCTGCGGCTGGGGCGTCATGAGGAGGCGCTGCGTTTCGGGGAGGACGGCGGACACGTGGGACTCGCCGGAGTCGTGCTGCAGGTGCAGGCGCTCGATGCCCTGGGACGGCGGGCCGACGCGAAACGGCTGGCGCGGGACGTGGTGTCCGAAGTCGACGATCGGCTGCTGGATGGGTACGGGCTGATCGACCTGAGTCGTCTGCTGATCTTCCTGCGCGACTTCGAACTGGCCAACCAGGCGCTGGTCTTCGCCGACGCCGAGCTCAACGGACGCCGCGGCCGGAACTACCGTGTGGTCGAGCCCGAGGTGCTCGTGCTCATCGGGCGCGTCTACGCGGCCACGCGACAGAGCAGTGGCGGTGCCGATCCGGCGCTGTCCGTGTTGAACGAAGTGCTCGACGTCGATTCGAACCACGCGGCAGCGTTGTGCGTCAAGGCACGCGTCTACCGTTACGGCATGCAGGGCGGCAAGGAGACCGCGGCCTTGGCCAAGGCGCTGTCGCGCGACCCGACGCACCCCGAGGCATTGTTCCTGCGCGGCCAGTCACGACTGTTCAACCGGCGCGTCGACGCCGCGCTGGAGGACGCCGATGCGTTGCTCTCGGTCGATCCCCGGCACCGAGACGCCCTGGCACTGCGGGCCGCGGCATTGGAGGCGGCGGGGCGGCCCGCAGCGGCCGACGCGCGCCAGGCGTTCGTCGACGCCCATGCGGAGAGCGCCGCGCTGGAAGCCCTGTTGGGTGAGGTGCTCCAGAACCACTACCGCTTCGCCGAGTCGATCGCACCGCTCGAGCGTGCGCTGGCGATCGAGCCGGACGACGAGCAACCGCTCCCGACGCTGGCTCAGAGCCTGGCCCACGTCGGGCGCGAGCAGGAGGCTCGGGCGGCGCTGGAGGAGCACGGTCGGCGCAGCCCGTACGGGTATCCCTGGCGCGACAACATGCTGCGGGTGCTCGAACGCCTGCGCGACAGCGTGGATGTCGTCACCGACTCCGGTTTCCGGCTGCGTCTCCCGGTGGGCGAACAGGACGTGCTCGGTCCCCTGCTGGCCGAACGTCTCGCCGCCGCCCGGGCCGACATGGCGGCTCGCTGGGGTGTGGAGCCCGAGGGCGAGGTGCTGGTCGAGGTGTTCGACCAGCACGCCGATTTCTCGGTGCGCACGATCGGCTTCTCGGGCCTGGGGGCGCTGGGAGTCTGCTTCGGCAACGTGATCACCATGCTGTCACCGCTGAGCGAGATGCGCGGCAACTACCACTGGCCGCAGACGGCGCTGCACGAGTACGCCCATGTGGTCACGCTGGAGCTGTCCAAGAAGCGCGTTCCGCGCTGGCTCACCGAGGGCGTGAGCGTCTGGGAGGAGAAGCAATTCGATCCGAGCTGGGCCCGTCAACTCGAGCGGGACATGCTGGACGCGCGGGCCAACGGAGCGCTGTTGCCGGTGGGGCGGCTGAACGAGGCCTTCCGCGACGGTGCGACGATCCTGCGCGGCTACCACCAGGGCAGCCTGCTGTGCGAGGTCATCGTGCGCGACTTCGGCTTCGAGAAGCTGCGCGACCTGGTGGCTGCCTTCGGCGAGGAACGCAGCACGGCGCAGGCCATCCGACATGCTCTGGGCATCGAACCGGAGCAGCTCGACGCCCGGCTCGAGGCCTACTTCAGCGAGGTCATGGAGCCGCGGGCGCGCATTCGGCCGCGCTACACCGAGGCCGGCAAGAACCGCCTGCGCGAGCGCGTGCGCTCGGGGGACGAGCAGGCGTTGCTGCAGTTGGCATCGGCCTACCACGACCTCGGTCGCCGGGTGGATGAGGACGCCACCCTCAACCGCTACCTGAAGCGCTACGGGGAGACGCCGCAGGCACAGCGGGTGCTGGCGGAACGCGATGCCGCTGCCGGGCGGAACGAGAAGGCCATCGAGCGCCTGCTCGCTTGGATCGACAGTGGACTGCAGGTCGAAGCCGACGGCATGCGCCTGCTGGGGGAGTTGCAGCTCGCGAGCGGCGAGCGTGCCGAGGGTGAGGCCAGTCTGCTGCGGGCGTGGGAGTTGTTCCCCAGCGACGTCGGACCGAATGGCGCCCTGCGTCGGCTGTTGTCCCTGGTCGACCCCGGCGAGGATCCCGAGCGTTGGGAGGAACTGGCGCAGGCCATCTGTGCCTTCGACGAGACGGCGGTGAGTCTGCGCGTGCGACTGGCGCGTGCCGCGGCGCGTGACGGGCGCCTGGAGCAGGCCGTGACCTGGCTCTCCCAGGCTTGCGATGTCGACCCCTATCTGCCCGACCTGCGCATGGACCTCGCAGAGCACCTGGTGGCGCTGGGTCGGGAGCAGGAGGCGCGGGTCCAGTGGGGCTACGTGCTCGGCATGCGCGCAGACCAGGTGCCGGGTGACTCCGGTCCCGGGATGCTCGGCATGACGCTTCCGGGCGGTGCCGACGGGGGGGGGGAGTTGGCGGAGCTCCAGGCCAAGGCGCGAGAGGCCCTGAGTGCGTCGCAGAGCGATGGGGACCCCGAGGCGGGGGATGCCCTGCCTGGACGCTGACCTTGCTCAGCGCCCGCGTTGCGGCCCTGCGGGGCGGTTCGCGCGAGTGCCGGACGGTCGGTTGCTTCCGTCGGAGCAGCGGTGCTAGCCTTCACCGCTTGCCGGTGGAGTCGGCAGCAATGGTGGATGTGGCACGGCGTCGTGTGCGCACTGTGCCGGCGGAGGGCAGGATGGTTCGCGCGCAGAACATGGGCGGTGCGTCCTCAACAGGACCACGGCGGGGCGACCGGAGTTCGTGACGATCGCCACGATGAATTCCTCGGGGCAGGACATCTGGCGCGCCGTGGCCGAAGCGTTCGGACGGCTGCGTGGCCGCAAGGCGCTCGACCTCTGGTTGGGTGACGCCCGACCGGTGTCGTTCCGTCGCGGGCTGTTCACGCTCGACGTGGCGAACGAGGCGGCCAAGGCCGCCATCGATGTGCGCTACCGCACCGACCTGGAGACGCTCTTCCGCGAACTCACGGGCAGTCCGGTCCGGTTGCAGACGCGCGTGGTCGAACTGACCGGGACGACCGAGCGGTCGCCGCCCCGAGCCGCAAGCCCCTGCGCACCGCTGGCCGAGAGTCTCGCGGTGACCGAGGCGAACCGGCTGGCCGTCGCTGCGATCGAGCGCTTCGTGTTGGCGCCTGAGGGCGGCTTCAACGTGCTCTGCATCTATGGCCCGCCGGGCTGCGGCAAGACCGAACTCGGTCGACACGCGCTGGCTGAACTGGCAGCCGCAGGAGCGGTCCATGACCCGCTCGTGGTCTCGGGCGAAGCCCTGGCGCGGGACGTGTACCACGCGCTCCGCTACGGAAAGCTCGCGGCGCTGCACCGGGACTGGGCCCGCCGGGACACCTTGCTGCTCGACGAGGCCCATCGACTGCGCGGTCAGAATCGTGCGCAGCGTGAACTCGTGGCGCTCGTGCGCCGGCTGGTCGAGCAGAACGGGCGAGTGTTGGTGCTCTCGCGCCACGCGCCGAAGCAGATCACGGGCATCGACGAACGGCTGTTGAGCTACGTGCAGTCGGGCATGGTGGTTCCCGTGGGTGACCCGGACGTCGCCGACCGCCTCGACGTGCTGCGCAACACCCGCGCCAGCCTGGAAGTGGACATCGAGGCCGGTGTGCTCGAGATGATCGCCGAGCGCTGCCCCGGCACCCTGGCTGACGTGGTGGGACTGTTGGGCCAACTGGCGGCAGAGGCCGCCAGTGATGCGATGGGGCTCGAGCTCGAGCGCGTCGAGCACCGCCTGCGGCAGACGCTGCCTGGCGCCGACAGCATGGACTCGCTGCTGGATGCCGTCTCCCGCAACACCGGCGTCAGCCTGGCGCGCATCCGCTCCACCGAGAAGGCACGGGATGCGGCCGGCGCGCGCCACCTCGTGGTCTACCTCGCCGTGCGGAGCCTGGGGCTCTCGGCCCGACAGGTGTGCCGTCACCTGGGACTCAAGTCCCCGTCGGTCGCTGCCTACGCGAAGCGCTCGGTGGACCAGCGCCGCCGACGCGACGACGAGTTCGATCGTCTGGTGCACACCCTGCAGGCCCGGCTCGAGGGCGCCCAGCGCGACCTCGCGTGGTAGCCGGCGGGACCCGCGGCGTGTTGATCGCATTGGAGGGCATCGACGGCTGCGGGAAGACGACGCAGGCGCGTCGTCTGCGCGACTGGATCGCCGCAACCGACCCGGATCGCGCCGTGCACCTGTTCCGCGAACCAGGCGACACGGCGCTGGGTGAGGCCGTGCGTTCGATCCTGCTGGATGGCGGTCCCTGGTCGCCTCAGGCGGAGATGCTGCTGTACATGGCCGCTCGGGCTGAGCTGTACGCGCGTCGTATCCGACCGGCGTTGGCCAGCGGTGACGTGGTCCTCGTCGATCGCTCCAGCTACTCGACGGCCGCCTACCAGGGAGCGGGCCTGGGCCTGGATGCCGGGGCCATCCTGAGACTGGGTCGCGAAGCCACCGGGGGCGCCTGGCCCGACCGTGTGCTCTGGTTGAAGGTCTCGATCGAGACGTCCCTGGCTCGCCGGGCAGGGCGCGCGGCGGATCGGATCGAGTCCCGCGACGAGGCGTACTTCCGCCGTGTCTCGGACGCCTACGCGGGCTTCGCGGCTGCAGAGCCGGAGCGGTTCGTGGTGTTGGACGGCGAGGCGGACCCCGATCGCGTGGAACACGAGGTGCGCGCGGCGGTGCGAGCGCTGGCATGTCCCTGATCGGTCATCAGGAGGCTCGCCGCACGGTCTGCTCCGCCCTGTCGCGCGGTGCGCTGGCGCACGCCCTGCTCGTCACCGGCGAGGCGGGCATCGGCAAGCGCGCCTTTGCGGAGTGGGTCGTGCGCGCGTCCTGGTGTGAGGCGGCGAGTGACCGGATCCCGTGCGACGAGTGTCCGTCGTGCCGCAAGGTGCTCTCGGCCAATCACCCTGACCTGCACCTGGTGGCACGCGACCCGGACCACGAACACGGTTCGCGTCACGAAGTGACCGTGAACCAGATCCGGCTCGGCGTGATTCCGGCGCTCGGCTTGCGCCCGCTCGAAGCGAGCGGCCACGCCGTGATCATCGACAACGCCGACGAGATGAACGAGGAGGCCCAGAACGCGTTGCTCAAGACGCTCGAGGAGCCTCCGCGTGGCAGCCGTCTGTTGCTCACGACGTCCCGCGAGGACGTGTTGCTCGACACGATCCGCTCCCGTTGCCAGACGCTGCGCCTCTCGCCGCTCGAGGATGCGGACGTGAAGCAACTGTGCGCGGCGCGCGGCATGGTCGTGGACGAGCTCCTGCTGGCCCTCGCCCGGGGGCGTCCCGGACGCCTGCACGAGCTGTCGCTGTTCGACGTGCCGGCGCTGTGCGTCGCGTTCGATGGCGTGCTGAGCGGCCGACTGGCCGCAACGGCATTCGGTCGCGCGTGCAGCGAGGAGTTGGACCGGGCGCGCGAGCGTTTGGACGAACTCACGCAGCAGGCCGAGGACACGACGTCGGCCGGCGGCCCGGAGATCGACGACACGCGCTTGCGTCGCACGTTGCTCGACGTGTTGAGGACCCACCTGCGCGACCTCGTGCTGTTGCGGTCGGGAGCGAGTTCGTCGGCGTGTCTGACGCCGGCACCCGCCGACCCGGAACAACTCCCGGAAGCAGAGCCGTTGCTGGCCGCGGACGCGGTCTTGATGGAGGCCGCCGAGGACCTGCGACGCCACATTCCGCCCCAGGTGGCCTGGTCCGGCTTGGGCCTGGGGCTGGCCACCATAGGGGTGGGGGTTCGTACGGGTTCGAGGCCCTAGACCTAGGGGCTCGTCAAGCCGCAGGCGTCGTCGTCCGATGATGGGGTTGCCTCCGAGGCCGTCCATCGACCGCCATCGCCCCGAAGGCGACCGCCATCATGACCACCAAACAATCCGTCCAGCAACGCATCCAGGCCATGGCTGCGCGCGCGAGCGCGTACGAGCCCGAGGCCTACCACTTCGTCTTCCACGCACTGGACTTCGTGCTGGAGTACGAGGATCGTGCGCCATGTCAACGGGGCCAACCACTGGCGCCCGATCGACACGTGTCGGCCGAGCAACTGCTGAGTGGCCTGCGCGAGTTCGCCATCGATCAGTACGGACCGCTCGCGCGGCTCGTGCTCGAGCGCTGGGGCATCTACCGCACCGAGGACTTCGGTGAGATCGTCTTCGATCTCGTCGAGGGCGGCCTGCTGAACAAGCAGGAGACCGATCGCAAGAGCGATTTCTCCAACGGCTTCAGCTTCCACGACGCCTTCGACTTCGCCTGGCGGGCTCCGCTGCGCCACATCGAATGACCCCACGCTGGCGGCGGGTCGCGTTTCCGGTGCTCGCACTGGTCGTGATCCTGATCCTGGCGTCGACCCTCTCGTCGGTGTTGACGCCGGTTGCGGTCGCCGTGCTGCTGGCCGTGATCGTCAATCCGCTGGTGGGGGTGGTGGCGCGCTTCGGTCTGCCGCGCACCGCGACGGTGATCCTGCTCTACGTGATGTTCGGGTTGGTGCTCGCCTTGACCGCGTCGACGATCACGTCGCAGTTCCAACAGCTCGCCCGGGACCTCGGCGGGGAACCGTTCTACGGTGACAAGAACGGCGACGGCCTGATCAACCTGGCGATCGGCCACGCGTCCGAGGCCGAGTTCGAGGATCTCGACGGCGATGGAGCCTACGACGCCGGGTCGCTCGTGGCGCTGGAACAGTGGGTCAATCGGCAGCTCTCGCAACGCGGCGTGTTGTTCAGCACCAGCTCGACGCTGGACGAACTGCGCGTGTCGCTGCTGGAGAGCATGGGGGCCTTCGCCCGTCCGGCGAGCGATGTGCTGTCGCACTTCGTCGACCGACTCGCGGGGTGGGCGGGCGGGCTGGTCCAGCTGATCACCCTGCTGGTGCTGATCCCGTTCTATCTCTTCTTCTTCCTGGTCGAGTACCCGGCGATGTCGCGCCGAGCGCGCGAACTCGTGCCGCCGCGTTACCGGGAGCAGGTGGACCGGATCGCCCGCGACATCGGGACCGAACTCGTGGCCTTCCTGCGCGGGCGTCTCGCGTGCGGGCTGGCCAAGGCGCTGTTCCTGTTCATCGGCATGCTCTTCATCGGCATCGATCACGCCATGCCGATCGCGTTGGCGACGGGCCTGCTGTCCCTGATCCCCGTGCTGGGGTTCATCGTGGGCGCGCTACCGGCTTCGGTGATCGCGCTCACCATGGCGGGTGGGGGAACCGAGACGCTGCTGCTGACGCTGGCGCTGTTCGGCGCGGGCGAGGCGCTCGAGGGCGCGGTGCTGTTCCCGCTGCTGCTGGGCAAGGAGACGGGGTTGCACCCGGTGGCACTGGTGGTCGTGCTGCTGTCCGGCGGCGTGCTGTTCGGCACGTTGGGGGTGGTGGTGGCGATCCCGCTGGCCTTGGTCTGCAAGGTGCTCTGGCGCGAGCTCGTGCGGCCGCTCTACCTGGATTGGGCGGCGCCGGTTCCCGGTGCTGCGGAGCGCGTGCCGGCTGCGTCGTCCGATGCGCCGGAGGCCACCGCGCCGACCGGGCCGCGGGGGGACACGATCGAGAAGGGGCCGTAGGCGCCACGGCGGCGGACCGGGGGCCCGCTTGCTGCGGGGCCCCCCGGCGCGCGTCGCCTCAGCGGGGCGTGTCCGCGTCCGCGAACGGCGCGTAGCTCTCGTGCGCGGTCATGTCGAGGGCCATCGTCGGCGCGAGTTGGCGGATCGCCTCCTGCAGTTGGAGGTCTTCCTGCCAGTCGCCGTATGCGAACTGTCCCGGGAAGGCCCGGCCGCGCACGTCGGCGACCTTGTCGCGCACCCACTTGTTGCGCAGCCAGAGTCGCACGGTCTCGTCGGGCAGCGGCGTGTCGAGGCTCGCACGGAAGGCGTCGAAACCGGGGTAGCGGCTGGTGTCGCGGTCGTCGCCGTCCGCCAGCGCGAAGATCAGGTCGGGGTCGGCCTGGAAGATCTCTTCGACGTAGCGCTCGAACGGATCGCGGAAGGGCTCGGTCGAGTCGGGAGCCTGCTCCTTGGCCTGGTCGTACTCGGTCCGCAGCTCGTTGTACAGCTGCGCCAGCTCGTAGTTCTCCCAACCCTGGAGACCGCCGCCGTATTCCACGAGGACGTCGGGGGTCACCCCACCGTCCTCGACCACGCGGCCGTCGAAGTCGAGCTCGGTGTGGATCGAGCGTCCTGAGGGGAGGTAGTAGCGCGCGTTGGTGATCTTGACGTAGGCGCGGTAGGTGAACACGCCGTCCCCGTCGAGATCGATGTACTGGTCGTCCGGGTCGTAGGCCCCGTCGTAGTTCTTGTCCGTGGTGAGCGTGTCACCGGGTCGCGCTTCGAGCGCGTGCGCCTGCTGCACCGAACCCTTGCCGAAGGTCTTCTCGCCCACGACGATCGCCCGTCCGTGGTCCTGCAGGGCGCCGGCGACGATCTCGGACGCGCTCGCACTGCGCTCGTTGACGAGCATCACCAGCGGGCCGTCGTAGCGCAGCGACTGGATGCGGGCGTGGTAGTCGCGCTGCTGGACTCCGCGGCCCTTGGTGGACACGACGAGCCGGTCCTCTTCGATGAAGACCGAGGCCGTCTTCACGGCTTCTTCCAGGTAGCCGCCGCTGTTGTTGCGCAGGTCGAGCAGCATGCCCTCCATGCCTGCGCTGGCGAGCGCCTCGATCGCGTGGGACAGCTCGTCCGCGGTCTCTTCGGCGAAGCTCAGGATCTCCACCAGCCCGATGTTCCCGGGGAGCATCTCCCACTGGACGCTGGGGATGTGGATCACTTCGCGCTTGATCACGTACTTCTCGAACTCGGTCCAACCGGTGCGGTGCACGGTCACCGTGACCTCGGTCTCCGGCTCGCCTTTGAGGCGCTTGATGATGTCGTCGTTGCTGCGACCGCGGGTGTCCCAACCGTCGACTTCGATGATGCGATCGCCGGTCATCAGGCCGGCGCGGTACGCGGGGCCGGAGTAGATCGGGCGGGTGATGGTGAAGACGTCGTCGACGGTGTCCACGTACGCGCCGATGCCGGCGTAGTTGCGGCGCAGGTCGAGGATCCAGCGCTCGTACTCCTTGGGAGAGAAGTAGGTCGAGTGCGGATCGAGCGACTGCAGCATGCCCCGGGCGGCGGCCGTGATCAGGCGTTCGCGGCCGTCCGGGTCGTCGAGCTTCTCGCCCACGAGGTGGTTGTCGATGATCTTCTGCATCAACTCGTCCAGCACGTCGAGCGAGCCGACGCCGCCGCGTTCGTCGCCGGTGCGGGCCGAGGAGGTCGGCCCCTGTTCGCTCTGCCGGAAGAGCTTCTCGAGGTAGTAGTCGATCTTGTCGGCGGTCTCGAGGTAGGCCCGGGCGAGTTGGCCGCGCGGCCCGGGGTCGGAGGAGAGCACCCGCAGGACGGGCCGCGCCGACTCGTAGTCCTTGATCTCCGCCAGGGCCAGGGCGCCCATGGCGCGGGTCTCGGGCGAGTCGCTCTTGAGCGTGTCGAGCAGGATCCGGCGCGCGACGAAGCGGTCCTTGCTGCGGCTCACCTGGTAGAGGGTGCGGGCCACGTCGATGCGCCGGTTGGCTTCGAGCGGGGCCTCGAGCATCTCGGACAGGGCCTTGGCGACCTTCGGCACGTCGCGGAAGGTCTGGTCGGCGAGGGCCGCGAGTGCGGCGGGGGCGTGCTCACCCTCGACCATGGGCAGCAGCACGTCCGCGGCTTCACCGCTGGCGTCGAGGTCGATCAGGGTGTCCGCGAGCACCAGCCGCACGGCCGGTGAACTGTCCTGGGCTGTTGCCACGAGGCGCGGGACCGCGACGACCGAGTCACTGCGCGCCGCCTTGCGGAGTTCCTGGGCCAGCTCCCACGTGTCGGCGCCGTCGGCGCTCTCGAGGCGGAAGGTGATCTCGTCGAGCTGATCGGCGAGGTCATCGAGCGGGGCGAACGGGGTCGCCGCGGGGCACAGGGCCAGGGTGGCGAGCAGGAGCAGCGTGCGCATACGGGGACCCCTTGGGAGGAGGAGGAGGCGGGCCACAGTTCGTATCGAGTCGCGAGGATGTTGGGCTGTAGGTCGCATCATAGCCAGTGTAGATAGCCCTCGCGTGGCAGGAACGGGACGTTCGCGCCGCTGCGCGGCTATCATGCGCCGCATGGAATCCGGACTGTCCCACGTCGGCCCCGACGGCCACGCCCGCATGGTGGACGTGGGCGACAAGCCGGTCACCCGCCGCTCGGCCGTGGCCTCGGCCCGGGTCGTGATGCGGCCCGAGACCCTGCGCCTGGCGCTCAGCGGCGAGGGGCCCAAGGGCCCCGTGATCGAGACCGCCCGGATCGCCGGGATCCAGGCTGCCAAACGCACCTCGGACCTGGTGCCCTTCTGCCATCCGCTCCCGATCGACGCCGCCGACGTTCGCATCGAGGCGCGAGGGGACGACGCCCTGGCGATCACCGCGCAGGTCGACGCGACCTGGCGCACCGGCGTCGAGATGGAGGCGCTGACCGCCGCCGCCGCCGCCGCCCTGACGCTGATCGACATGCTCAAGGCGGTCGAGAAGGGGCTGGTTGTCGAGACCCTGCAGCTCGAGCAGAAGTCTGGCGGGCGCAGCGGCCCCTGGCGCCGGGGCGAGCGATGATCCGAGCCCGGCTGTTGTTGGCGTCGGACCGCGTCTCGCGCGGCGAGCGTGAGGACCGGACGGCCGCCGGTGTGCGCGAGGTGCTGGCCGAGGCGGGGGTGGAACTCGAGCGCGTGGTGGCGCTGCCCGACGAGTGCGAGGTCCTGGCAGCGGGCATGCGCGAGGCCAGCCTCAGCGTGCAACTGGTCCTCACCAGCGGCGGCACGGGCATCGGCCCGAGGGACGTGACGCCCGAGGCGACGCGCCTCGTGATCGACCGGGAGGTGCCCGGGCTCGGCGAGGCCATGCGGGCGACGTCGCTCGCTGCGGTCCCCACGGCGGCCCTTTCCCGGGCGATCGCCGGGACCTGCGGCAGGGCCCTGGTGGTGAACCTCCCGGGCAGCCCGGGGGGCGCGCGAGAGTGCCTGCAGGCGGTCCTGCCGGCGCTGCTCCACGGGGTCTCGCTGCTGGCCGGCGCCGTGGCGGACTGCGCCGAGGAACTGGGTGCCGGGGGGGCCGCTCCCGGGCCGGGTTCTCGTCCCGGTGGTGCGTCGGGCTAGAATCCGCGGCCCGTCGTCCTCCCGGACCGAGGTTCGAACAGCGCATGACACGGCAGACCGTTTCCCAGGCAGTGGCCATGCTCGTGGTCATCTGGTCACTCTTCCGCTGGTGGCCCCACGAGAACTACCGCGGCCTGCCCGACTACACCTTCGGGCGCGGCGATCCCCAGATGATGCTCAGCGTCGACGACCTGGTCGCCAGCGACATGGAGGCCAAGGTGCGCGTGCGCGGCGTGATCCGCGGACTCGTGCGGGGCTTCTCCCAGCTGTACCAGGCGCGCTGGATGGAGCTGCTGCGCCATGCGCGCACGGTGCGCATGCAGGGCGAGCGCGCCGACGTGGTCCACCTCAAGGGCATGCCCGGCAACGACTGGTACATGCTCGCGTACTACCTCTATCCGTTGCGTTGCGTCGGTGATCCCTACGAGGACGGCGGATCGGTGAAGGAGCCCACCTTGCCCGAGGCTCAGTGGGCCATCACCGGCGGCAAGATCCCGCGCTACTGGCGCATCGGCGATGCGGACGCGGAGGTGCCCTTCCCGGGCGACGAGGACGTGGGTGAGGGCGTGCTGCGGGAGAGCGACCTGGTGCAGCCGGCGCAATCCGCCGGGAGTGGGCCGGGGCAGGGCCGGGGCGGGCCGCAGCCAGGCGGCCGGCGCCGGGGTCGCTGACGTGCTCGAACTCGCGCTGACGTTGGTGGTGTGCCTCGTCCTCGGGCGACTGGTCGACAGGTCGCTGTTGGGACGTCCCGGTGTGGGCTGGATCGAGGCCTTCGGCCGGGGGCTCATGCTGGGCTTCGGCACGGTCGGGGTGTTGTCCATGCTGCTCGACATGCTGCGCCTCCCGGTGGGGCTCGTGTCGCTGGGTCTCGCGCTCGGCCTGACGGCCTTGGTGCTGTTGCTCCTGGGCAGGGGCACCGCGCGGCAGGCGACTCCTCGGACGGTGTGGCCGGCAGGCGGGCTCGAGTGGACGGCGCTCGGCGTGATGGCAGCGATCACGCTGGTGTCGCTCGCGTTGGTCGTGCGCTCGGGGTGGCTGCGGCCGACCTTCCAGTTCGATGCCGTCACGCGCTGGATGTTCAAGACCAAGGCCCTGTTCGAGGACGGCACGCTGCGCGGAGCTGTCTCAACTGACCCCGGCTTCTGGTTCACGCACCAGCAGTACCCGCCGCTGGTCGCCCATGTGGCCGCGCTGCCCGCGTACGTCTCGGGCGTCTGGGAGGACCGCATCACGTCGGCGATATACCCGTGGTACGCCGTGGCCATCGCGGCCGTGGCCTATGGTGCCGTGGCCCGTCGCGCGGGGGCGCTGATCGGCTGCTTCGCGGCGACCTGGGTGGCGACGCTGCCCCTGATCGCCTACCTGGCCGGGCCCCCTCCCGGTGCCGGCGCCTTCTCCGCGCTGGCCGACATTCCGCTGGCACTCTTCGTCTTGGGAGCTGGTTTGGCGGCGCACGACCTGGTCCAGGGCGAGCGCCCGCGAGCAGGCCTCGAACTGGGATTGCTGCTGGGTTTCGGCGCGCTCACCAAGAACGAGGGATTGCCCTTCGTCGTCGCGCTCACGCTGGCGCTGCTGGTCTGTCGCCGGCGGCTGCCCTGGCGCGCGGCCCTGGCCCCGGTCGGCCTGGCGCTGCTGCTCTACGTGGGCCTGTGGGGCTGGCTGTCATCGAGCTTCCCGGCACTGGACGAGAACTACTGGGGGCGCATGCACGGCGATGCACTGCGCCAGGGGCTGGAGCGCATCCCCCTGATCGCCACGGCATTCGCGCTCCACATGGCCGACATGCGCCAGTGGAACATCACCTGGGTGGCCGTGGCGGTCCTGTTCGCCGTGGGCTGGCCGTCGCTGCGGCGGCTTCCGGGGCTCAAGCTGGTCCTGATCGCCGTGATCCTGCAACTCGGTGCCTACGCCTTTGCCTATCTGATCACCGGCTGGTCGAGTCCCCGTGCCGAGGCGGTCATGTCGGGGGACGACCCGCTCGAGGTCCTGTTCGTGCTCACGCTGGGGCGGCTGCTGCTGCACGTGGCCCCCCTGGCCATCGTCGGCGGCATCCTGGCGTCCCCTTTGGGCCGACCGGCGGCCGACCCGCCGGGGACACCCGCCCACTCGGGTTGATTCGCGCCGAGGGGGCCGGTTCAATGTCGGGCTCTCCAACAGCCGGGGCGTCATGGTCACGATCTCCACCAATCAGTTCTCCAACGGCATCACGCTGCGAATCGACGGCGTCCTGTTCGACATCGTCGACTTCCAGTTCGTCAAACCCGGCAAGGGCGGCGCCTTCGTACGCACCAAGCTCCGGAATCTGAAGACCGGCGGCGCCAAGGAGGTCACCTTCGACAGCAAGGCCAAGGTCGAACAGGCCATCGTCGACAAGAACGACATGGAGTACCTCTACCGGGAGGGCTCCAACTACATGTTCATGGATCCGGAGACGTACGATCAGATCCCGATCAACGAGGATCAGGTCAAGCACATGCTGGACTACCTGAAGGAGAACACCACCTGTCAGTTCAAGACGTGCGATGGTGAAGTGATCTCCATCTCGCTGCCGAACCACATGGTGTTCCACGTCACGGAGACGACCCCCTGGGTCAAGGGCAGCACCGCCGCCGGCGGCAACAAGCCGGCGACGATCGACACCGGAGCCGTGATCCAGGTTCCGGTCTACCTGAACCCAGGTGAGTACGTGCGCGTCGACACGCGTACCGGCGAGTACGTCGATCGGGTCAAGGCACCCGAGTAGACGGAGTCCGAGCAGGAATCCGAAGAGCAGGCCCGGGGGTGCCCCCCCGTCATCACCCCGGGAAGCGGAGGAGTGTCGGTGGCTGCACGCAAGAAGAGCACGCGCAAGACAGGTACGCGGAAGAAGGCGACGCGGCGCAAGGCGCCCGCTCGCAAGGCGGCCAAGCGTCGCGCGACCAGGAAGAAGCCCAGCGTCGGGTCCACCGCGGACGCCGCCGGGGAGCAGGTGTTCCCGGAAGTGGAGGCTCTGGTCGAACTCATGGAGCGGCACCAGCTGCTTGAGCTCGAGTATCGCGTGTCGCCCGACGGCGGTCGCGACATCCGCCTGGCGCGCCTGGGCGCGGCTTCCGCCGGCGCGCCGGTGGTCAGCGCGGCGCCGGCGCCGGCCGTGGCTGCCCCTGCGGCGGAAGCGGCCCCCGCGGCCCCGGCGGACCCCGACCTGCATGCGTTCAAGTCCCCGATGGTGGGCACCTTCTACAGGGCGACCAGCCCGGAGGCCTCGCCCTTCATGAGCGTCGGTGACACCGTGGAGGAGGCCACGACGGTGTGCATCATCGAGGCCATGAAGGTGATGAACGAGATCACGCCGGATGCCCGCGGAGAGATCGTCTCGATCGAGGTCGAGAACGGCGAGGCCGTGGAGTTCGGGCAGACGCTCTTCCTCATGCGGTTGCTCTAGGTCTCCGTGTTCCGGCGCGTCCTCATCGCCAATCGCGGCGAGATCGCCTTGCGCATCCTGCGCGCGTGCCATGCGCTCGACATCGAGGTCGTCGCGGTCTACTCCGAAGCGGACCGGGACGCCTGCTACGTCGAACTCGCCGACGAGGCGGTGTGTATCGGACCGGCTCCGTCGGGGCAGAGCTACCTCGACATGAACCGGGTGATCAGCGCCGCGGAGATCACCGAGTCCGACGCGATCCACCCCGGCTACGGCTTCCTTTCCGAGAACGCGAAGTTCGCCGAGGTGGTCTCCGCTTGCGGCTTCACCTTCATCGGGCCGCCGGCTTCGGTGATCGGTCGCATGGGCGACAAGAACACCGCGCGCGAGATCGCGCGCATGGCCGGTGTGCCGATCGTCCCGGGAAGCGACGGGATCGTGGACTCGGTCGCCGAGGCGGCGGCGATCGCCGATGACATCGGCTACCCGCTGATGGTCAAGGCGACCGCCGGGGGCGGTGGGCGCGGCATGCGGCCCGTGCACGAGGCCAGTCAGCTCGAGGTGGCCTTCGAGGCGGCGCGCAGCGAGGCTCACGCCGCGTTCGGCAACGCCGACGTCTACGTGGAGCGGCTGGTCGAGGGCCCGCGCCACGTGGAGATCCAGGTGCTGGCCGATAACCACGGCAACGTGCTGCACCTCGGCGAGCGCGAGTGCTCCGTCCAGCGACGGCATCAGAAGCTGCTGGAGGAGGCGCCCTCACCGGCCGTCGATCTCGATCTGCGCACTCGCATGGGTGATGCGGCGGTGTCGCTGTGCCGCGAGGCCGGCTACGTGAACGCCGGTACGGTCGAGTTCCTGCTCGACAGCCGCGGCCGCTTCTACTTCATGGAACTCAACGCCCGGGTCCAGGTGGAGCACCCGGTGACCGAGATGGTCACCGGGGTGGACATCATCCGGGAGCAGTTGCGCGTGGCCTCGGGCCGCCCGTTGTCGTTCACCCAGGACGAGGTCGTGGTCGAGGGGGCGGCGATCGAGTGCCGGATCAACGCCGAAGACCCCGCCGCCGGCTTCCGCCCCTGTGCCGGGCGGATCGAGCGCATGTACTTCCCGTCGGGGCCCGGCGTGCGCTTCGATACGCACGCCTTCGGGGGCTACACGATCAGCCCGCACTACGACTCCATGATCGGCAAGCTGGTGGTTCACGCCGAGACCCGGCAACAGGCCATCAAGGCCATGCGCCGAGCGCTCGATGAATGTGTGATCCGTGGCATCGCCACGACCGTGCCGTTCCACAAGGAGATCCTGGCTCAGGAGTCCTTCCTCGAAGGTCGGTACGATACGTCCTTCATCGAGCGCATGAAGACGCCGGGCTCGGCCTGACCGATCCCCCGACGGGTCCGCCGCTCGCTCTCCCCCGACTCCTGACTGCAGGCACCATGACCTCCCTCCGCGTTGCGTTCCTCGTCCTCGTCTCGTGGCCCGTCTTGTGCGCGGCGCTGTCGGGGACGGCTGCGGCCCAGGAGAAGGTCCTCGTGCGCCGGTACTCCGATGTGGTCGCCGTGCGCGAAGGGCCCAGCTCCGCCGAACGTGTGCTGTATGCGTTCAACCCCACGGCGAATCTGATCCAGGGCGGGCAGGTCGAGCAGGGCAGCAGCGGTCAGAGCGAGGTCGTGTTCTCCGGTGGGGGGCGCATCGTGCTCTACGGAGCGGCGCGACTCGAGCTGGAGACGATCGACGCCGGGGGGGACGTGGTGCGCCTGCCGATGGTGGTGATGGTCGAGGCCCACGGCGGGGCGCGACCGCTCACCTTGACGCTGCCCGGCGAGCTGCGTTGCGAGCTGGACCAGGCGTCGTGCGAGGTGCACCTGG
This sequence comes from Planctomycetota bacterium, assembly GCA_029259695.1. GTDB lineage: Bacteria > Planctomycetota > B15-G4 > B15-G4 > B15-G4 > OFTM49. Next base: position 35,812 of record JAJDEQ010000183.1, read on the forward strand.
AAGACGGTCGCCTGCGGGTACGCAACATCGGTGGTCGTGCGATCCGCGTGCACGGGTACCTCTCGCTGGATCGCGAGGGGAGCGGACGGGAACCGGTGGATTCGCTCGAACTGGTGCGCGGTGAGGAAGTCGATCTCCCGTTGTTCGTCGACCCCTCGGACGGCCCGCGGGAGCGACAGGACTCCTGGCGCGGCATGGTGGTGTCCACCGAGGAAGACGTGGACCTGGTGGCTGCGGGCGACGAGTTGCTCGTCGGCGGCGATGGTCAGTTGCGCGTCGGGGGGGTGCGTACGCGCGTGTCCGACGGTGCGGGACTGGTCCTGCTCGACCTGCGGCGTCGTCCCGATTGGTTGCCGCCAGCGCCGATCAACTCGACGCGGCTGGGCGCACCCAAGCCCGCGCCCGCGACGCCCGTTCGTCCGGCGGACGGGGAGGCTGTCTCGCAGCCGGCCGGGAAGCAGCCGGTTCCCGAGAAACCCGCTCCGGCAGACCCCGAGTCGCCAGACCCCGCCCCGGTCGACCCCGAGCCGCAAGACGAGCCGCTGGGCGACGAACCGGGATCGGATGACCCGGCGCCCGCTGAGCCCGAGCCGGCGGGTGACCCCGATCCCGAGTCGGGCGAGGGCGAGGACCCACAAGACGACGAAGACGCCGATCCATCGCCTGATGGAGACGCGGACGACGACCCGGACGGAACCGTGGCGTCGATCGATGGTTCGCGGAGGACCCGCGACGGATGCACGGCCGCGGCCGCGACGGGTGTCGTCGCGTCGAGGCGGTCAGAGGACAGGTCGGAGGATTGTTCATGAGGGCTCTCGTCACCGGCGGAGCGGGGTTTCTGGGCTCGCATCTGTGCGAACGCCTGCTCGCCGAGGGGTGGGAGGTGGTCTGCATGGACAACCTCTCCACGGGCGACATGGCCAACATCGAGCACCTCATGGGCGGCGGTGGTTTTCGCTTCCTGAAGGTCGATGTCACCGACTACATCCACGTGCCCGGCGAGGTGCACCGCGTCTTCCACTTCGCGTCGCCCGCCAGCCCGATCGACTACCTCGAGATGCCGATCCCGACCCTCAAGGTGGGGTCACTGGGCACGCACAAGGCCCTGGGGCTGGCCCACGCCAAGGGCGCCCGCTTCGTCATGGCCTCCACCTCGGAGGTCTACGGCGATCCGCTCGAGCACCCGCAGAAGGAGTCCTACTGGGGCAACGTCAACCCGGTGGGACCGCGCGGCGTGTACGACGAGGCCAAGCGCTTCAGCGAGGCGCTGGTCATGGGCTACCACCGCTTCCACGGGCTGGAGACGCGCATCGTGCGCATCTTCAACACCTACGGGCCGCGCATGCGTCTCAACGACGGTCGCGCGCTGCCCGCCTTCATGTCGCAAGCGCTGCGCGGTGAGGACATCACCGTCTTCGGCGACGGCACGCAGACGCGCTCGTTCTGCTACGTCGACGACCTGATCGAGGGCATCTGGCGCCTGTCGGAGAGTGACGAACCCTTCCCCGTGAACATCGGCAACCCCGCCGAGATGACGATCAAGGAGTTCGCCGAGACGGTCGTCGAGCTCACGGACTCGGGCAGCACGATCACCTACCACCCGCTGCCGGAAGACGACCCGCAGCAGCGCCGGCCCGACATCACTCGGGCCCAGGAGATCCTGGGCTGGCAGCCGCGGGTGAGGCTGGACGAGGGCCTGAAGCGAACGCTGGAGTACTTCAAGACGAAGGTCCGGGTCGGCTGACGTGTGCGGCATCATCGGTGTCACCGGGGCGGGGCCCGCGAGCCGCCTGCTCGTCGAGGGCCTGAAGGCGCTCGAGTACCGCGGCTACGACTCCGCGGGGATCGCGGTGCAGGAGGGCGACGGCCTCGTGATCCTGCGCCGCGCCGGCAAGCTGGCCGAACTCGAGGCGGCCGTGGCGGAACTCGCGCCGTTCGGCGAGGTGGGGATGGGCCACACCCGCTGGGCCACGCACGGGGGACCGTCCGAGCGCAACGCGCACCCGCACGTCGACAGCAAGGGACGGGTGGCCGTGATCCACAACGGGATCATCGAGAACCATGCGGAGTTGCGCGCCGAGCTGGCGGCGGAGGGTTGCGAGTTCCGTTCCGACACGGACACCGAGATCCTCGCGCACCTCGTGGCGTCCCGACTCGCCGCGGGTGACGACCTGCCCGCTGCGGTGCGCACGACGGCGCGCCGTCTCGCGGGGGCGTTCGCCTTCGTGATCCAGTCCGCGGATCACCCCGGCATGCTCGTGGCGGTCCGGCACCAGTCACCGCTCGTCCTGGGTGTGGGCGAAGGCGCGTCCTTCCTCGCGTCGGACATCCCGGCGCTGCTGGCCCACACGCGGACCATGATGCCGCTCGACGACGGCGACGTGGCGGTGCTCACGCCGGCCGGGATCGAGGTGACCGACCTGGACGGGACCGCGGTCGTGCGTCCCACCAAGCACATCAACTGGGATCCGGTGCAGGTGCAGAAGGGCGGCTACAAGCACTTCATGCTCAAGGAGATCGAGGAGCAGCCCGCGGCCGTCTCCGCCACGATGTCCAGCCGCATCGACGATGGGACCGGGTCGATCCGCATGGAGGCGCTCGACGCCCTGGGCGATCGCCTCGCTCGCGTCGCACGCATGACCTTCGTGGCCTGCGGCACGAGCTGGCACGCGGGGCTGGCCGGCAAGTTCTACGTGGAGAACCTGACCGATCTCGCGGTTGACGTGGACTACGCCTCGGAGTTCCGTTACCGGGCCACGCAAGGCGGTCCCGATCACCTGATCGTGCCGATCACCCAGTCCGGCGAGACACTCGACACGCTCGGCGCCATGCGCGACGTGAAGGCGCAGGGCTCACCGGTGATCGCGGTGTGCAACGTGCCCGAGAGCTCCGCCATGCGCGAGGCGGACGCCACGATCCTGACCGAGGCCGGGCCCGAGATCGGCGTGGCCTCGAGCAAGGCCTTCACGACGCAACTCGTGGCGCTGTACATGCTGGCGCTCGACCTGGCGGTCCGGCGCGGCTGCCTGACCCACGAGGAGGCCGCGACGCGCATCGTGCCCCTGCGACGACTGCGCTACGCGATGGAGGGCGCGCTGCGGCACGCCGATCAGGTGCGCGCGGTGGCTCACCGTTTCGCGGACGCCGCGGACTTCCTCTACCTCGGGCGCGGGGTCAACTACCCCATCGCCCTCGAGGGCGCGCTCAAGCTCAAGGAGATCAGCTACATCCACGCCGAGGGCTACCCCGCGGGTGAGATGAAGCACGGTCCGATCGCGCTGATCGACGCCAACCTCCCGGTCGTGGTCGTGGCGACGCCGGGGCGCGTGTACGAGAAGGTGCTCAGCAACATCGAGGAGGTCCGGTCGCGTGACGGGATCGTGATCGCCGTGTGCGAGGAGGGCGACGAACGCGTGAAGTCCCTGGCTGACGAGGTACTGGAGGTTCCCGCGGTGGACGAGGACCTGTCTCCGATCGTGAACGTCGTGCCGCTGCAACTGCTGGCGTACTACATCGCCGAGCGCAGGGGGTGCGACATCGATCAGCCGCGCAACCTCGCCAAGAGCGTGACGGTCGAGTGATGGACGGACCGATCCTGATCACCGGAGCCGCGGGGTTCATCGGCTCGCACCTGACCGAGCGGCTCCTGTCGCGCGGGGAGGAGGTCGTGGGGTTCGACGCGTTCAGCCTCGACTACGACCCGCGCATCAAGCGTCGCAACCTGGAGCGGGCCCTGGGCGAGAGCGGCTTCCAACTCGTCGAGGGCGACATCCGTGATGCGGATGCGGTGGGGCGCCTGTTCCGCGAACGGCGTCCGGCCGCCGTGGTGCACCTCGCCGCCAAGGCCGGGGTGCGCCCCTCGGTGGAGGATCCGGCGCTCTACCACGACGTCAACTGCACGGGGACATCGGTGATGCTGGCTGCGGCCCGGGACGCCGGGCTGCGGAACTTCGTGTTCGGCAGCTCGTCCTCCGTGTACGGCGGGAACGAGAAGGTGCCGTTCCACGAAGACGACGACGTCTCCCGTCCCGTGTCGCCCTACGCCGCGACGAAGCGCTCCAACGAACTCACCTGCCACACCTTCCACCATCTCTACGACATGGACATCGCCTGCATGCGGTTCTTCACCGTGTACGGGCCGCGTCAGCGACCGGAGATGGCGATCCACAAGTTCGTGCGACACATCGACGGCGGGCAGGCCTTGCCGCTGTTCGGCGACGGCACCACCGAGCGCGACTACACCTACATCGACGACATCCTCGACGGCCTCACCAAGGCGCTCGACAAGAGCCACGGTTTCCGCATCTACAACCTGGGAGAGTCCCAGACGATCAGTCTGCGGGGCCTGGTGGATGCGCTCGCCGAGGCGACGGGCAAGACGCCGCTCGTCGACTGGCAGCCGCTGCAGCCCGGCGACGTGGTGCGCACGTTCGCCGACGTGAGTCGCGCGCGAGAGGAGCTGGGCTACGACCCGCAGGTGGGGCTGACCGAGGGGCTGGCCCGTTTCGTCAGCTGGTACCGGGGCGCTGAGGGCCCCGGAGGTCGGTCGCCATGACGCGAGTGCTCGTGACGGGCGGCGCCGGCTTCATCGGCTCCCACATCGCCGATGCGCTCCTGGCACGCGGCGACGAAGTGATCGTGGCCGACGACCTGTCGTCCGGCCACCGCGAGAACGTGCCGGCCGGCGCGCGCTTCGTGGAGGCCGACCTGGCCGAGCCGGAGACGCTGACCGACGCGATCGCCGGGTGCGATGGAGTCATCCACTGTGCGGCGCGCGCGTCGGTGACGACCTCGATCGACGATCCGGTGCACAGCAACCGGGCCAATCTGCAGGCCTCGACCCGGCTGCTGCTGGCCGCCCGGGACGCCGGTGTGCGTCGGCTCGTGTACTCGAGCACGTCCGCGGTCTACGGGGACGAGGTCGAAGGAGAGGCCCACGAGGCCTTGCGCGAGCGACCGGTCTCGCCCTACGGCATGAACAAGCTGGCGGCCGAGCACCTGTTCCGCATGGCGCCGGCGCTGTACGGGGTCGATACGGTGTGCCTGCGGTACTTCAACGTCTACGGGCCGCGGCAGGATCCTTCGTCGCCCTACTCGGGCGTGATCTCGCTGTTCGTTACGGCGGCCTTGGAAGGACGCCCGCCGACGATCTACGGCGATGGGGGCCAGAGCCGCGACTTCACCTTCGTCGGGGACGTGGTCCGGGCGAATCTGGCAGCGCTGGACGCGCCCGTCGGAGGCGGTGCGGCGGTCAACATCGGGGGTGGCCGGCCGACGGACCTGCTGGCCCTCTGGGCCGCCATCTGCCGTGCCTGCGGTGTCGACAACCTGCAGCCCGACCACGGGCCGGCCCGGCCCGGCGACATCCGCCACTCCCGGGCCGCGGTCGCCCGGGTCGCCGAGTTGCTGGGCTGGCGGGCCGAGGTGCCCCTGGACGCGGGACTCGAAGCCACCGTGGCGTGGTATCGTGCCCACCCTTTGGCCGCACCCTGAAGATTCCATCGCGCCGTAGGCAGCGCGCGGCGGACCATCACTCGGCGGCGCGCAGCGCCCCTCTCCGGGCCGGCTTCCCCCTGACCATCCCTCCTGCCCCATGAGCCAATCGCACCGATGAAAGGCGTCATCCTCGCCGGTGGTCTCGGCACGCGTCTGCGGCCGCTGACCAAGATCACGAACAAGCACCTGCTCCCGGTCTACGACCGGCCGATGATCTACTACCCGATCGAGACCCTGCGCAACGCGGGGATCGAGGACATCCTGATCGTCACCGGCGGCAACAGCGCCGGCGACTTCTTGAGGTTGCTCGAGAACGGCGACGAGCTGAAGGTGAACATCAACTACGCGTATCAGCGCGGAGAGGGTGGCATCGCCGAGGCCCTGGGGTTGGCCGAGCGCTTCGCAGGCGGGGAGCCGATCTGCGTCGTGCTGGGTGACAACCTGATCGAGGGCAACATCCGCGACACGGTCGATCGCTACCGCGCCAAGGGTGAGGGGGCCTGCATCCTGCTCAAGGAGGTCGACGACCCCGAGCGCTTCGGCGTGGCACGCCTCGAAGGCGACCAGATCGCCGACATCGTCGAGAAGCCCAAGGACCCGCCCAGCAACCTCGCGGTGATCGGCATCTACATGTACGACCAGCGGGTGTTCGAGATCATCGGAGCGCTCGAGCCGTCGGCACGGGGCGAGCTCGAGATCACCGACGTCAACAACGCCTACATCGAGGCCGGCAAGATGTCGTACGGCGTGCTCGACGGGTGGTGGACCGACGCGGGTACCTTCGACAGCCTCCTGCGCGCGTCCCACCTGGTGGCAGAGGGTGGGGCCAACAAGCTCGGCTGACCGATGCGCGTCCTGGTGACCGGAGCCGCCGGCATGTTGGGTTTCGCGTTGCGCGATGCCTGTCCGCGTGACGTGCAGTTCGTGGCGACCGACCTGGAGCAGCTCGACATCACCGATCCGGCCTCCGTGGCGGCGGTGATGGGGGAGCACCGGCCGGATGCGGTGCTCAACGCCGCGGCCTACACGAACGTCGACGGCTGCGAGGAGCACGAGCCCGAGGCCCTCGGGGTGAACGGGGTCGGAGCCGGTCACCTGGCCGCGGCCTGTGCGGCGGCCGCCGTCCCGCTGCTGCACGTCTCCACCGACTACGTGTTCGACGGCAGGATCCCCGCGCCCGGTGAGTACTCCGAGACCGATCGGACCGGGCCGCTCTCGGCCTACGGCCGCACCAAGCTCGCCGGCGAGCAGGCGGTCGCAGCCGCCGGCGGTGAGCACTGGATCACCCGCACCCAGTGGCTCTACGGGCTGGGCGGGCGCAACTTCGTGGAGACGATGCTGGCCCTGGGGGCCGAGCGACCGTTCCTGGAGGTGGTCGACGATCAGGTGGGCAGCCCCACGAGCACCCACGCGCTGGCGCCGATCCTGTGGGACGTGCTGCGTCGACGACCGCCCAGCGGCGTCTACCACGTCACGAACGCGGGCAGTTGTTCGTGGTTCGGCTTCGCCCGTGAGATCTTCGAGCGCGCGGGCCTCACGGTCGACCTGCGGCCGATGACGTCCGACCGGCTCGATCGGCCGGCGTCGCGCCCCGAACGCTCGGTGCTGAGCAACGCCAAGCTGCGTGCGGCGATCGATCACGCGCCGGGCCCCTGGCAGCAGGCCCTCGACGACTACCTCGAACGCCGCAAGGCGGTGGAAGCGACCTCATGAAGATCCTCGTCACCGGCGGAGCCGGGTTCATCGGCAGCAACTTCGTGCTGCGGACGCGTCGGCAGCGCCCCGACGTCGACATCGTCAACGTCGACATCCTCAGCTACGCCGGGAACCTCGAGAACCTGAAGAGCCTCGAAGGCGACAAGGGACACGTGTTCGTGCGCGCCGACGTGGCTGATCGCGACGCGATGGAGCGGCTCTTCGGGGAACACACGTTCGACGGCGTGTTCCACTTCGCGGCCGAGTCCCACGTCGACCGCAGCATTCTCGATGCTTCGCCCTTCGTGCGGAACAACATCCAGGGCACCCAGGTGCTGCTCGACCTGGCGCGCGCGCACGCGGTGCCGCGCTACCTCCAGGTCTCGACCGATGAGGTCTACGGCACCCTCGGACCGGGCGATCCGGCGTTCACCGAGACCACGCCCCTGGCGCCCAACTCGCCCTACGCCGCGAGCAAGGCCGCGGCCGACCTGCTGGTGCGCGCCGCGGTCCACACCCACGGCATGAACTGCGTGATCACCCGCTGCTCGAACAACTACGGGCCGTTGCAGTTCCCGGAGAAGCTGATCCCGCTGATGATCGCCAACGCACTCGAGGGCAAGCCGCTCCCGGTGTATGGCGATGGGATGCAGGTGCGCGACTGGATCCACGTCGAGGACCACAACGACGCCGTCTGGTGCGTGTTCGACAAGGGGCAGCCGGGCGGGGTCTACAACATCGGCGCCGAGAACGAGTGGCCCAACATCGATGTGGTGAAGGCGATCCTGTCCGAGGTGGGCAAGGGCGAGGACTTGATCCAGTACGTCACCGACCGTCCGGGGCACGATCGTCGCTACGCCATGGACTCGAGCCTGCTGCGCGAGGAGCTGGGGTGGAGTTCGGCGCGGACGTTCGAGGAGGGCCTGCCCGCCACGGTGGCCTGGTACCTCGAGCACCGCGATTGGTGGGAACGGGTGCGCTCCGGGGCCTACCGGGCCTACTACGAGGCCCAGTACGGGCAGAGAATGGGCGTTTAGGGTCCATTTTTCGCGGCAGGACACCGATATCCAGAGCAAACGCCTGCATGCGCCCCCTTTTGGTGGCAACTTGAGGGGAACCCCTTTGTTGAACCCGCTCGAGCGATGGACGCCGGTGGCCCCGCGGCCCCGCCACCGTCGCCCGCCGGCGGGCCCATCGGAGACCGTCTTCGTGACCTGTCGTTCGTGGATCGGAGTGTGCCTCGGCCTGTTGTGCCTGGCCGGCTGCACGACCTCCGAGGATGCTCGCGTGCTCCAGGTGCTGAACCAGCGCGGCTTCGGCCGTCCGACCTATGACGCCAATCGCCAGTACTACGTCGGCATCGGTGACTCGGTGGTCGTCCGGGACACGATGCACATCGAATACAACGGCGTCAGCGAGCAGGTGCGGATGGACGGCGTGATCACGCTGCCGGACGTCGGTGAGGTCTACGTCAACGGGCTCACGCCCGAAGAGATGACCCAGGTCGTCCGCCTGCGCTATGAGGAGTACGTGAACGACACCAGCGGCCTGTCGGTCGAGGTCTCGTTGATCAGCTCGAAGCGCTACTACATCACCGGCATCCCACCGCGCAGCCCGCGCTCGGTGGACTTCCGGGGTGACGTGACCCTGCTCGACGCCTTGCTCACCGCCCAGATGAACGAGCACCTGATCGCCACCGACGAGATCATGGTGATCCGCGGTGACCCGGAGGATCCGCTCGAGATCTCCTGCAACTACGACGCGATCAAGCAGCGCGGCTTCACCCGTGACAACATCCAGGTGCGCGAGAACGACATCATCTACCTGACGCCCTCCTGGATCGGTTACGTGGCCTACTTCGTCGACGCGCTGCTCGCGCCGCTCACGCCGATCCAGCAATTCATCACTGGGGCCGATCGCATCGTCCGCACGACCGATTCCTTCGGTCAGGGCAACAGCGGCGGCAACAACTACAACAACAACAACAACTTCTGACCCGTGCCTGACTACGCCGACAACTCGATCCCGCCGCCCACTGATCCGCGCGAAGCGATCCAGGAGATCCTGCGCGCGGTGCGCCGCAACGGCGTGCGCGTCGGCTTCTGGGCCGTCGTGTGCCTGATGATCGGTTACGGGCTGACGCTGATCTGGCCCGCCAAGTTCGAGTCGTCGACCGAGTTCACGATGTTCGAACGGGCGCTGACCTCGGAGTCGGTCGCCGACGACGTCAAGAAGATCCCGCTCTCCAAGCGACTGAAACAGCTCGAGAACGAGCTCGGTTCGCGCAAGCGCATCGAGTCGGTGATGAGCGAGCTGGAGTGGGTCGAGTGGCTCGAGACCGCCGGCCAGGAGGCGCGGCGCCGGGATCTGATCCAGAAGATCAAGGCGAACCTGGGCGTGTCGCTGGAGTCCACGCCGCTCGGCGGCACGATGATCACGCTGCGCTTCCAGTGGACGCAGCCGAAGCAGGCGGTTCGTTTCGTGAACTCCCTGCGTGACCACTGGATCGAGCTGACCCTCAACGGTCACCGCAACAAGATCGAGGACCAGAAGGAGGTGCTCGAGTCGATCGTGATCGAGCGCGAGCAGGCCTTCGGGGATGCGCTGCGCGCGCTCCAGGCTCACGAACGGGAGAACGAGATCCCGTCACTGCTCAGCCCCGAGGTGAACAACGAGCTCAAGGGCAACTACATGCAGCAGTTGACCCTGGCGCGCGCCGATCACGCGGGGAGCATCGCCCGGGTCGAGCGCCTCGAGAGCGAACTGCTGTCGATCGCCCGCGAGGTGGAACAGCCGGTCCCGCCCGCCAGCGCCGAAGAGGTCGAGGTGCGGGCGCGCCACAAGCGAGCCGTGACCGCCTTCATCGAGGCGGAGACCCACTACACGTCGACCAACCCGCGTCACGCCCGGGCCAAGCAGGAACTCGACGCGGCCCTGGCGGCCCTGGCCGAACACGGGGACATCGAGCTGGGACTCGTGACGGCGCCGAACCCGCTCTACATCGTCAAGGTGTCGGAGCTCGAGGATGCGCGGGCCACCGAGCAGGCTCACCGGGCCTTGGTGAGCAACACCGAGGCCGAGCTCGACAAGGCCCAGGAACGGCTCGATCGCTGGCCGGACGTGCAGGCCGAGTCCTCGCGCCTGCAGGAGAAGGTCGAGCTGTCCGAGCTGTTGTTGGAGCAGGCCGAGATCGCGGTCACGCCGTTGCGCGAGCAGGCCAAGCGGCTGCGCGGGTTGACCCTCGTGGCTGGCGACGACATCGGAAGCGCCGGAAGGCAGCAGCCCTTCGAGATCCTCGAGACGGGTGTGGAACCGGACACGGCGGTGATGCCCATCGGCGCGATGATCATGGCGCTCTCACTGGTGATCGGGCTCACGATCGGCATCGTCGGGCCGATCCTGGCGGAGATCACGCGTAGCTCGTTCGGCAGCGTCAAGGAAGTGTCGCGCACCCTGGGGGTGCCGGTGCTCGGTGCGGTGGACCTGATCCTCACATCACGCGACGTGCGCGCACGCACGGTGCAGCACGCGCTCACCGTGCTGACGATGTTGATGGTGATCACGGCGCTCGGCACGGCGCTCTACATCTACACGAACCACCCTGACGTGCTACCTGCTGCGATCCATCGATACGTCAAAGAGATGAAGCTCGCCCTCACGTAGGCGCGGGCGGGAGGGCCCGGCGGTGGACGTGCTTTTCCTCGCGCACCGCGCACCGTTTCCTCCCGACAAGGGAGACCGGCTGCGCGCCTACCGGCACATCGAGCGCCTCGCGCGCCTCGGGCCGGTGGACGTCGTGGCCCAGGCCGACGACGAAGCGGCGGCTCGGGCCGCGCGGCCGGGGCTCGAGGCGATCTGCCGGGAAGTGCACATCGTGACGCGTCGCCGGCTCTCGGCCCTGCTGCACGTGGGCTGGTCCAGCGTGTGCCCCGGGCGGAGCCTCACCGCCGGCTGGCACGCCGACTCCCGCGTGCGCCACGCGATCGAGGACCTACAGCAACGTCACGACTACGGCCTGTGCTGGGCCTTCTCCTCCGGGACCGGCCCCTGGTGGCGCAGCGTGCGTGCGTCGACGCGGGTGATGGACCTGTGCGACCTCGACGCCCTCAAGTGGGAGGCGCTGGGCCGGGACGAGCCGGGTCTCATGGGTTGGGTCTACCGGCTCGAAGGCCGGCGCCTGCTCCCGCTCGAGCTGGAGCTGGCGGCCGAGGCCGACCTCGCCCTGGTGAGCACGGCCCAGGAGGCAGGGGACCTGCACGAGCGCGGCGGCACGCCGCGACGGCTGGAGCTGCTCACCAACGGTGTGGACTGGCGCCGATTCGAGCACCTCCCGCCGCCGTCAGCCGCCGGTCCCGTGGTGGCGTTCCTGGGCCAGATGGACTACCCGCCGAACGTCCGCGCCGTTCGCCACCTGGCCGAGGAGGTGATGCCCGTCGTGCGTCGCTCGATCCCGGATGCGGTGCTGCGCATCATGGGGCGGGCACCCTCGCCCGAGGTCATGGCACTGGCCGCGCCGGGGCAGGTGGAAGTGACCGGCGAGGTCCCCGACGTCGCGGTCGCGCTCGGCGGGGCGCGCGTGTTCGTGGCTCCGTTGGACACGGGTCGCGGCATCCCCAACAAGATCATCGAGGCGCTCGCCGCGGGCCGCGCGACCGTGGTGTCGTCCTGGTCGGCGCACGCGTTGAACGGTCGGCCGGGCGAGGACTACCTGGTGGCTGACGGCGTCACCGACCGTGCGCGCGTGGTGGCTGAACTCCTGAGCGATGCCGCGCGCTGCGATCGACTGGGCGCCGCGGGGCGGACCTACGTGCGCCGGCATCACGACTGGGATGCGGTCCTCGATCGGCTGACCGCCCTCGTGGAGGACGTCGCCGGTGCGTGACGTGGTGGTCTTCATCCTGTTCGTCGTGATGCTGCCGATCTGCATGGTGCGGCCCTGGGTGGGCGTGCTCTGCTTCAGCTTCCTGGCCTACAACCGGACGCAGGACCTCACCTGGGGCTTCGCCCGTTCGCTGCCCCTGGCCCAGTCCGTGGCCATCGCCATGATCGTGGGCTGGCTCGTCTGGGAGTACCGCCCGATCTGGAAGCGGGACCCACGTGTCCAGGCCATGGTGTTCCTGGTGCTGTGGGTCGGGATCTCGATGTTCAGCAACCACCTGCGCTGGAACTACGTGGGACACCGCTACATCGAGCTGGTGAAGGTGATCTTCGTCTCGTTGCTCACGGGCGGGCTGATGATCAGCCGCCAGCGCCTGCGCCAGCTGTTCATGTGCGTCGGCATCGCGCTGGGCTTCTACGGCGCGAAGAACGGGATCATGTACGCGGTCGGAGGCAGCGAGACGATCGTGGGGCCGGGCGGGATGTTGAAGGACAACAACGACTTCGCCCTCGCGATGGTCATGAACTTCCCGATCCTGGTCTACATGGGGCCGGAGCTGCGCAACCTGGACAAGCGCGGGAAGCTGTTCCACTACGGCTTCTGGGGCGTGGCGGCCTGTTCGATGCTGACGCTGGTGGCCACCGGGTCGCGCGGCGGCTTCCTGTCGCTCGGCGCGGTGATGGGCTGGATGGTGATGAAGACGCGCTACAAGGTGCCGGCCATCGTCGCGGCCATCCTGCTCGCCATCGTCGGCTGGCAGTTCGTCCCGCAGGACTACAAGGACCGCATGGCGACGATCCTCGAGCCCGGTAAGGACGCGTCGGCCATGGGGCGCCTGATCTCGTGGCAGGTCGCCACGAACATGATCATCGCCAAGCCGATCACGGGGATCGGCTTCAACAACATGGTGCACGAGTACCACAACTACATGACCGGCATCGTGCTCCCGGAGGGGTACGGCGAGGGCGCCAAGGTGGCCCACAACTCGTACTTCCAGATCTGGGCGGAGTCGGGCACGCCGGCCTACCTGTCGTTCATGTTCATGATCATCTCGACGATCCTGCTCATGCGCCGCGTGGTGAGTCGCGCGAAGCGCGAGGGAGACGACTGGGTCATCCCCTACGCCCAGGCGATCGAGTGTACGTTCATCGGTTTCCTGGTGGGGGCCACGTTCCTCAACCGGGCGCACTTCGACCTCGTCTACCAACTCGTCGCGGCGGCCGCGTGCCTCCCGGGGATCGTGGCCTACGAGCGCGTCCACGGAGGGGCCAGTGCGCGACGCAAGGGACCGCGGCTCGCGCAGGAGGTGTCGGTGCGTGAGGGCGGTACGGTCACCCGGGTCCGCCCCTCGTGACGGCGCTCGAGGAGTGCGCTCAGTCACCCGGCGACGCGCGCCGGGCGCGGCGCGTGGCGATCGTGGTGCCCGACCTGCGCGTGGGCGGCTTGCAGGAGATGGCCGTGCGCTTGCTGCTGTCGCTCGACCCGGACGAGTTCGAGCCGCGGGTGTACACCTTCGACGGTGGCGGTCCGCTGGCGGACGACCTGCGCGTGCGGGGCGTGGTGCACGTCCATCTGCCGCGCCCGGCCGGGATCGCGCCGGGGTACGCCCGCGAGTTGGCCGAGGCCTTCACCCGCGATGGCATCGAGCTCGTGCACTGTCACAACGTGACGGCGTTGTTCCACGGCGCGCGGGCCGCCTGGCGCGCCGGGCGCATCCCGGTCCTGTTCACCGAGCACGACCGGGAGATGCCGGCGCCCTGGAAGCACCGGGTGCTGCACCGCTGGTTGGCCCGGCGCGCGACCCGGGTGGTGGCCGTGTCGGACCGGTTGCGGGACGCGCTGGTGCAGTTCGAGGGCTTCCCGACCGAACGCACTTCGACCCTGGTGAACGGGGTGCCCGACCCCCGGACCGCCTTCGGGGGGGACCGCGCCCGGGCCCGAACGGAACTCGGCTGGCGTGACGAGGCCGATTGGGCGGGCTGGTGGGAGGCGCCGGTGGCCCTGGCGGTGGGCAGCCTGACCCCGGTCAAGAACCACGCGGGCCTGCTGCGCATGATGAGGGCCGTGCGCCAGGTCGTGCCCGAGGCCCGGCTGGCCCTGGTGGGCGCGGGGCCGCTGGAGTCCGCTCTACGCTCCCAGGTGGCCGAGGACCTCCCCGCCGGGGCTGCGAGCCTGATGGGGGAGCGGCGGGACGTTGCGCGGCTCCTGGCGGCCTGTGACGTCTTCGTGCTGCCCAGTCACAGCGAGGGGCTGTCGCTCAGCCTGATCGAGGCCCACGGAGCCGGCCGGCCGTCGCTGTGCTTCGACGTGGGCGGCAACCGCGAGGTGATCGAGGCCGGCGCCACCGGCTGGCTGGTGCCGCCCGGCGACGAGTCGGCCTATGCCGAGCGCCTGGCCGGCGCCCTGGCCGACCCGCAGGCCCTCGAGCCCCTGGGGGCTGCGGCGCGCCGGCGCTTCGAGGCGGCCTTCACCCACGACCTGATGGTGCAGCGCTACCTGCGTCACTACCGTGAACTCATCTGCCGCGTGGAGAGCTGAGCGATGTGTGGCATCACGGGTCTCGCCTCTGCGCCCGGCCGGGCGCCACCCGAGCGTGACGTGCTCGAGCGCATGACCGCGGTGATCGATCACCGCGGACCGGACGGCGACGGCTTCCACCTGCGCGGCCCGGTCGCCCTCGGCCATCGACGCTTGGCGATCATCGACGTGCTCGGCGGCGACAACCCCCTGCGCGACCCACATGGCCGGGCCGTGCTCATGTTCAACGGCGAGATCTACAACCACCTCGAGTTGCGCGCCGAGTTGCAGGCCGACGGTCACCAGCCGTCCAGCGGCTCGGACGGCGAGGTGCTCCTGCACGGCTACCTCGCGTGGGGACTCGAGGGCATGCTGCGCCGCGTGCGCGGCATGTATGCCCTCGCCCTGCACGATCTGCGCGACGATTCGTTGCACCTGGCCCGGGACCCGCTCGGCATCAAGCCCATGCACGTTGCCCTGAGCGCCGACGGCCTGCTCTTCGGCTCGGAGATGAAGAGCGTGCTCGAGGCCCTGCCGACACGCCCACGGCTGTCGCGCCGCGGCGTGCTCGAGTCCGCGTGCCTGGGCTTCACGCTCGCGCCGGGGACGATCTTCGAGGGCATCGAGAGTCTGCCGCCCGGGACCTGGCTCAGCTATCGCGACGGGCGTGCGCAGCGGGGCCGTCATCACGAGCTCGTGTTCGAGCCCGGTCGCGAGGCCGCCGATCCGGACGCTCTGTGGGAGCAACTCGGCCGCTCGGTGCGCTCGCACCTGATGAGCGAGGTGCCGCTGGGGGCGTTCCTCTCGGGCGGGGTCGACAGCTCCGCCGTCGTGTCGGCCATGACGGAGGTGAGCACCGCACGGGTGGACGCCATCTGCGTCGGGATCCTCGAGCCCGGCATGGACGAGCGCCCCTTCGCGCGCAGCGTGGCCCAGGGTCTGGGCGTGCGACTGCACGAGGAGGGCGCCGAACCGGCGATCCTCGACCTCATGGCGCGCATCGCCTGGCACGTCGAGATGCCCTTCGGGGACACCTCGGCGGCGCCGACGTGGCTGGTCTGCGAGGCGGCCCGCCGGCACGTGACCGTGGCCCTCTCGGGGGACGGCGGGGACGAGAACTTCGCCGGCTACCGCCGAACCCGCTTCGACGTCCTCGAAGAGCGCCTGCGTTCGGCCCTGCCCGCACCGCTGCGGCGCGCCGTGCTCGGTCCCGCGGGGCGCGCCTGGCCCCGCGGCGCGTGGGTCCCGCGCCCGCTGCGAGCGGGGACGCTGATGGAGAACCTCTCGCACGACTGGCTCGACGCCTATGTGGTGTCCATGAGTCGCGTGCGGGAGGACCTCGTGCGCCGCATCGTGCGCCCCGAGTGGCTGCCCGACGAGCCGCTGCGCGCCGGCTTCGAGCAGCACGCCGCGCGGGTGGCCGAGTACGACCCGCTCTCACGCGTGATGGCCATGGACTTCGCCACCTGGCTGGCCGACGACATCCTGGTCAAGGTGGACCGCATGTCGATGGCGCACGGACTCGAGGTGCGCGTGCCGCTGCTGGACACCGACTTCGTGCATTGGGCGGCGGGGCTGCCGACGGATGCCAAGCTGCACGGCGGTAAGGGCAAGCGGCTCTTCAAGCGCGCGTTGCGCGGGCGCGTCCCGGATCAGGTGCTCGACCGCACGAAGCAGGGCTTCCACCTGCCGCTCGCGCGCTGGTTGCGCGGCCCCGTGCTGGAGCAGCGCCTGCGCGACATCCTGGCCGAGCCGGACGGGCCGGCTTTCGACGTGCTGGATCACGACAAGTTGCACCGGCTCGTGGACGAGCACCTCGCCGAGCGGGTGGATCGCAGCACCGAGCTGTGGTTGATGCTCTCGTTCGACGCATTCGGCCGGCACGGCCCGGGCGGCAGCGAACGGTGAGGCTGCTGGTCTACACGATGCTGTTTCCCCACCGGGCCCGTCCGCACCACGGCGTGTTCGTGAAGGAACGCCTGCGACGCTACCGGGAGCGCTACGACGCCTCGGTGCGGGTCGTCGCGCCGACGCCGCTGGTGCCGCCGATCGGACCGGCGGCCTGGGACGAGTGGCGCGGCGTGGCCTGGACCGAGGAGTTGGACGGCTTCCCGATCGTGCACCCACGCTTCCTGAGTCCGCCCGGTTTCGGTGATCGCTGGCGGGCGCGGCTGATGGCCCTCGGCACCGGGTCCTGCCTGGTGAAGGAAGCCCGACGTCACGATCCGGCCGTGGTCGACGTGCACTACGGATACCCGGACGGTGTGGCCGCAGCGCTGCTCCGTCCACGTCTCGAGCGCGCCCTCGGACGGCGGGTGCCGATGGTGCTGACCGTGCGCGGCACCGACCTCAACCTGTTGCCGGGGTTGCCCGCAGTGCGCCCGCAGATCGCCCGGGCGCTGTGCTCCATGGACCACGTGATCTGCGTCGCCGATGCCCTGCGCGAGGTGGCGCTCGAACTCGGCGTTCCCGCGGACCGCGTGACGACGTTGCGCAACGGCGTGGACGTCGAGCGCTTCAGCATCGGCTCCTGCGCCGAGGCGCGAGACGCCCTGGGCCTGCCCGCCGAACGCGAGATCCTGGTCTGTGTCGGCCACCTGATCGAACGCAAGGGGCAGGCGCTGCTGCTGCAGGCGTACGCCAACCTGTTCGCCGATGTCCGCGTCCGCCCGCTGCTCGTGTTCGTGGGCGACGGCGAGGCCCGGGGCGAGTTGGAGCACTTCGTCGCCCAGCGGCAGCTGGCCGAAGACGTGCGTTTCGCGGGCGCGGTGGCGCCCGAGGAGCTGCCGCCCTACTACCGCGCCGCCGACCTGTCCGTGCTCGCGTCGTCCCGTGAGGGCTGGCCCAACGTGGTGCTGGAATCCCTGGCTTGCGGGACCCCGGTGCTCGCCACGCGCGTCTGGGGCACGCCCGAGATCCTCACCCGCACGCGGGCCGGGCTGCTCGTGGACGGGACGCTCGAAGGGCTCACGGCGGGCCTCGCGCGGCGAGCCGAACTGGCCGGGCCCGACCTGCGCCGGGCCGCACGGGAGTGGGCCGAGGGCCACACCTGGGACGCGACGGTCGAGGGCATGCAGTCCGTCTTCGAGCGGGTGTCCGCGCGTTGAAGATCCTCTACCACCACCGTACGAAGTCCCGCGACGGACAGGCCGTGCACATCCGCGAACTCATCGCGGCGCTGCGCGCCCAGGGTCACGAGGTGCGCGAGTGGGCCCTGTCGGCGGCTGGTGAGTCGGCGTCGATGGGCAGTGAGGGCGGCCTGCTGGGCCGTCTGGCCGCGCGCGCCCCGAGGGTCTTCTACGAGCTGGCCGAGCACGCCTACGGGCCGGCGGTCACCGGACGCCTCGTGCGCGCCGGGCGTGAACTGGGTGCCGACGTCGTGTACGAACGGCACGCGCTGGGGAACACGGCCGGTGGCCGCGTCGCCCGCCGCCTCGGCGTGCCGCTGCTGCTCGAGGTCAACTCACCGCTCGCGCTGGAGCGCGCGGCGCACGAGACGCTGGTGCTGCGTCGCTGGGCCGCCGCGTCCGAACGACGGGTCCTGGGGGCTGCCGATCGCGTGCTGGCGGTGACCGCGGTGCTGGCCGACATGCTGGCCGCCCAGGGCGTGGAGCGGGCGCGCATCGACGTCGTGCCGAACGGCGTCGACCTGGCGCGCTACCCGGCGGACGAGCCGCCTGCCGGGGACGATGTCGTGATCGGCTTCACGGGCTTCTTCCGCCCCTGGCATCGCATCGAGGACCTGGTCGACGCCCTGGCCGACGGCCGGCTCCCGGCCCGCGCGCGGCTGCTGCTGGTCGGTGAGGGGCCCGCGCGCGAGAGCATCGAGGCGCGCGCCCGCGAGCGTGACGTGAGCGAGCGGGTGACGCTGACCGGGGCCGTCTCGCGCGATGCGATCCCCGACCTGGTGCGCTCGATGCACGTGTGCGTCCAGCCGGCCGCGACGGCTTGGGCATCGCCGCTCAAGCTGTTCGAGTACATGGCGGCGGGGCGGGCCATCGTGGCGCCGGACCAGGCCAACCTGCGTGAGGTCCTGAGCCACGAGCAGGACGCCCTGCTCTTCCCGCCCGGTGATCACGTCGCGCTCACGGCGGCCCTGGCCCGTCTCGCCGCCGATGAGCCCCTGCGGCTCGCGCTGGGGTACGCCGCCCGTGCGACACTCGAGGCGCGGCCCTACACTTGGGATCACAATGCCCAGCGCGTCGCGGCGATCGCCGCCGACGCCATCGCGAACCCGAGAGGTCGATGACGCTCCCCGTACACGGTCTGTCCTTCGACGTGGAGGAGGCGTTCCACGCGCTCAACATGTGGTCGGCGACGCCGCCCGAGTCGTGGGCCGAGCAGCCCACCCGCGTGGAGGCGGTCGTCGACGACATCCTCGCGCTGTTGGCTGAGCACGATGTGCGGGCGACGTTCTTCGTGCTGGGGCTGGTCGTGGAGCGCAACCCGCAGATCGTGCGCACGATCATCGCGGCGGGCCACGAACTCGCGTCCCATGGCTTCAGTCACCGCATGGCGGGGGACCTGGGTCCGGCCGGCTTCGAGCAGGACGTCGTGCGTGCGCGAGGCCTGCTGCAGGACGTCTCCGGGCAGCCGGTGGACGGGTTCCGTGCGTCGACCTTCTCGATCGGTCGGGGCACCCGCTGGGCCCTGCCGATCGTCGCCCGCGCCGGGCACAGCTGGGACTCGAGCGTCTTCCCGGTGCGACACGACCGTTACGGCGACCCGGCCTTCCCGACGACACCGGTGCACCTCGCGTTGCGTGATGCACCTCCGTTGCGGGAGTACCCGTTGCTCACGCGGCCGCTGTTCGGTCGCAACTGGCCGGCCGCGGGTGGTGGCTACCTGCGGCTGCTGCCCTTCGCGGTGGTGGACGGTGCCTTGCGCCGCGCGGCTCGCGCCGGGCAGGCGGGGGTGGTCTACATGCACCCGTGGGAGCTCGACGGGGGACAACCCCGCCACGATCTGGGACGGCTGCGCACCCTGCGCCACTACCACGGGCTGGAGCGCATGCGCGCACGGCTGCAGCGCCTGCTCGAGCGGCACCGTTTCGGTCCCGTGGGAGAGATCCCGGTCGCCACCGGCAGCGCGCTGGACCCGGAGTCCTTGCCCGACTGAGCCGGGCGGCTCCGGCTCCGCGGCTCAGCCGTCGACGGCCGGTTTGTCCTCGGCGCTCACCGTGATCGGCGTGGCCTCGGCCACGGCGGCCGCGGGTGAGGGCTCCGCCGCCGGCTCCGCGCCGGCTCCGGCGCCGCTGCCCTGGGTGGCGGTGGCGTGGGGGAGATTCGCGAGCCGCTTCTCGAACAACCATTGAGCGCGTTCTCGCCAGCGGTGATCCCGGTCACCCTTCACCAGGATGTACTGGATGATGTCGTGGGCCATCTCGAGGTTGCCCGACGCGTACGCGATCCCGGCCACGGTGTAGAACGTGTCGTCGTCCAGCAGCGGGGAACGCTCGACGGCGCGGTAGCGGCGGATCGCATCCTCCGCGTGACCGAGCAGGTACTCCTCGGCGGCCAGGATCGTCACCGCCCAGGGCGGTGGCTGCACGGTGAAGGTGCGCCGGACGACCTCCGCGGCCTCGACCGGTTTGCCGAGCTGGTTGAAGTAGAGCTGGGCCAACGCCTTGGCCGACTGCTTGTCGGAGATGTCGATCAGGCTCAGCACTTCGAGGTAGCGCCGGGCGGTGTGCAGATTGCCCTCGGCCAGTTCGATGAACGCCAGCTCCTGGAAGCGGTTCTTCTCGCCGGCGTCGAGGCGCAGGGCCATGCGGTTCAGCTCGCGCGCGATGTCGATCAGGTCGTTGTTGCGTGCTGTGGCCGAGGCGCGCACCAGGATGTTGCTGCGCTCTCGCTCGGCCTCTGCGTCGCGTTGATCGACGGGGTGTCGCTTGAGGGAGGCGATCAGCCGGTCGAGCACCTCGGCCACGCGTTCGGGCTTCCCGGTCCGAGCGCGGGCCAGCGCTTCGCCCACCTGGAACAGTGTCTCGTTGCGTTCGAACAACTCGTCCATCATCACGGCGCTGCGGGTCGAGGGCGAGAAGTTCGCCGCGAGCGCGTCGGCGCAGATCGTCAGCAAGGCGCTGTCGGGTGAGTTGTCGATGGCCGTGCGGATGTACGGCTCGGCCTGATCGAAGTTGTTCAGGTCGACGTGGGCCTGGATGATCCCGCTCAGCGCTTCGGGGGCATCCGGGTGTTGCTCCAGGTAGGCCGTGTAGTAGGGCAGGGCGCTGTCGGCGTACCCCCACTCGCGGAGCGTGTCGGCGAGCAGCAGGCGCACGTCGTCCCGCGAGCCGATCTCGGCCAGCTGGTAGGCCAGCGCCATGCCCCACTCACCCTGGTCGAGTCTGCGCGTGGTCTCCATGAACAGCCGCAGCGAGCGGACGTCCGGAAGGCCGTGGGCGCGCAGGTCTGCAGGCACGCCGATCAAGGGGCGCAGCAGGGTGAGCGCCTGCTCGTACTCGCCGTCGGCCAGGGCCTCCTCGATCAGGATCTGGCGGGGGAGCGTCATGGCCGGGATCAGCTGCGCCACTTCGCGCGCGAGGAAGGTGCGTTCGGTGCCCCAGAAGGGGCGCTCGCCCGTGAGCAACACGAGCATCAGCAGGTCGGAGGCGCGCTTGGCCGCCGCGGGGTCCTGGTTCACGAGCTGCAGGAAGGCCACGACGTCCCCCGCGGCGCGCGGGTACAGGCTCTGCGGCGCGGTCACGACCTGCGACGGCAGGACGTCGTCGATCCGGTCGATGGTGGGCGCGATGCGCAGCAGGGCGTCGAGCAGCTCGAGTTCGCGGGGCGGGAGCAGCCCGTAGGTCTGGAGTTCGCCCAGGCGCTTGTTCGGAGAGGCGTCCTGCAGCGTGCCGAAGCGCAGGATCCCGCTGCGTGCGAGCTGGCACAGCTCGACCAGGTCGCGCAGTTCGGGGGGCACCGTCTCGAGCCGCAGTTGCCGGCCTGCGAGGTCGATGTTGCCGGCGAGGGTCATCAGCAGGAAGCGGTCGAGCTGGGCGTACTCGTCGTCGACGAGCGCCATCAGCTCGGTGGCTTCGTCCAGGCGTCCCAGGGCCAGGGCGGCGCGGACGAGCGGGCGCAGCGCCGGGCGGGCCGAGGGCAGGCTGCGCACGTCGGGGCCGAAGATGTCCAACAGCTCGGCGTGCAGGTTCGCGTCCAGCAAGCGCTCCGACAGCCAGGCCATCTGGTCCGGGAACAGGCTCGCCGCCAGGGGGCGCAGGCGCTCGACGGCGGCTTCGATCACGCCGGGCGCATCCTTGACCAGACCGAGTTCGAGGCCGACCAGCGCGAGATCGATGCTGTCCGGCGCGCGCTGGTAGAGGTTGCTGAGGATCGCATCGGCCGTGGCGTAGTCGCCGAGCGTGGCGGCCGCGCGGGCGGCCACCGTGAGCACGTCAAGCCGGTTGGAGAGGTCCTCCCAGCGCATGAGGCGGCGCACGAGATTGTCGGCGGCCTTGGCCTTGCCTTCGTCGAGCAGGGTGTCGACGTAGCGCACGGCGCCGACCCCCAGGGGGTCCTCGAGGATCATCTGCTTCAACAGGTCGGACGCGTCGCCGTCGCGGCCGAGGGCGATGTCGGTGCGCATGGCGAGGTCGAGCGCCTCGCCGTCGGTGGGGATCTCCTCCAGCACGGCGCGAAACGTCTTCGATGCCGAATCGAGCAAGCCCTCGCGCACCAGCACCCGCCCCAGCTGGAATGCGAACTCGTGCACTTCGGGGAGCAGCTCCGTCAGCTTGCGCAACTCGCTGCGTGCGGTCTTCAGGTGCCCGCGTGCGATCAACTCGGTCACGATCGCGTAGGAGAGGCCGGGGTCCTGGGGCCAGTGGAGCTGCACCGGGCTGTCGGCGATGGTGGAGGCGCTGGAGCGCCCGGTCTGGTAGCGCACGAACTGCGCCTCGCCGCGCTTGCTGCGCCACTCCTCGGCGTCGTCGACGATGGTCGAGGCGCGCCGATCCAGTCCCACGCCGTCGCGGCGCGCGCGGGAGAGCCGGTCGACGAGGGCGAGCCACTGGTCGAAGTCGGCGCGATCGCGCGCCGGCCGATGGAGGAGTTGCAGCGCGTCGTCGGCGGCCGCCTCGAGCCGACCGGCCTCGATGTGCTCCTCGATGCGCAGCTGGCGGGCCGTGGCGTCCCCTGGGTCCTCCACCAGGACGGCGTTCAGCGCATCGAGCTTGCGCCGGTCGCCGACCTCCGCGAACAGCGAGTACGACAGCATCAGGATCTGCTTGCGCCGCTCCGGGAAGAAGCGCACGCACGGAGGTCGGCTGGACATGGTGCCGAGGGCCACCGTGGCGAACGGTTCACGCATCAGTTCGCGCGCCGTCTCGGAGGTGCCCGAGGCGTAGTGGGCTGCGGCCTCCGCGAACTGGAACCAGAGCCGATCGTCCGGCGTGCGGTACGCCTTGCGATCATCGTCGACGTGCTCCAGGATCCAGTCCCAGTGCCCCGCCTTGACGCGTGCTTCGTAGGCGCTGTGGATGAAGCGCGAGGGGATCCACAGGTCGGCCTTCTGGAAGGCCGTGACCAGGGCGATGAAGGCCTCGGCGGCCTCGCCGTGATCCCCGATGGCCAGGCTGCACTCGGCTTGAGTCTCGAGGAACTGGCGCCGCACCGGGGCGGGCAGGCCCTTCTCTTGCAAGGCGATGCCGGACTCGATGTGCGCGTCGTAGATGCGGCCCGAGCGAACGAGCATCTCGACGTAGGCGCTGCACACCGACTGATCGAAGCCGGCGAACTCCTTGTAGCCGGAGAGGATCTCGGCCGCTTGCACGAACATCTCCCGGGTCTTCTCCAACCGGTCGAAGAGCGTGCGCCGCGTGATCACGTCCCCGTCGGGGATCAGGGTGCTGACGATCGGTTCCGGATCGGGGTCGCCCCACAGATCGGTGAGGTACTCCTCGATCATCGGGCCGACGTTGGCGCCGGTGTTGTCGAGGGAGACGACCTTGAAGTCCCGCAGGATGTCCTGCTTCTTCGAGACCGACCCGGAGTACAGAGCCAGGCCCACGTGCAGCTGGTGCACCGGGAGGTTGGGCTGGATCGCCACGATGTCCCGGGCGACCTCTACGGCTTCGTCGTAGCGACCGGCGTTGGTCAGGTAGACGCGTGCCATGCGCTTGGCCCGGATCCTCTCGGAGTCATCCGTGGTGGAGTCCGAGGCCAGCTTGAGCGAAGCCACGGCCTTGTCCCAGGCCTTGAGGTCGCGCCACGCCTCGGCCATCTCGATGTGCGCGTCGTACTTGTCGGGTGTGCGTTCGATCACCCGCTGGAGCAGCTCGAGCGCACTGCCGGGCGAGCCCGGGATGCCGTTGCGCGGATCCCCGAGGCGGATGTCCCGGGCCTTGAGGATGATCTGGGAGTCCTTGAGCTCGGCCGAGACGCTGAGCACGTAGCCCACACCGCCCACCAGGCCGAGTGCCAGCAACAGCAGCAGCCCGCGGCGCAGGTACCCTCGGTTGCGGCCGGCGAGCATGTTCTCAGATCCTCCCGTTGGTCTCGGGGCCCGGGCTGCGAGGCAGCAGGGCTTCAACCAGCAGACCGTGGTCGGGTTTCCCGCGGGCGCGCATGTCTCCGTGGTGCCGGCGGAATACCGCCCGGGCCGAGCTGAGGCTCAGTCCTTCTCCCAGGCCGAGGGCCTGGCGCGCCCAGAGCGGGGTGAACAGGCGCGCGGACGCGTCGGGGGGCAGGCGCGGCACGCGCGCGCTCGATTCGATCGTCACGGTGTGGGCATCCAGGGGGCGGGCGCGGACGTGGAGCTGGTCCTGCTCCTCACCGGCGAGCAGCAGATACTGCCACACGTCGCTCAAGGCTCGGCCCACCAGGGGCGCCTCGGCATGCACCGCCTCGTCGCTGCAGCTGACGGCCACCCGGCCGGCGAGGTCGGGGCGGGCGCTGGCCAGGTGGCTGCGAGCCTCCTCGACGAGCGACGACAGGCGCGTCTCCTGGGCGGCCACCGGGCGGTGTTCGGAGGCCCCGGTCACGTCTCGCACGACCTCCTGGATGCGGCGGCTGGACTGCTCGATGAGCGCGATCTCGTCGCGCACCGAAGCCAGGCGGTCGTCGTCCTTGAGCATCTGGAGTTGCAGCAGCAGCGAGGTGAGGGGGTTGCCGATCTCGTGGTTCAGGCCCGTGGCCAGATCGCTGAGCGCGCTCTCCTGGATCGGAGCGGAGAGGGCCCTGGCGCACCACCTGACCACATCGGTCAGGAAGAACGGCGTCGTGAGGACTCCGTCGCATTCGGCGGGTGCCTGACGCCCGGCGGCGCTGAGGGCCAGGATGCGCGTGGCCGGAAGCTCCAGCCGCAGGCGCTCGGCGGCCCCGATCAGGTCCTCGTCGGCGGCCCGCAGATCGAGCACCACGGCCGAGCGCGGGAACTCCCGGGCCACCTGCATGACCCCCTCGATCCGGTCGACGGAGTGGATCGTGACGCCGCTGCCGTGGAGGCCGGCTCGCAGCGCGGCCAGCAGGGCCGTGCCGGGTTCCGGCGAGAGCAGGATCACGCTCATCAGGCTGATGTTAGCTCTCGTCTCGTGCCGATGCTTGTGATGGCGGGCCGGGCGGGGGACAATTTCCCGGCGGTATGCCAGGGCCACGCCGCGGTTCGGTCTCCAGGCCGGGCCGGGACACGGCTCGTGCTTCACCGCGCCTCCCCGGAAGGCACTCGGAGGCCGTCGTCCTGAATCCTCCTGCCCGGAGTGGACACGTCAGCGTGGTCAATCTGTCCGTCATCATTCCCGTCTTCAACGAAGAGGGGTCCATCGGCCCCTTGCTGGAGAACCTTGAAGCCACCCTCGACCGGATCGATCGCCTCTCGGAGATCATCGTCGTCGACGATGGCAGCACCGACGAGACGGCGGCGGCACTGGACGATCACCGGCGCCGCAGCTCTCGCCTGCGGGTGCTGTTGCTGCGCCGCAACTTCGGCCAGACACCCGCCATGGCGGCGGGCTTCGACGCGGCCCGCGGCGAGGTCTTCGTGACCATGGACGGCGACGGCCAGAACGACCCCGCGGACATCGCCGGCCTGCTGCAGGACCTGGACGAACAGGAGTACGACATCGTCAGCGGCTGGCGCCGTGACCGCGCCGACAGCTTCGTCTCGCGCACGCTGCCCTCCGTCACGGCCAACCGGCTGCTGTCCGAGATCACCGGCGTGCGCCTGCACGACTTCGGTTGCACGCTCAAGGCCTACCGCGCCTCCTTCATCCGGCGCGTGAACCTGTACTCCGACATGCACCGCTTCATCCCGGGGCTGGGCGCGGCCGTCGGCGCCCGCGTGGGTGAGCGCGTGGTGCGACACCACCCGCGCCGCCAGGGCGTCTCGAAGTACGGCATCGGCCGCACCTACAAGCTGCTGACGGACATGTTCGTGTTGCGCATGCTGGTGCGCTTCGCCGGTCAACCGCTGCACTACTTCGGACTGCTCGCCATCTTCATGTTCATGGCGTCTCTCGGCGCCACGTTCTTCGCGTTCGTCGACACGACCTCGATGCGACTCGTGAACTACTCCACCGTGGTCATGCCGTCGGTGGCGGTGCTCGGGTACTGCCTCTCGTTCTACTTCCTCATGATGGGGTTGCTGTGCGAACTGGGTCGACGCTGCAGTCCGCAGACCGAGTACATCCACACACCCATGGCCCGGATCGAGGAGTGGTCTTGAACCCCGACGCAGCACGCAACGAAGCGACGCCCGGCGACGAGCCCGAGCGCGTCGAGCTGGGTGCGGTCCCGCCGTCGGCGCACGTGGACGTCAGCGCGGTGATCGCGCTGATGGACGATTGCCCGGAGCTCGAAGACATCATCCGCCAGTACTCGGCCGAGTTCCGGGACCGGGGGGTCGCCTTCGAGTTCGTGCTGGTCCTGGACGGTCTCGGCGAGCGGCGCACCGCCGAGACGCGCGCACGCCTGCCCGCGGGCGCCCCCGTGCGGCTCGTGATCTTCAACCAGCCGTTCGGTCCCGAGCGCGCCCTGGCCACCGGCTATCGCGAGGCCCGCGGCGGGTTCGTGGTCTCCCTGCCGTCCTACATGCAGCTCGATCCGGGCGACATCCACCGGGTGCTCGATGCGCTCTCGGGTGACTACGACCTGGTCGCGGGCTGGCGCGTGCCGCGCGTGGACCCCTGGACCAACCGGCTGCAATCCTGGATCTACAACCGGTTGATGAGTTCCTTCACGGGTGTCGACCTGCACGACCTGAACTGCGGACTGACGGGCATGCGGCGCCACGTGATCGACGAGGTCCTGGTCGAGGGCAACGTCTCGCGCTTCCTGCCCGTGCTGGCCCACCGCCAGGGCTTCC
This sequence comes from Planctomycetota bacterium, assembly GCA_029259695.1. Lineage (GTDB taxonomy): Bacteria > Planctomycetota > B15-G4 > B15-G4 > B15-G4 > OFTM49. The sequence goes on from JAJDEQ010000183.1 coordinate 62,699, forward strand.
GGGTGGGTGAGGTGCGCGTGCGACACCTGCGCGAGAAGGGCCGTGCCGGCTTCTTCGGGCTGGGCGTCTACGTGCGCCGCGTGCTCGACGTCGTCGCGCTGTTGTTCATCACGCGTTTCACGCGCAAGCCGCTGCGCTTCTTCGGTGTGGCCGGCGGCCTGTGCGTGCTGCTCGGCGTCGCCATCTGCGGCTACCTCGGCTTCGACTACATGCTCGGCCTGAGCGTCGTCGGTGATCCACGCAACCGGGCCTCGCTGGTGATCGGCGTGGCGCTGATCGTGCTCGGCGTGAACATCTTCTCGATCGGGCTCGTGGGCGAGATCATCATCTTCACCAACGCGCGTCACGTGCGGGACTACACCCTGGAGCGCGAACTGGGCCCCGGCCTGCCGCCCGCGAGCGAAGGCCGGGCGGCCCCGCCGCGCGAGGCGGCTCCGGCCGCGGGTGACCGCGCGACGAGCACCTCCGGCGGTGAGGAATGAGCCGCAGCGTTCGTTGGCTGCTCGTCCTCGCGGTGACGTTGGGGGCGGTCGTGAGGTTGCTCCATCTCGGTCGCTGGAGCATCGACGGGGACGAACTCTACAGCTGGTACGACGTGCAGACGATCCTCGCCGGCGAGGCCTGGCCCGAGGGCGTGCGCAGCCACCCGCTGGCGTACCTGGGCATGGCCCTGTCGGTGTGGCTCGGTGGCCTCGACGAATGGGTGCTGCGGGTCTTCCCGGCACTTTGTGGCTGTCTGGCCGTGGCGTCCCTGGCCTGGATGCGCCCTGACGCCGTGCCGCGCGGTGCAGCGCTCCTGGCGGCGTGGCTGGCCGCACTCTCGCCCTGGCTCGTCTATCACGCCCAGACGGCGCGCTTCTACGGTCCGCTCCTGCTGTTCTCGTGCTGGGCGACGCTGTGGGCCGTGCCGGGGCGCGGCCGTCGCCCGCTGGCGAGCGGCCTGGCCTTCGCCGCCGCCGTGCTGTGTCACCCGTCGGCCCTGCTGTTGGGGCCGATCATGGTGCTGCCCTGGTGGCGGTCCTCGAGCGGGCGCTCCCGGACGGGCCTGGTCACCGTGGGCCTCGCCCTGGTGGGCGGCGCGGCCTGGATGGCGAGCGGCAGCGACGTGGTCCGTGACGCGCTCACGCGCAGCACGCTGTCCGACTACGGCGCGCGGCAGTTCGCCCTGGGCCTGGGCTACAACGTGGGCCCGGGAACCGGTCTGTTGGCGCTCGTGGGAGTCATCGGGTGGTGGGTCGGCCGCGAGTCCCCCTGGGGCTGGCTGACGGCGGCGGCCGCCGTCCCCGTGGCCGTGCTGTTCGCCGTCGCGTTGACGGGCGTCTCGACCCATCAGCGCTACGCCATGGTGGCGGTGCCGGCGATGCTGCTGCTCGCCGGCTGGGGCGGGCTCTGGCTGACGCGGCGCTCGCGCGCACTCGGCGGCCTGGTGATCCTCGCCGGCCTGTGCGCGCCGCTGCCGGGCCTGTGGGCGCACCACCGCGACGGCAACCGGCACGACGTGCGCGGGGCGGCGGACTGGCTGGCGTCCCAGGTCGCGCCCGACGACATCATCGTCGCCGACGAGCACGCGACGCTGGACCTGTACCTCGGCGCGGCCCCCGGTCTCCAGGACGTCTACCTGTTCGAGGCCCCGCTCGACTTCGAGGCGCCGGTGGACGCGTCGAAGCGCGTCGGCTTCCTGCGCAACCGGCGCGAGATCTGGGTCGTGCTCAAGCTGAGTCGCCTGGAGCGGGGTTACGGTGAGGTCTTCATGGACTGGGTGGACGAGCACTTCACCGAGATGACCCGCGTGGGCTCCGAGCCGCCGCCGCTCGTCCGGCACGACAACCGGCTGGTGGTGTTCCGTCGCTCCGAACGGCAGCGCAGTCCGCCGCCCGCTCCCGGCGATCCGAGGTCGGGTCCCAAGGCCGGCGAGGGGCGCTGACGGTGGAGATCCAACTGCTCGACTTGCGGGACGCACGCAGCGTGGATCGCTTCGTCATGACCCATCCGCGCGGGACACCGTTCCACGAGACGCGTTGGCTGCAACTGGTGCGCACCACGTTCGGCTTCGAGACCCAGACGCTCGTGGCGCGCCGCGGGCGGGAGATCGTGGGCGTGCTGCCGCTGGGCATGGTCACGGCGCCGATCACGGGTCGCCGCCTGGTGTCGGTGCCCTTCGGTGTCTACGGCGGCATCCTGGCCAGCGAGGACGAGGCCGTGCCGGCCCTCGACGACGCGGCCCAGACCCTCGCCCGCCGCAGCGGCGCCCGTTTCGTGGAGACGCGTTACATGGGCGATGCGCCGACGCATCACCAGTCGGTGCACCTCTACGAAACCTACCGTCGAGCGCTCCCCGAGACGGCCGACGAAGTGCTCGGGATGATCCCGCGCAAGGCGCGCGCCGAGGTGCGCAAGGCGCGCAACAAGGTGGGCGTGCAGGCGGTGGAAGGGCCTCGGCTGTTCGAGGACTTCTACTCGCTCTACGTTCACAACAAGCGCAAGCTGGGTTCACCGTTGTTCCGGCAGAGCTACTTCCGCTGCCTGCTGGATCTCTACGGCCCGCGTGCCGCGCTGCACGGCATCGTGCACGAGGGGCGGGTGCAGTGCGCCGTGGTCAGCGTGATGGCCCGCGACGTGATCTACCCGTACTACTCCGGTGCCGCGCCGGGCGCCGATCGCCTGGGCGCCAACAACGCGCTCTATGCGCACCTGATGGAAGAAGCCGTGCGACGCGGCTACCGCCTGTTCGACTTCGGGCGCAGCCGTGCGGGTTCAGGGCCCGCGGCGTTCAAGCGTCACATGGGCTTCGAGCCCACGCCGCTCGACTACCAGTTCTTCTTCCCGCGCGGTGGCAAACCGCCTGCGCTCACGCCGAGCAATCCGCACACGGCGTTGCCGCGGCGCATCCTCGCCAGCCTGCCGGTCTGGGTCGCGCGCTTCATCGGGCCGACGATCATGCGTCAGGTTCCCTAGCCTCCTCGGGGCCCGCGTCGGGCTCGGGGGCCGCGTGGGGCTCGCCGGCGGCCTCGGGCTCGGGGGCCGTGTCGTTGACGGAGGGGGTGTCGTCGTGGGGGCGCTCGGCCGTCTGCGCGGGTGCGGCGTCCGGCGGGGCGTCCGCGGCGTCGGTCTCGGGGGGCGGCGCCGGGGCGCGCTGCCGACGGGCGATCTCGGCGCGCGCTGCGAGCCACCAGTCGACCGCTTCGGTGATCGTCGGGGCCACGAAGTCGGCGACGGAGGTGTCCCCGAGTTCGTGACCGGTCTGCACCAGGATGCGCGCGCCGACCCCGGCGACGTCCGGGAACAGGTCGCGTGTGCTGTCTCCGATGAAGCACGACTGAGCCAGGTCGACATCGTGTTCGGCCAGGGCCAGGTCGAGCATCCCGGAGCGCGGCTTGCGACACGAGCACGTCATGGCGTAGCCGACGGCGCGGCCCTCGGGGTGGTGCGGACAGTAGTAGAGCGCGTCGTACGTTCCACCGACGATGCCCAGCTTGTCGGCCATGTCATCGTGCAGGCGGCCCAGTTCCTGCTCGTCGATCAGGCCCCGCGCTACCGCCGACTGGTTGGTGAGCACGATGCGGACGTAGCCGGCCAGGGCCAGTCGGGCCAGGGCCTCGCCGGCTCCGCGCACGGGCACGATGGCCGCGGGCGTGACGGGGTAGTGCCGCTCTTCGATGAGCGTTCCGTCGCGGTCGAGGAAGACGGCGGGGCGGGGCATCGGCTCAGTCGCGCGGGTGCAGCGCGCGCTCGACCAGGTCGCACAGCATGTGGCCGACGGTGATGTGGACCTCCTGCACCCGGGGCGTGTTGCGCGATGGGACCGCGATGCACACGTCGGCCACGTCGGCGCAGCGGCCCCCGCCCTCTCCCGTGAGGGCGATCGAAGCCAAGCCTGCGTCGCGAGCGGCCGTGAGGGCGCGCACGACGTTCTCGGAGTTCCCGCTGGTCGAGAGTCCGATGGCCACGTCGCCCGGTTGGGCATGAGCGACCAGCATGCGGGCGAAGGCGTCGTCGTAGGAGTAGTCGTTGGCCGTGGCCGTGAGGCTCGCCGGACCGGCCAACGCCACGGCCGGAACGCCCTGCCGGTCGACCGCGAAGCGATTCACGAGCTCGCCCTCGATGTGCAGCGCGTCGGACATGCTGCCGCCGTTGCCGAACAGGATCGCCTTGTGACCCCCGAGGTAGGCCGTGACGAGCAGCCGCGCGGCGGACTCCACGGCCTCGGGCAGGGCGCGCATGGATGCAGCCATGACCTCGCCGTGTTCGGCGAAGGTGGCGTCGATGACCGGGCGCAGCGCGGGGAGGCCCTGGTCGCTCGGCTCCTGCTCGGAGCGGTTCGCTGCGTGCCGTGCTTGTGTGGGGTCCATGACCTCAGTCTACTGGAGCACCTCGCACCGAACCACGCCACCGGCGCGGAGCGGAGCGCGCCTGTGGAGGTGTGCGCTGCCCGACCGACCTGCGAGCGGAGCGCTCATGCCCGCCATCACGCCAGCGTCTCACGCCGCCCCCGGAGCGGCCGTTCCCGGCCCCCAGGCGCGCTCCCGCGCCACGGGCGGGGCCAACGACGTGCCGGTCGAGACCGCGCTCTTCGCGTCCGATCTGCACCTGTGCGCTGAGCAGCCCCGTGGTGTGGAGCGCGCTTGCGCCTTCCTCGCCCACGCGCGGGAACTCGGAGCCGATCACGTGTTCCTGCTGGGCGATGTCTTCAAGGCGTGGCTGGGCGAAGTGTCCCTGCGGGATCGCGGGCTGGCGCCGTTCCTCGATGCCCTGCGGGTGACGACGGGCGCCGGCGTCCGGGTCGCCCTGCTCCACGGGAACCACGACTTCCTGGTGGGCCCCGAGCTGGAGCGTGCGACCGGCGTGCGCGTCGCGGGGGAGCGCCTGGACGTCGCGCTCGGTGGGCAGCGGGTACGCCTCGAGCACGGGGACGGGTTCTGCACGCGCGACGTGGGGCACCAGCGCCTGCACGCGGTCCTGCGCAGCCGGCCGGTGCGGGGCATCGGCCGCAGGCTTCCGGCGACGACCCTGCGTTGGCTGGCCAGGCGCCTGCTGGCCGGGACGGAGGGCACGACCTCGCGCAAGCCGCCGGAGGTCATGGACATCGTCGACGAGGCGGTCGTGGCCACGTTGCGGACCGGGTACGACGCGGTGCTCTGCGGACACGTGCACGTGGCGCGGGACCAGCTCTTCGACCTCGGTGCCCGACACGGTCGCCTGGTCGTCATGGCCGACTTCGAGACCATGGGGTCACACGCGGTGTACCGCGACGGGCGGCTGGAGTGCGTGCCCTTCGACAAGCGCCTCTCGTGTTGCGCCGGGATCGTGGTGACGCTCGACGGGCCGGCCGGGAGCGGCAAGTCGAGTGTGAGCCGGACGCTGGCGCAGCGCCTCGGCTTCGCGTGTCTCGACTCGGGCGCGCTCTACCGGGTGGTCACCGCACGGGCCCTGACGCTCGGCATCCCGCTGGACGACGGGGAGCGTCTCGGCCAGCTCGCCCGGCAGCTCGACCTGGCGGTGGAAGCGAGTGGCGCGGTGCGCAGCGCGGGCGCGTTGGTCCCCGACGGCGAGTTGCGCGGGCCCGAGGTCTCGGCGCACGTGTCGCAGGTGAGCGTCCACCCCGAGCTGCGGGCGGCGCTGCTCGCGGTGCAGCGTCGCACGGCGGTGACCCATCCGGGGGTCGTGGCCGAGGGGCGGGACATGGCCACGGTGGTCTTCCCGCAGGCGGACGTGGCGGTCTTCCTGGATGCTCGCGCCGACGTGCGGGCGGCCCGCCGGGTGGCCCAGAACCCGGGGGAGGGGGAGACCGTGGATCGTGTCCGGGCCGCGCTCGAGGCCCGGGATGCGCGCGACAGCTCCCGGGCCGTGGCGCCCCTGTCCCGGGCCCCTGGTGCCGTGCTGCTCGATACCTCCGAGCTGAGCCAGGACGAGGTGATCGAGCGGCTCGAGCAGCTGGTCCGGCGCGCGTCGCCGGGCCGCTCGACGGAGGCGGGGGGCTGACCCTCGCTTGGGCCTCGTCCTTTCGCCTATGATGGACGGTTTGTCCCGCGGTCCGGCAAACGGTCGGTGCCGGACGGCTCCCCCGCGCA
>JAJDEQ010000184.1 GCA_029259695.1 Planctomycetota bacterium
AGCCGCAGTAGCCGGTGATGCGGTGCGGAGTCAGTTCGCGGACCTCGGGAGCCGCCGCTTCGGTCGCGCTCTCCAGGCCGGCGCGCTCGAGACGCAGCAGTCGCTGCACGCTTCGTTGCACGAGGTCGTCCGATGCGGCGCCGAACTCCGGCCGGGCGCAGAGCAGCGCGACCCACGCCATCGTGTCGCCCACCAGGGCCGTCCGGTAGGGGCGTGGCGAGTGCACCGCGAGTGACACGAGTTCCCCGGCCGTGGACAGGCCCTGCAGCGCCGCGGTCTGCTCGAAACGCAGGAACCAGTTCTTGAGTCGCGTCTTGAGGTTGTAGGCGAGCACGAAGTCGTCGTCGCTGGGGTCGGGAGGCAGGCGCAGTTCGTCGTCCGCCACGACCGAGTAGGAGGCGCAGCAGGCCTCGATGCGCGCCAGCAGGTCGTTCTTGCCGCGACGTCCCGGGGCGGGAACGGCGTGGGGGTCGCCGCTCAGGAACTTGCTCAGGGTGGTCCGGTTCACGCCGAGCCGTTCGGCCAGACCGGTCTTGGTCATGTGCAGGCGCCCCATCCACACCAGCGCTTGTCTGACTGCGGCCTCGTAGCGCTGCTGAAGCGCCAGCCGGCCCTCGCTGCCTCTCGCGACCATGTGTCTCCCTTCCCTATTGGGGGCAGGAAGCAGGAAGTCGTCGCGGCCCCTCGGACCGGAGGGGCGAACGAGCGCCGGCGACCTGCCTGCCAGGCGGATACCCGTCTGCTGCTCTACCAGGGGAGGGGAGCGGGGCAACGCACGCCCGCCGGCCGCGCCGGGATCCATCGGAATCGGTCCAAGTGTGCCGGGGTCGATCCAGAACGGTCGAAACCAGCCGTAAGAGGGCTGCCCAGGGCGGCCGGGAGCGACTAGCCTACGCGTCGTCGGGTAGATGACGAGGGGGTCGTCCGTTCCGCGACAAGGGCAGTTGTCTCAGATCGGGTCGCCGGGGGGCCGGGGACCTCGGAGTTCGCATCATGATGGTCCTCCCGAGGGGGCGATCCGCCCTCATCTCGCTGTGGTCCGCGGTTCTCGTACTTGGCGCCGTGGTGAGTCCGGCCGCGGCTCAGGCCCTTCCCGGTGCCGGGGAGGACCTGTTCTCGACGAAGGTCGCCGAGGGCACGGGCGGGTTCGTCGGGCCACTCGCCGAGGGCGACCAGTTCGGCTACGCCATTGCGCCGATCGGTGACCTGGACGGCGACGGCTTCGACGACGTGGTCGCCGGTGCGCGTCTCGACGACGACGGGGGCACCGACCGCGGCGCGCTCTGGGTCCTGTTCCTCGACTTCGATGCGAGCGTGCTCTCGAGCACCAAGCTCAGCTCGACGTCCGGCGGCCTGAGCAGCTTCGTGACGCTGGACGACGGGGATCGCTTCGGCCACGCGGTGGCGAGCTTCGAGCCCGGCACGATCGTAGTCGGTGCGCCCGGTGACGACGATGGCGGCATCAACGCGGGCGCGGTCTGGTTCGTCGACCTCGACACCGACGGCACGGTGCTGGGCGCCTCGAAGATCGGCCCCTCGTCCGGCGGCTTCACCGGCACGCTCGACGCGGTCGACGAGTTCGGTTCGGCCATCACGAGCCCCGGTGACATCGACGGCGACACGTTCCCCGACCTCTCCGTCGGCGCCCAGTTCGACGACGACGGCGGCGCGAACCGCGGCGCGGTCTGGAACCTGCTGCTCGACGGCAGTCGCACGGTGATCGCGGAGGCCAAGATCAGCCAGGTTGCCGGCTTCACCGCGCTCCTCGGCTCGTTCGGCGGGTCCGTCACCGCCATCGGCGACCTCGACGGCAACGGCGTCACGGAGCTCGCCGTGGGGGCGCGCTTCGCCGCCGGCCCGGAAGCCGCGGGGTGGACCTACATCGTCTTCCTGGATGTGGACGGCTCGGCGCTCTCCGCCACGATCATCACCGAGGGATTCAACGGTTTCCTAGGCAACCTGAACTCCGGCGACGAGTTCGGCCGCTCGGTCGTGGCCGTGGGCGACGTGGACGGCGACGGTGTCCCCGATCTGGCCGTGGGTGCGGCCGGTGACGACTCGGGCGCGCCCAACGCCGGCGCGGTCTGGGTCCTGTTCCTCAACGCGAACGGAACGGTGAAGGCCTGGAACAAGATCAGCGCGCTGCTGGGTGGGTTCACCGGCACGCTCGGTCGCACCGATCAGTTCGGCGCCTCCCTCGCGGCCATCGGTGACTCCGACGGCGACGGCATCGTCGACCTCGCGGTGGGTGCCCCCGGCGACGACGATGGCGACGCGTTCGACCAGGGCGCCATCTGGTTCCTGTTCCTCTCCGGCGCACCGGAGCAGCCGCCCTTCGTGCCGCTGGTGAGCGCCCTCGACGGACGTCCGGGCCGACCCACCGTCGTGCTCCCACCTCCCGGCGCTGACGACGGCGGTGGCGACGATGCGATCGACGACCCGATCGTCGTCGTGCCTTCGATCGGCAGCGACTTCCTCAACACGTCGGCCGCCGAGGCCGCGGGCGACAGCATCGACTTCACCGCCGCCGACACGTTCGGGACGGGACAGTTCCCCCACATGGTCGCGCGCATCCACCTCCAGCTCGGCAAGGGCCCGAGTGACGGGCCGCCGCCACCGCTGCCCGACAGCCTCGTCATCGCCAACAAGGGCAGCGACAGCTTCACGTTGCTCAAGGCCTTGCCGGTGGGCAGCGATCCACCGTTCGAGCCGCCGGTCGAGTTCTTCATGAGCTTCGACACCGAGCCGGTGGCGATCGGCGTCGGCCTGATCGACACCGACCTCAACGAGGACGTGATCCTCGTGGGGGCCATGGGCGTCACGGTCTTCTACGGCGACGGCTTCGGCGACTTCCCGTCCGAGACGTTCACGGCCGTGCTGTCGTCCACGCCGTTCGTGTCGCTGCTCACGGACCTGGGGCTGGGCGACGTGGACGGCGACGGTTCGCTCGACGTCGTCACCGCGAGCGGCGCCATCGGGTTCCCCGGGACCGAGGAAGGCTTCGCCACCGTGCTGCTCAACGACGGCTTCGGCGCGCTCTCCGTCTTCGGGACCTTCGCCACCGGTGACGCGCTGGCCTCGATCCTGATCGGCAACTTCGACGCGGGGACCGACCTCGACGCGCTCGTCGTCACGCACGACGTCGACTCCGATCCGGGCGTGGGCGTGCTGCCCACCGGCTTGATCGACCTCTACCTCGGCGACGGCGCCGGCGGCTTCACGCTGTCCGGGATCTTCGCCGGCGTCACCGTGCCCGATGCCGACGGCATCCACCCGCTGTACGGTTCGGCCGGCGACATCAACGGCGACACGCTGCTCGACGCGGTGTTCACCAGCAGCGAGAACATCGCCTACCCGGTGGGCACGTTCGAGGACGAGCAGCCACCCGTGGTGCTCACGATCCTCGTCAACGACGGCGCGGGCGGCTTCACGGTGTCGACCCAGGGCACGGCCTACGTCGGCAAGGCCGTCACGCCGCTGCTCGAGGACATCGCGCCCACGGGCGGCGACGGCGACCTCGACTGCATCCTGGTCTTCTTCGCCGACGTGTTGGCCGGCCAGGGCATCGCCCTCGGCGACGACAGCGTGAACACCTACATCGCGCTCCTGGTGGGCAACGGCGACGGGACCTTCTCCGATCCGTCACCCAACCAGTTCCTCACGGGCAGCGAACCGGGCAACGGCGCGGTGGGCGACGTGGACGGCGGCGGCGCGGACGGTGGCGCGGGGCCCGACATCGTCGTGCCGAACGTCGCCGACAACTCGGTCACGGTCGTCCTCGGCGACAGCGCGGCCGGCTCCCTGGGCGAGATCACGATCGCCGCGGTGGACGACTTCATCCCGGGGGTCGGGCTGTGGGTCGGCGGACCGCGCGAGGTGCTCCTGGGCCAGCTCGACGCGTTGTCCGACAACGACCTCGACATGGTCGTCTACAACTCCTGGGAGGAGACGGCCTTCGGGTCCGACGACAACGCGAGCCTCACGGTCTACCGCGGGAGCTGGATGGACGCACCGCTCGATCCCTCGAACCGGACGTACGTCCCGCTGGCGCGGGGCGGCGCGGTCCAACTCGGTGACGTGACGGCCGACGGCGCGACCGACATCGTGCTCACCCAGCACATCGGCGGTGCGGGGGCGGACGAGGTGCTCGTGATCCCGGTGAGCGGGGAGGGCGTCATCGGAGCGGCCGTGCCCGCGCCGGCGATCCCCGGCGGCCTCGCGCTCACCGGCGGGCTCGTCGTTGCCGACGTGAACGGCGACTTCCTCGTCGACGTCGTGACGACGGCCAACGAACCCAGCTTCGCGGGGCACGTGCTCGTGTTCCTGAACGACGGCGCGGGCAATCTCCTGCCGCCGCTCGACATGCCCGCGGACGCGAACTGGAGGGGCATCGTGAGCATGGGGGCCGGCGATTTCGATCTCGACGGCGCTCTGGATCTGGCCTTGGGGGCGAAGAGTGGTCAGCTGTACGTCCTTGCGGGCGGGCTCGACCGCTTCTTCCTGCCCGACGGCTCGTTTGCCAAGGCCGCCGTCAACGCCGCGGCGACGGCCGTGGGTGGGGGCGCGCTGCGCGTCGTCGACGTGAACGGCGACGGCGAGCCGGACATCGTGTCGAACAACGGCAACGCCGCCGGCGAGTCGAATCAGGCCTTCGTGCGCACGCTGCTCAACATCGGCAACTTCGCGTTCCAGCCCGACACCGTGGGCGGGATCGCGTCGGTCGGCATCGGCGGAGCGTTGCGTCCGGCCATCGCGGACATGAACGACGACGGCGCCGTGGACATCGTCGTCAGCCACGGCGCGGCCGGGGTCGTGTCGATCCTGCTCAACGGGCTCAGCACGTTCGAGGAGTTCGGCAGCGGCAAGCAGGGCTCGGGCGGCATCACGCCCCGGCTCAGCGGCCGCGGTTACACCACCCCGGGCGGCGTCAGCACGACGAGCATCACCAACGGCCTGGGCGGCACCCTCGCTCTGTTCCAGGTGGGCCTGGGCCGCAACACGGTCCACCCGTACCTGGCGATCAGCACCGTCTTCGCCGAGGCGTTGTTCTCGCTCCTGGGACCGGCCGGCGTGCCGGGGGCCGGGTTCGCGGACCTGGTCGGCGTCGTGCCCGAGGATCCCGCGTTGCTCGGGGTCGAGATCGTGGCCCAGGTGTTCCTCGGAGACCCGGGTGCGCCCGCGCCGCCGGCGCCGGCCGGCATCTCCGGGACGAACGGCCTCGCCTTCACCATCGTCCAATGACTCGCGGAAGTCAGGCTGTGCTCCGTCCATCGCACGACGTACACGGAAGAGAAGTTGTCATGAAGAGTCAGGCTCCCAGCACGACCGCGTCCGCGGCGTTCGCCGCACTGCTGCTCACCGCAGTCTTCACCTCGACGGCGGCGGCCCAGACCGACGAGATCAAGCTCGCCAATCCAGCCGGCACGGCCGGCGCCCGCTTCGGTGCGTCCGTGGACTTGAGCGGCGACGTGATCATCGTGGGCGCCCCCGACGGTGATCATCCGTTCTATGCGGCCGGGACGGGCACGGCCGTCGTCGCGCGGCTGGTCGGGTCGACCTGGGTCCCCGACGTGTTTCCGCCCGACCACTCCGGCGTCCTGGCCGAGTCGCTCGTGCCCGGAGACAGCTTCGGGCACGCGGTGGCGATCCTGGGAGACACCGCGGTCGTCGGCGCACCGTTCTTCTCCGGCCTCGGGGCGCCGAGCCACGGCGCCGTGTTCATCTACGAGTTCGCGGCCGGAAGCTGGTCCTGCGTCGACGTGCTCGAGAGCGACGGTGAAGCCGACGTCGAGTTCGGCACCTCGGTCGCCATGGCCGGCGACATGCTCGTCGTGGGCGAGCCGCGCGGGCCGGTCAACCCCGGGACCGGCGTCGTGCGCGTCTACCGCGAGTCGGTCGGGTGGCTCCTCGATGACAGCCTGTTCTACGGCGGCGGCGTGGTGGGCGACAGGTTCGGCGAGGCGGTGGCTGTCACCAACGTGAATCGCGACGCCGTCAACGTCGGCGCGCCGTTCTTCGACTCGTTCTTCCCGGACAACGGCGTCGCCGTGCAGTTCGTCCACGACGGGATCAGCACCTGGGACGAGGTCTCGTCCTGGAGCTGGGTCGAGGAGGATGCCCTGACCGGCCAGTCTGTCGCGATCCACGGTGACAACGCGGCTCACGGCACGCCCGACGGGTTTGGTGGCCTCGGCGCTGCGGGTTTCCTGCGCTGGAACGGGACGTTCTACGACGCCGACTCGGGCTGGACGTCGTGGGTCGCCGGCGACGAGTACGGGGCGGCCGTGGCCATCTTCGGCGACCGCGCCAGCGTCGGCATCACGAGCTGGGACGGCACGTCCGGGCTGCGACCGGACTCCGGTGCGTTCTACGTCTTCACCGATGGGGGCACCGTCTGGGACGCGTCGGACGCGATCTTTCCCTACGCGATGGACGTGGAGGGTGGTGACGCCTACGGCTCGGCGCTCGCGATGGACGGCGATCTCGTGATCGTCGGCTCGCCGGGCGACGACGACGCGGGCCTCGACGCGGGCGCGATCTACACCTACGACACGCAGCTCCGCAGCTGGGAGTGGGACTACGTCGGCAACGGCCTGCCCGGGACATACGGCGAACCGCTGCTCGTGGGCGAAGGCCCGCTCGAGGGCGGCACGCCGGTGCGCTTCGTGTTGCAGGGTGCGCTGGAGAGCGCCCCGGCGTTCTTCGGTGTCGGGCTGCCGCTGTTCGCGCCGTTCAAGGGGGGCATCATGGTGCCCGACGTGGCCGGTGCCGGTGGCCTGCTCGTGCCCATGCTGACGGGCATCGACGGGACCATCGAGATCAACAGCACCTGGCCGCTCGGCGTTCCCTCCGGCTTCCCGACCTACTACCAGATGTGGATCACGGATCCGGCGGGCCCGGTGGGCTTCGCCGCGAGCAACGCCTTCTTCGGCAGCACGCCGTAGCGGGCCCCTCGGCCAAGCGAGCGCCGACAACCCGGAATTGCCCCGCAGAGACCTGTCTGCCGGGGCTATCAGGGGACGCAACCCGGGCAGCACACACCGGTTGGAAAGCCGGTAACCTGGGGGCCGAGGCCGGGCACTGAGCTCGGTGATCACCCGCAACCCGTCGGCCCCCGATCCCCAAGCCACCCTCCCGAGCCGTTCTCGGCCATTCATGGAGAAGCCCCCCATGCGTCTCATCACTGCTGTCGTCCTCGGATCCCTCGTCGCCTTCGGCTCGGCCGCTTCCGCCCAGTCGGAGAGTTCCCGCGTCCGGGTCAAGAAGGACAAGCCGGCAAAGGTCGAGCGGGTCGAGAAGAAGACTCGCGTCAAGGCCGAGGCGAAGGCCGAAGCCAAAGCCGAGAAGGTCAGGGCCAAAGCCAAGGCCAAGAAGGTCGCCAAGAAGGTCAGGGCCAAGGCCGACAAGCAGGCTGCCAAGGGCGAGAAGCGTGTGACCACGCGTCGCGTGAAGACCACCGGAGCCGAGGGCAAGCAGCGCGTCAAGGTCACCAAGAAGGTCCGTCGCGCCGGCGGCATGCAGCGCGCCGAAGGCGGTCAGCGCGCGCGTGTCAAGCGTGCGAGCGCCGGTGAGGCGAAGCGCGGCGCTGTGCGCAAGTCGACCGGGACCAAGACGCGTGTGAAGCGCGTGCGCAAGGCTCGCTGAGCCGACGCGATCGTTGCCTCCCCTGCTCGATCGGGGGCCCGCCGCCCGTGGTGATCACTCACCGCGGGCGGTGTTCGTTGCGGGGCGCCCCACGCCGTCGTGCAGTCGTCGTCGATCTCGAAGTGGTGTTCGCTGGCGTCAGGGCGCGCGTGCCGGGACGCGGGTGCAGCCCAGGCCAAGCCGTCGGCCGGGCCCGGATGAAGCCCGTCGGTGACGGCTCGGTGGCATGATCCCGGTCGCCAACGCCGAGCGCGTCGGGGTAGGCTGGCCGGCATGCAACACCGACAGCTTGGACGCAGCGATCTCTCCGTTCCCGTGGTGGCCTTCGGCGCCTGGGCCATCGGCGGTGGTCCCTACTGGGGGCCCGGTGACGACGACGCCGCGGTGGAGGCCATCCGCGCCGCCCTCGACGCGGGCATCGACGCCATCGACACCGCGCCGATCTACGGCATGGGGCACTCGGAGCGCCTCGTGGGCCGGGCCATCGACGGGCGCCGTGACGAGGTGCTGCTGCTGACCAAGGTCGGATTGCGCTGGGACAGCAAGGACGGCGAGCTGTTCTTCGAGTCCACCGGTGACGACGGACGCCCGCTCGAGGTCTACCGCAACAGCCGCCCCGACTCGGTGCGGCGGGAGGTGGAGCGCAGTCTCGAGCGGCTCGCGACGGACCGCCTCGACCTGGTGCAGGTCCACTGGCCCGACTCGACCACACCGATCGCGGAGACCATGGGCGCGCTGGCGGGTCTGGTGCGCGAAGGCAAGATCCGCGCCGTCGGGGTCTCGAACTACGACACCGACATGCTCGATCAGGCCGTGGCCGGCCTCGGCGATGTCCCGCTGGCGAGCGTTCAACCGAAGTACAACCTGCTCGTACGCGACATCGAGCGCGACGTGTTGCCCTGGGCGCGAGCGCACGACGTGGGTGTGCTGGCCTACTCGCCGCTGGAGCAGGGATTGCTCACGGGCAAGGTGACGTCCGCGCGGGACTTCGGCGCGACGGGACGCGGCAAGCGCCCCACGTTCCAGAGCGTGAATCGCGACCGGGTGAACGCCTTGCTCGAGCAGGTGGTGGCGCCGGTGGCCCGGGCTCACGACGCGACGCTGGCCCAGGTCGTGATCGCGTGGACCGTGCAACAACCGGGGCTCACGACGGCCCTCGTGGGTGCCCGTCGCCCGGACCAGGCGCGCGAGAACGCCGCTGCGGGCCAACTCGTGTTGACTGCCGGGGAGTGGGAGCAGATCGACCGGGCCTTCACCGATCTCGTGCTGGAGCCGGTCCCGGCCGACTGAGCGTCTCGCGCGCTGCGGTCAGCACCGGGATGCGGGTCGCCGCCCTGCGCGCTCGCGGACATCTGGGCACTTTCCGTCCTCGGAGGCCCTTTCTTCTGTGACGATGACCTGCGGTAACTCGGTGATAAGGGGGCCGCCGGACGGCGCGCCGATCGGGGACCGAGGCGGGCACCGGCTCGCAGCGATCCGGGCGCAGGGGTCCGAGACATCGCGGTCCGTGCGGGAACGACACATCGAGGAGTGAGGTCGAGATGATGAACGCGTGCTGGCGGTCGTGCCGTGGATGTCGTGGGGTCGTTGTGGTCGCCCTGGTGTGGATCAGCTGGCTCGCCCTGGGCTCGACGGCTGCTGCCAAGCAGGAGATCGTGATGCCCTCGTGGGTCACCGACGCGGTCTTCCGTTTCGAGGCCAACGGCCAGTTCGTGGACCGCATCGTCCCGTCGGGCAGCGGCACGCTCGACGGCCCTCACGGCATGTGCATCGGCGCCGACGGCGACTTCTACGTGAGCTCGTTCTTCAACGACAAGGTGCTGAAGTTCGACGGGGAGACCGGGGCGCCCCTGGGCGACTTCGTCAGCTCGGGCTCGGGCGGGTTGTCGGGGCCCATGGGCTGCCAGTTCGGCTCGGACGGCAACCTCTACGTGGCCGGTTTCAACGACGGCAGCGTGCTCCGCTACAACGGGGCGACCGGCGCCTTCATCGACGCCTTCGTGGCGCCCGGCAGCGTGCCGCAGATGTTCACCGAGTTCATGACCTTCGGCCCGGACGGCCACCTGTACGTGGCCACCGGCTCGGTGCGCCACAGCGTGATCCGCTTCGACAGCACCTCGGGGCTGCCCATCGACGAGTTCGTGGCGCCCACCAGCGGCGGTCTGCTCGACCCGCACACCTTCGCGTTCGGTCCGGGGGGCGATCTGTACGTGGCATCGTTCGGGACCCACGAGGTCAAGCGCTACAGCGGGACCAGCGGGGTCTTCATCGAGGACTTCGTCACGGCGGGCTCCGGCGGACTGGTGCAGCCCCATGGGATCACCTTCGGCGACGACGGACTGCTGTACGTCACGTCGTGGGCGACCCACCAGGTGCTGCGCTACGACGCGACGGACGGTGACTTCGTCGACGTGTTCATCGATCACCAGATCGGCGGGCTGCTCAATCCGCAGATCGTGATCTTCCGCGACGTTCGGGATCGTCTGGTGGTCAGCGTCGATGCCGACGGCCCGTCGCCGGCACTGACGAGCGGCGCACACCTCGGCACCATCGGTGTCATCCCCGCGAACCCCGGGACACCGATCATCTCCTCCGAGCAGGTGCCGTGGTCGGTGATGCACTCGGGCGTGCCGGGGAGCGACGGGGTCCCGGAGTTGCGCGGCAGCGGACCCTTGCAGGCGGGTGCGGACGTGGAGCTCACGTTGAGCGCCGCGCGACCCGGCGCCGCGGCGGTGCTGTTCATGAGCCCCGGAGCATCCGGCGTGATGTTCAAGGGCGGTCTGCTGGTGCCCGACGTCGAGGTGGGCGTGGCGCTGTCCGTGACGACCGGGGCCGACGGCGGTCTGCACCTGGCCGGGACCTGGCCCGACGGTGTGCCTGCGGGTCTGAGCACCTACCACCAGCTCTGGATCGCTGATCCGGCAGGTCCGGTGGGCTATGCCGCGAGCAATGCCCTGCTGGCGGTGACGCGCTAGCGCGCTCGGCGCCCGACGGCTGATTCGACGTGCGGCGGCTCTCGGGAACGAGGTGCGCCCACGCTCAGGGAGCCTGGAGTCGGGCCAGGGCGGCGCGGGCGTCGCTCCGGGTCGGATCGAGCCGCAACACCTCGCGCAGGTGATGGGCGGCGTCGTCCAGCCGCTGGTCGCTCTGGAAGAGTGCGCCGGCCAGATTCCAGTGGGCGGTCGGATCGTCGGCGCGCTGGGCCAGCGCGACTTCGAAGTGCTCGGCCGCCACGTCATACCGACCGGCCTGGGCCGAGGTGATGCCCAGTTGGTGGTGGGCGCCGTCGTGCTCGGGGTCCCGTGACAACGCGTCCTCGAGCGCGACGGTGGCCTGATCGAACAGGCCCATCTCGGTCAGGCACCAGCCGAGATTCACGCGCAAGGGCAGGTAGTCGGGCCGCAGCTCGATCGAGGTGAGGTACGACGCGACGGCTTCCGCGTGGCGCCCCTCCGCCTGCAGGGCGAGGCCCAGGCAGTTGTGGGACAGGAAGTCGAGCGGCTGGCTGGCCACGTTGGCGCTCCAGAGCGTCACCGGATCGCGGTAGTCCTTCAGCCGCGCCGCGCTGGTGCCGACCTCGGCCACGATCATGACGGCTGCGGCCGCAGCGAGCCCGAACCTGCGCTGCCGACCCTGCTCGGGTCTGCTGAACAGGTTGCGGAGACCCAGGACCACGAGGCACAGGATCGCGGCGAGCGGCAGGTACATGCGTCGCTCGGCCACCAGTTCGGTGACGATCGGGAGCACGCTGGTGGTGGGGGCCAGGATCAGGAAGCACGCGACCCCGAGGAAGCCGGCGGGGTGGCGGCGGATCAGGCCGCGCACGCTGAGGGCGAGCAGCACGAGCACGAACGCCCCGTGCAGCCAGGCGTCGCCCAGCAGCCGCACGACCGGCCAGTGGTAGTAGACCGCGAGGGGGTCGGGCCAGAACACCAGCCGCAGGTAGAGCGGGATCGCCCGGGCCTGGGTCAGCAGGGAGTGCCAGGCACTCATGCCGTGCTCGAAGCCCACCGATCCTCCGCGCACGTCTCCGGCCACGAGCGCCGCCAGCGCGATCCACGTCGCCGCCAGGCCCGCGTACAGACCTCGTCGGCGACGCAGGGCGGCGCCGAGGGAGCTGCTCACGAACACACCGTCGTACAACAGCACGATGACCGGAGCGGCGACCATGACCTCCTTGCTGCCCATGCCGGCCAGGCAACACGCCACCGAGCCCGCGTACCAGAGGCCGGGGCGCGCCGCATGGAAACCGCGCAACGCGAGATAGAGGGTGCCCAGCATGAACATGCCCATCAGCAGTTCGGTGCGCTGGATGGTGTAGGCGACCGCCTCGGTCTGCAGCGGGTGGACGGTCCACATCAGCGCGATCAGCAGGGCGAGTCGACCGGCCTCGCGCGCGCCGATGCCGACCCGCTCGGAGACGAGCGTGCGCCGGATGACGCCGAACAACAACATCGCGGCGGCGGCGTGAACGAGCATGTTGAACACGTGGTAGCCACGCACGTCGAGGCCGCCCAGCGCGTAGTTCACGGCGAGCGAGGCGGCCACCACCGGGCGCCCGGCGACGGTGGACTCGGCCGGCCACTGCAGCATGACCGACGGCGGCCAGAGCTCCCGGATGTGCGCGTTGTCGGTGATGCTCTCGACGTCGTCGAAGAAGAACGGCACGTCGAGGCTCGGCGCGA
Source organism: Planctomycetota bacterium (assembly GCA_029259695.1). Classification (GTDB taxonomy): domain Bacteria; phylum Planctomycetota; class B15-G4; order B15-G4; family B15-G4; genus OFTM49. The sequence continues at coordinate 12,330 of JAJDEQ010000184.1, forward strand.
AGACGATGCCGGTGGCCGCGGCGAGCACCAGGGCCGCGAGCAAGCTGGGCCCGGGGCCGGGCCGGGATCTGCCGGATGTCATCCTCTCTCCTCGCCGCCCTCGGTCGGCCCGTCCCGCGGCGCCCGGCCGGCGCGGGGCGAGGCGGTGGGGACCGGGAGCAAGGGCTCAGGGCCTCTATCGGCACGGCTCGGGTTGCGCCTGACGGCTCTCGATCCGGAATCCGGCCCTCGCCGAGCGCCCGCTCCGTGGCTCGGTGCGCGGACCCGCCGCCGGGTGCGTGCCGAGCCGTGTGGGGATCGCATAGAATCGGGAGCCTGCGCGCAGAGGCCCCGAGAACCAGGGAAGCGGGTCTGCCGCGCGCTCGACGGGAGGCCCGGTCAAGTCCGAGCACCCCGGGGGCCGAAGACGTGCCCACGGCTCCGCCTCCCATTCCTCCGGCTCCGCCATCCCGGCCGGCCGGCAGACAGGCGCTGCATGGCTCGCCAATTGGCCCGGAATCTCTACCAGCTCGTGCGCGGGGCAGCCCGTCGCACGTCGGTGGAGGGGTTGAAGCAGGACGGCCGCAAGACGGTCTCCGTGATCTCGTTCCGCCAAGTGGAGGAACTGATCGAGAAGGCCGTGCACAACACCCTTCGCCGGCGCGGTCTCCACCTCGATCAGCCGGAGATCGAGGAAGAAGTGCGGCTGGGCGTGCTGGCGCTCGTCGCCGAGCGGGACGACTTGCAGCTCACCGTCCACGCGCTCATGCGCGAGAAGCAGGAGCTGGAGCGCAACACGCAACGGCTCAACCAGGAACTGAGTCGGGCCCAGGCGGCCTATCGTTCCGAAGAGCAGGCCTGGTCCGGACCCGGGGACCCCGACGACGTATCGGCCAGTTTCGATGCGCTGCGGGATGAGCTCGCTGCCGGGCTGACCGAACTGCTGCAGCAGTCGGAGGTGGGCGAGGGGTTGGACGAGCGGGTCGTCGGCCTCGTGTCGACGGTGGTCGATGAGCAGCGGGGCGCGATGAGGGCCCGGGCCCGGGAGGGCCATGAGACGCGCCTCTCGCACTTCCGGCGCCGAATCGACAAGCTCAAGCGCAAACTCGGGGAGGCCGAAGAGATGCTGGCGAGAGCCCGCTCGGCCGAGGGGCCGGAGGCGATCGTCGGCGAACCCGTGGACCCCGGGCTCGATCAGGACGATCCGAACTACAAGGCCAAGTCGGGCCTGCTGGGCGACATCTTCCGCTTGAACGTCGAGTTGCGAGACACGCTGGGCAAGGGCTGAGCGACCACGAACCGAACAGGACGAGACCGGGCTGCTGGCGACAGCGGGCTCATGAACCAGAAACAGGGTGCGGCGAGCACGAGCAGTGCTGCCGGCCGATGACGAGGGACGCATGACCACGACCAACAAGCTCGGGCGCGAAGGTGCAGCCGGCGAAGCCGCGACGCGAGAAGTCGGCTCGGCCGGTTCCCCCGGTGGTGACAGCACGGCCGACACCAAGCACGCGTCGGGCGGTGGCCGCAGCGCCGCGTCGGCACGTTCCGACGCGCCCCACGGCGACGACACCGAACAGGCCGTGATCTACGTCGGCATGGACCTGGGCACGTCGCGCACGGCGATCGCCTGCTCCAACGGCGTGCGCGAATCGCTGCCGTCGCTGATCGGGTATCCCAAGGACGTCGTGGCGCGCAAGCTGCTGGGCGAGGAGATCCTGTTCGGCAAGGACGTGATCGAGCGCCGGCTCTCCCTGGATGTGTACCGTCCGCTGGAGAAGGGCGTCATCAAGGGTTCGGGCAACCCCGCGGACTCGGACAGCAAGGGGGCCAACGGATCCGCGGACGCCGACGCCTCGGATCACGAGGCCGCCAAGAACATGCGCGCCGCCAAGGAACTCGTGAAGTACGCGATCCGCATGGCGCGCGCTCCGGCCGACGCGCTGGTGCACTGCGTCATCGGCGCTCCGGCCGAGGCCTCGATCAAGAACCACCAGGCGCTGCTCGAAGCGGCGCGCGAGGTCATCGACTCGGTCATGATCTGCTCCGAGCCGTTCGCCGTGGCCTACGGCATGGACGTGCTCACCGACGCACTGGTGATCGACATCGGCGCCGGCACGGCCGACCTGTGCCGGATGCACGGCACGATGCCCGACGAGAACGACCAGGTCACGATCGATCACGCCGGGGACCGCATCGATTCGATCCTCGAGGACCTCGTGCGCAAGGCGCACCCCACGGTGCAGTTCAGTCGTCAGATGATCACCGACGCGAAGGAGAAGTTCGCCACGGTGGACGACTCGCAGGGGCGCGTGATGGTGCGCTGGCCGGTCAACGGCAAGCCCACCGACGTGGACATCACCAAGCAGATGATCGAGGCCTGCCACAGCATCGTGCCGCCCATCGTGGAAGCCCTGGGCCGGTTGGTGGCGTCGTTCGATCCCGAGTTCCAGGCCAAGCTGCGCAACAACGTCATCCTGGGTGGCGGCGGCAGCCAGATCCGCGGACTGGGTGACGCCATCTCGGCCTACATGGACGAGCACCTCGGCGGCGGCAAGGTCGTGCACGTGGAAGAGCCGGTGTACGCAGGCGCCAACGGCACGCTCAAGATCGCCAAGGACATGCCGCCCGAGTTCTGGGAGCAGCTGCGCTAGCACCGGGGGTGCAAGAAAAACGACGAGCCGGCGTTGCCGCCGACTCGTCGATCTCCCTGTCATGCGTGCTGTCGCACGTTCGCTATCCGTCCGTCGGTCCAGCTCGAGAGCCCCTCGACGACCAGACAGCCCTGAAAAGTTCGCGCCCTTACGGGATGCAGTAGGTGAACTCGCCCAGTGCGCCCGAGCCGTTGAGTTCGATCTCGAGGCGACGGGTGCCGAAGGCGGGTTGGTCCAGGACCTTGGTCTGGACCGAGTTGTCGCCGATGCCGTTGATCGGCTCGTCGAACAGCAGGTTGCCGCCCACGAGCGCGTCATAGGCGCGCACGTGACCGAGCACCGCCTCCTCGGCGTCGACGATCTTGAAGCTCTGGATCGCCACCGGCTGGGCCAGGAACGAGACGGTCATCACGCCGCCGCCCGGATCGTCGTTGGGCGTCGCCACGAGGTCGTTCTGCAGGATCAGCACGTTGCCCAGGTCGGTGTCGTTGTTGACGCCGGCTCCGGGGCCGTTGCCCACGCCCGGTCCGCCGGGGACGACACCCGCACCACCGTTGATGGTGCCGTTGGGCGTGCCCAGGTCGAGGTCACCCGGTTCGGGAATGCTGCTGTTGAAGATCCACGCTTCGTTCGAGTCGCTGACCGCGGAGACCATGAAGCCGAACGCGCCGAAGTACTGGTTGGTGACGTTCGTGCCCGCCGGCAGCGGACCGCCGCCGAGGTCTTCGTTGAAGTCGATGTGGATGCTGTTGGCGCAGATGTTGACCGGTTCGTCCTCGACCTCCACCTGGAACTGGCAGGTGTCGGAAGCGCCGAAGCCGTCGATGATCGTGATCTGGAAGATCTGGGTCGTGCCGGCGAAGGCCGGGCCCGGAGTCCAACTCACGTTGCCGTTGATCGGCACCACGGCCGGGCCGCTGGGCGGCATGAAGACCGCGCCGGGCGGGCCGATGTTGTCGATCAGCACGTCCACCTCGTTGGGGTCGGCCAACAGGTAGTCCACCGAGAAGGTCTCGCCGACCATGATCGTGGCCGGGCCGGGGACGAGGATCTGGCACACCGGCGGCAGGTTGCCGCAAGGGCCGGAGACGAAACCGCTGCCGTTGGGCGTGGCGCCGTTGAGCTGCACGTCGCGGCCCCACAGCAGGTGCGCGCCGTCGATGTCCTGGGCCGGACCGGCGGTGATCGCACCGACGATGGCACCGTCCGCGGTGACGAAGTTGCCGCCCTGGCTGGAGACGTTGATGCTCTGGATCTGCGCCCAGCCCGTCTCGATGTTGCCGTTGCCGTTGCAGGTGATGTCCAACTCGGCCGGGTCGTTCGGCACGCCGGCCAGGAAGGCCGAGGTGAACAACGGGCTGACGACACTCAGCGGCTGGTCGAACCAGCAGGTGAAGGTGAGCGTGGTCGAGAGTGGGAACTCGTTGTCGTTCCACACGTCGATCTGGACCGTGTTGCGATCCGTCGCGCTGCCCGTGAGGTTCAGCAGGCTCAGCGAGCTGCCGTCGATGGCGAGGAACGTGTCGATGAACAGGACATCGTTGATGCCTTCGTACTCGGCTCCATCGAAGTCCACCTCACCGTTCACGGTGCCGACGTCGGTGATCTGACCGGCCGCGGGCACGGCGTCGAAGGGGATCGCATTGAGCGAGTACATGCCGCCGCTCGCGTTGACCACGAGCTCGGACCCGATCAGGTTGTTGTGCGACCAGTTCACGTCGAACCCGGACGGGTCCTGTGCGGTGATGGTCACGAAGCCGGACGAGCCGCCCGGGTTCACCGCGTTGTGACAGTTGGTGAGCACGCTGAGCGTGTCGGCCGGTGTGAGGAACTCCTTGCGGTTGAAGATGATGCAGCCGCAGGGCTCGAACGGGTTGGCCGGGTTGAACACCGAGTTGGCGTACTCGAAGTTCACGATCGTGCTGCCGCCGAAGACCGTGGGTCCGATCGGCAGGGTGTTGGTGTTGGTCACGCTCAGCACGGTGAAGAAGCCCGGTCCCGAACGGTGCACCGGGAAGATCAGCACGCTTCCCGGATTACGACCGTCGGCGTGGGCCAGAGGGGTGAGGAGGCTCGCAACGACGGCGGCCAGAACGAACGAACGCATGACAGTTACTCTCCCTGGTGTTTGCCGCGGTTGCCCGCGGCGCGAGTCGTGTGTCGGTTGGGGCCGTGGTTGCTCCCTCTGGCCCGATCCCCGTCCTCGACATGCCCGCTATGAACGGCTCGAAATACGGAAACCCCAACGCCGCGGGCGATCATATCGGGGTTGGTCGATTTGTCCTAGAGCCCCAGGAACTGCACCAGAAGGCCGCTTCACGCGGTTTGCTGAGCTATCGGAGGAGGCGCTGAGGGGGCCTCACGCCAGCCCTGTCCGGCGCGGGGCCCGGGACTGGTAGGAACCCGGCTCCCACGGGCCTCGACGCACCTCGGGGCTCTGGCGCGGCCAGCGACCGTCGGGAAGATCTCGAATTCCTCGAGAAGCTCCCGGGCGGTCGCCGCGGGGGCGGCTCAGAAGACCTGGAAGGTCCCGTTGAGCTGCTTCGCCTTGCTCTCCCAGAGCAGGTGAGCGCCGTCGATCTCCGTGTTCGGACCGGCCGAGATCGAGCCCACGAAGGCGCCGTCGGGATCGATCAGTGCGCCGCCCTGGTTGAGCACGCCGACACTGTTGATGCGCGCCCAGCCGGTCTCGAGGTTGCCCACGCCGTTGCACGTCACGTCGAGTTCGTCGGGGTCGTGCATGGTGCTCTTGAGGAAGTTCTCGTTGAACAGCGGGCTCACCGTGGTCAGCGGTTGGTCGAACCAGCAGCGGAACATGAGCGTCGTCGAGAGCGGGAACTCGTTGTCGTTCCAGACCTCGAACTGGAGCATGTTGATCGCGTTCACGCCGCCGGTGAGGTTCACCATAGCGAGCTGGCTCCCCGCGACCGCCAGGAACGAGTCGATGATGATGTGCTCGGGGGCGGCTTCGTAGGAGTTGTCGTCGAACAACAGCGGGCCGCCGATGGCGCCCACGCCGGCACCCGCATCGAACGGGATCGCGTTGAGCGCGTACATCCCGCCCGCGGCGTTGATCACCAGTTCGCTGCCGACCATGAAGTCGAAGCCCTGCTGCTGGCCGAAGGCGCTCGGCGATGTGGCCGAGACCACGAGGTAGCCCTGGCTGCCCTGGGGGCCGACCGCGTTGTGGCAGCTGGTGAGCACGCTGAGCGTGTCCGCCGGGGTCAGGAACTCGAAGCGGTTGAAGACCACGCAGTTGAGCGGCATGAACGGATCGGCCGGGTTGGGCGTCACGTTCACGTACTGGAAGTGGACGCTCGCCGAGCCGCCGAACGTGATCGGCGTGGCCGGCATCGTGTTCGTGTTGGTCACGTTGATCACGGTGAAGAAGGCCGGCCCCGAACGGTGGACCGTGTAGATCAGCGCGCTTCCGGGCTCACGGCCCCTGGCCAGGCCTTCGGGGGCCAGGCAGGCAAAGACGACGGCGAGGGCTGCGAGGGTACGAACGGCGGACATCTGCTTCTCCATGGTGCAGGTCGTGGTGGTCGAGGCGAGCGGGCGGTCGGGTGGCGCGCGCCCACCGGAGGGAGGTGAGTGCGACCCGTGTTGCCCGACCCTCAGGATACGCGCTGGGCTGCGATCAGGGGAGGGGCTGCTGCTTGTTGGTCGTGCAGGGGGCCGCTAACGTGGATCCTCAGTGGGCGCGGCGTGGCAGCTGCGGCGCGGCGCCGATGGACTCCGGGCGCGCGGGGCGATCCCGCGGTGAATGGGCCCGGACGGACGACGAGACGGCGCACCGGGGAGGGACACCATTGCACCAGTCCACCAAGACCACCTTGTTGCTCAGCTTGATCCTGTGGGCCTCCGCTCCCGACGCGCTCGGCGACGAGGTGAGCTTCACCCAGGACTTCCCGCTGCAGGTCACGCCGTGGCTCGCGGCGGTCGACCTGCCGCCCTTCAACCCGGCCCTGGGCGTGCTGCTCGAGACGCGCATCACCATGGAGGCGCACCTCGAGGGCTTCACCGCGGTGGAGAACCTCTCCTTCGCGCCGCCCTTCATGGTGATCTGCGGCGGTGCCGAGGTGTCGCTGCAACTCGTGGAGACGGCCACCTTCGATCCGGCCCCGGGTGTCGCCCCCGTGGTGGCGTCGGACCTGCCCTGCGCGTTCGTCGAGAGCTTCGACGGCGCGGTGGACTGGCAAGGAGACTCGGCGACGACGCTGCCCTTCAACGACGACGCCATGGTCACGTCCTCGACGAACTACGGCGTGGGCTTCCCCAACCTGGTGACCGGCGGACAGCTCACCGTGCACACGTTGGAGCACGGCGCCCTGTTCAGCCCGGCCGCCGTGATTCCGCAGCTGCTGCAGCACCGCACGTCGGCCAGCATCACCGTCACCTACGTCTTCGACACGACGCCGAACTTCACCGACCTCGGCTTCGCGCTGGCGGGCATCACCGGTCTGCCGCGACTGGAGGGCATCGGCTCCCTGGTGGCAGGTGAACCGGTCACGTTCATCATCGAGAACGCGCGGGAGCGCGCGCCGATGTACTTCATCCTCGGCCCGGTGCAGATCAACGCACCGTTCAAGGGTGGCGTGCTGGTGCCGGAGTTCATGCCCACCGGCCTGGCCGTGCTGTTCGAGACGAACAGCATGGGCGAACTGCTGCTCGTGGCCACCTGGCCCAACGGCCTGCCCCCGGGCTTCAACCTGTACTTCCAGTGCTGGATCGAGGACTTCGCCGGGCCGGAGGGCTACTCGGCGACGAACGCCCTGCGGGGCACGACACCTCCCTGACGCCGCCCTCCTGCGAGTCGTCGGCGAAGTGTGCACGCGGCGCGCCGTGTGCGCAGCGCGAGCCGCGCCTGACTACGGGATCTGGTACCCGAGGGTCACGTCGCTCGTGGCCGGCTCCTGCAGCTCCACGACGAAGTAGCCGTCGCCGCGCTCGGCGATCCAGTGCCAGCTCCCGGGGTTGCCGTAGAAGGTGACCATCGGCAGGGCGTCGGCGCTGGCTGCGTCGTCGCGCACGATCACGCTCTGGCTGCCCGCGCGCAGCACGGCGGTGCCCCCGCGGGTGGCGGGTGCGACGGGTTGCGTGGGCGCGGACGTCGTGGCGGCGCTCGCGTCGGGTGACAGGTCGAGGTGCACGTAGGCCAGCACGCTGTCGCTGCGACCGTCCCAGTCCTCGAGGGCCAGGGCGATGGTCGGGCCGCTCCCGTCCCAACGGGCGGCCAGACCGGGGGCGTAGCCCAGGCCGATCGCCTCGCCCGAGGCGATCGGCGCGCTCGACGGATCGATGCGCACCGGCACGCGGCCGCTGAGTGCGATCGCCGCCTGGTCGATACGGCTGTTCTCGGTCGCGGTCCACTCGCGTCGCAACTGTTGCGCGAGCGACTCGTCGCCGCGCTCGAAGGCGGCTTGCGAAGCCTCGAGCAACTCCGGCCGGCTGCCCTTGATCGAGCCGCCGAGGACCAGGCCCGGGTCGGTGGTGACGATGCCGATCACCGCTTCGGCCCGGTAGCGCTCGGCGGCCACCACGTGGGCCGAACGCTCGGTGTCGACGGCCACGACCGTGCCCGGCACGAGCGAACGGTTGTCGCGCGTGGGGTAGATCTCGGCCAGGTCGAAGCCGTTGGCGTACACGTCGCCGTCGACGTACAGCGAAGCCTGCCCGCCCTGCAACAGCATCTCGCCGTCGTTCAGGAACATGGCCAGGTTGCCGCAGTTGTACCAGCTGAACCAGGTCGGGTCGGTGTCGTCGCAGTCCACGTCGCGGCCGAACCACATCTCGCCGTAGCTCACCACGCGCGCGACGGTCTCGTCGGCGCTGTCGCCGAAGATGATCTCGTTGTGCAGGAAGAGGTCGCGGCCGGCGATGACGTCGAGGATCGCGTTGACGGACCCGCCCGCGTTCACGTCGCCGCCCGCGCTGATGTCGAGGCCGGCCACGATGCGGTCGTCGGCGTTGACGTCGCCGCCGGTGGCGATGTCGCCGGTGACCGAGAGGCTGGCGCCGGTGAAGCCGTCGTCGGCGGACACGCTGCCGCCGGCGCTGATGTCGTCACCCGCGCGCAGGTCGTTGTCGGCGATCACGTCGCGGCCCGCGCGCACGTCGCCGTTGCTGTGATTGGCCCAGATGGCCAGCCCCGGGTTGGACGCGAACATGTTGGTCACGTTGCCGCCGCTCCAGGTGGGACCGGTCGCGCCCTGCGTGCCGGCGGGGCCGGCGGGCCCGGTCGGGCCGCGGGCTCCGGGGAAGCCCTGGTAGCCCTGCGGTCCCTGCAGACCCATGGGACCGGGAACGCCCTGGTCGCCCAGAGGACCGGTGGGGCCGCGGGGACCCTCGGGTCCGTCGTTGCCCTGGATGCCCTGCAGTCCCTGCGGGCCGACGGGTCCGGTGGGCCCGAGCGGACCGACGGAGCCGGTGTTGCCCTTGGGGCCGACGGGGCCGACGGCACCGACGGGACCCTGGGGACCGAGCGGACCGGTGGGGCCCCCGGGTCCGGTCGCGCCGGTGTTGCCCTTGTTGCCCTTCGCACCCTGCGGTCCCTGGGGGCCGGGCACACCCTGGTCGCCCGGTTCACCCTTGAACAGCGGCGCCGCCGGACCGCTGAGCATGCCGCTCACCGGATCGATGCTGTAGGCGCCGATCTTGCTGGGCCAGATCTCCTGGCCCTGGACCAGGCCGGAGATGCCGAGCGGGTGACGCGGTGACTCGGCGTGCACCGTCTTGCCGTCGTCCACCTGCGTGCTGAACCAGATGTCGCGGGCCAGCAGGTTGGGCGGCAGGCGGTGCGCGGGGTCAGTGCCCAGCACCACCTCGACGCGCCCCTTGATCTTGGCCGTGGGGTCGGCGATGGAGGTCGGGTTGGCGAGACCGTCGCCGGGCGAGAGCGAGACGCCGTCGGCGGGGGTGCTGCCCGACGTGATCGCCAGGGTCTCGTTGAAGATCGGGACGAAGTTGCTGTTCACCAGGGAGTAGAGCCGCACCGTCACGTTGAACGGCGTGCCCTTCTTGCTGGTGAACGGCTGGTAGGTCGTGGCGTCGTTCTTGGTCTTGCTGCGATAGAGCGGAACCGAGAGGCGCATGGGGCCGGGGACGCCCTTGGGGGCCAGCGTGCTCATGATCGGCTCGCCCGGATCGTCGGCCGTGCCGCCGCGGTCGTCGGCGGGGGATTGGCTCGCTCCGCCGGGAACCGTCGCGCCCGGTGTCCCGTGAGGCACGGGCGCCGCCGGCGTCCCGCCGAACTGTGCCGCCAGCGGGCCGGGAGTGAACGCACCGAACCCCAGACCGCACCAGAACATGGCGGCCGCGACCTGTCGCGCGGGGGCTCGGAAGGACATGTGTTCGTTCACTCGGGGGAAACTGCCCGCGCTGCGGAGGGGCGGGCCCGGCTGCTCCAGCGCGCGGATTTCGCGCGGCTTGGGGCTCGAGCCATCCCTCCCAGGGGCGGTGCGTTACCAAGGGAAAGCTATCCCGGCCAGGAGGGCAGTCAAATCGGCCCGGCGTGTGGTGCCGGGCGGGTCGCCCCGGGGCCGGGCGACACGAGCACGGGGTGGCTGGCCGGGGAGCGCCCGGCCGGAGCGGGCAGCCCTTCGAAAAAGGAGACGGGGGAGAGCGAGTGATTCGCTCTCCCCCGTCTTGCCGCAGTCCAAACGTCGGGCTGCGGGTCCTAGGCAGTGTTCAGGCAGCCGCGAGGGCTACCCGACCACGGTGCTTACGGATCGACCTGGATGTCGACGAAGGCACCGTTGGTCTGCTTGGCCGTGGGAGCCACGTCCGGGCTCTCCCACAGCAGGTGACCACCGTCGATCATCTGCATCATGGGACCAGCCGTGATGGCACCGAGGATCGCACCGTCGGCGGCGATGAAGTTGCCACCCTGGGTGCTCACGTCGACGCTCTCGATCCGCGCCCACCCGGTCTCGATGTTGCCGAGGCCGTTGCAGGTCAGATCCAGCTCGCCCGGATCGTTCGGCACACCGGCCAGGAACGCAGCAGCGAACAGGGGGCTGACCTGGGTCAGGGGCAGGTCGAACCAGCAGGCGAACGTCTTCGTCGTCGAGAGCGGGAACTCGTTGTCGTTCCAGATGTCGAACTGAAGCGTGTTCAAGTCACGCGGACCACCCGTGAGGTTGATCAGCGAGAGCTGGCTGCCGTCGATGGCCAGGAAGGAATCGATGTACAGCTGGTCGGCGATGCCTTCGTACTCGACGCCATCGAAGTCGAGGTCACCCTCGAGGTCGACGTCGGTAGCCGCGAGGGCTGCCGGCACGGCGGTGAAGGGAATCGCGTTCAGCGAGTACATGCCACCCGAAGCGTTGACCACGAGCTCGGAACCGATCAGGAAGTCAAAGCTCCACGCCACGTCGAACATGGTGGGATCCTGAGCGGAGACCACCAGGTAGCCGGCCTGCCCGTTGGGCGAGACGGCGTTGTGGCAGCTGGTCAGCACGGAGAGCGTGTCGGCCGGCGTCAGGAACTCGACGCGGTCGAAGATCACGCAGTTCAGCGGGACACACGGATCCGCGGGGTTCGCCACCGTGTTCGCGTACTCGAAGTGAACCAGCGTGCTGCCACCGAAGGTCATCGGGGTGGCGGGCATGAGGTTCGTGTTCGTGACGCTCACGACGGTGAAGAACTGCGGGCCCGAACGCTGCACCGGGTAGACCAGCACACTGCCGGGGTTGCGGCCGTCGGCGAGAGCCGCCGGGGCCAGAGTTGCCGCCAAGACAGCGGCGATACCAAAGTTACGAAGCCCTTGCATTTTCTCCTCCAAGATGTGGTGACGAGAGGCTTCTCGGAAAACTGGAAATTCACGGATGTGGTTACTGATGCTGGAACTGCTCCAGCGCGCATGATTGGTGTTGGTTACTTCTGTCTAGTCTCTTGATGTTGAATCTCGGTGTGTGACGCGCGGCCGTGTCTCAGCCTCCGACCCGGTCGAAGAGCTGGATCGGCTCGCCGCTGGACGGGTCCTTGCGCGTGAGCAGCTCGCGGTCGAGCTGGAAGTACCATTGGCCGTCGCGCCAGACCCAGGCCAGCTCGTGCTCGGCAGCCTGGGTGAGCTTG
>JAJDEQ010000185.1 GCA_029259695.1 Planctomycetota bacterium
GGAGCGCGGCCACGTCCGCCGACGCCTGGGCCATGGCGCGGCAGCACCTGGAGATCGTGCTCCAGGCCGAGCGGCAGATGCGCCTGGCGGACGAGAGCTTCGCCCTGCGCGACCGCTCCATGGCCGAGAACCTGGCCTGGATCCTGGAACGCGAAGGCCCGGCCACGAAGGTGGTCTCGTGGTCCCACAACGGGCACGTGGGCTACGCCAGCTACGGCACCGTGGGGGCCATGGGCACCCACCTGCAACGCATGTACGGGAGCGATCACGTGAACCTGGGCTTCGCCTTCGAACAGGGCGCGTTCCAGGCGATCGACGTCGACCGGGGCGGCCTGCGGGAGTTCGCGGTGGGGCCGCCGCCGGAGGGCAGCGTGGGCCGGGCCCTGGCCGCCAGCGGATTGCCGCTGTTCGTGCTCGATCTGCGCGCCCTGCCCGCCGGACCGCTGCGCGACTGGCTTGCGGAACCCCGCCTCATGCGCTCGGTGGGTGCCCTGTACTCGGAGGCCGGCGGCTATCGCTACTTCGGCGAGCTGGTGCTGCCCCAGAACTTCGATGGCCTGATCTTCGTGAAGGACACGACGCGAGCCCGCCCCGTGGGCTGGGACGGGTAGCTGCCCCTGCTCGGCCCCGGTCCGATCGTTTATGGTGAGGCCGGTGCGGGACCCTGGCGGATCCCTGGGAGGCGAGCGCGATGCTGGTGACGGCTCTGGTCACGCCTTTCGTCGACGACGGTGCGCGCGTCGACCTGGCCTTGCTCGAACGCCTGGTGGCGTTCCAACTCGAGCGCGGCGCCGATCTGGTGCTGCTGGCCGGGACGACGGGTGAAGGCGCGTCGCTCGACGAGAGCGAACGGTTGGACCTCGTGGATGCGGCGTTGGGTGTTGCCCGTCCCGAACAGCTCATGGTGTCCATCGGTGGTGGGCGCGTGGAGCAGGTCGTCGCTCGCGGGCAGGCGGTGCTGCGTCGCGGCGTGCGCAACCTGCTGCTGGCCGACTGCCCCTACAGCGGCGCGTCGAGCCAGGCGCTGCGCACGCACTGGCACGGCGCGGCGGCCGCCGCTCTGGGCGATGCGCGCCTGTTCCCCTACGCCGTCCCCGGCCGCACTGGCACCGAGATGTTGCCCGACGACCTCGCGCGACTGGCCGAGGAGCATCCGGGCGTCGTCGTGGGTGTGAAGGACGCCACCGGTCGCCTCGCGCGCATGGGCCGCGTGCGCGAGTTGTGCGGCGACGAGTTCACGCTGCTGTGTGGTGACGACCACATGCTGCGCGATGCGATGGTCGACCCGCGCATCCGCGCCGACGGGGCCGCGTCCTTCTCGGCCAACCTCGCGCCCGCGAGCATGGCCGGGCTGGTGGCCGCCGGGCGGCGCGGTGACGCCGTCGCAGCGCGCGGTCTGCACGCCGAGGTCGAGGGCCTGACGGGTCTGGTCACGGTGACGGTGGAGGAGTCGGTGCAGTTGCGCGGTGAGCGTCTCGCCGTGCCTTCCCGGGCGCGCAATCCCGTGCCCCTCAAGGCGGCCTTCGCGTGCCTCGGCATGGCGCTCGGCGGGTGCCGCGCGCCCTTGGGTGAGATGGGCGCGGCCGGTGTGTCCCACGTGCGCGACGTGTTGCGCAGGGTGGTGCGGGCCCATCCCCAGGCGCTGGCGCCCCTCGCCGCAGCCTTCGATCTCGACCTGGTGGCGCAACTCGACCTGACGCCGCGGGGCGAGCCGGCCGTGATCGAGCTGGGAGCCCATGGGGACGGGCGCAGCGTCTCGGGCCGTCGAACCGGCGCCGAACGCAATGCCGTCGTCAGCTGAGCCCGGCCCGGACGAGGTGACGCGGCGCGACTCCACCCCGGATCCGTCGGCGCCGGACGACGCACCATCGGTGGCGCCGCCCCTGACGGTGGTCAAGGTGGGCGGGGCGTTGCTCGGTGGGGCCGACGAACTGGCGCGCGTGGCGGCGGCCGTCGCCGGTCGCCGTGTTCGCGGGGAGCGGCTGCTGGTGGTCGTGTCGGCGCTCAAGGGCGTCACCGACCAGCTCGAGTCGGCGGCGCGCAACGCGCTCGATCCGCGTTCGGGCGGAGAGATCGTGCGCGACGTCATGGGGCTGCTGCGCGCCCAGCACCGTGCGGTGTTCGCGTCCGTCGACGCGGGCCCTGCGTCCGTGGCGGGCACGACGCTGTTCGGGACCGACGCGGTGCAGTTGTTCATCGAGCCGATCCTCGATGACGTGGAGCGGCTGCTCACCGGCATCCGGCTCACCGGCGAACTCACCGACCGCACCCGGGACCTGTTGTTGGCCCACGGCGAACGCCTGTCGGCGCCGCTGGTGGCCGCCGCCGTGCGTCGCGCCGGCGCCGATGCCCGGGCGGTCAGCGCGGAGGAAGCAGGACTGCGCGCCCAGGGACCGTTCGGCGTGGGCTCGGCCGACCTGGAGGGCAGCGCCGCGGGCCTGACCGCGCTGGGGCACGAGCTGCACGATCGCGTGCTCGTGCTCACCGGGTTCTACGGCGTGAACGCCGACGGGGACGTGGTGCTCTACGGGCGCGGCGGCAGCGACTACACCGCCGGCGTGGTGGCCGCGGGGCTGGCGGCCGACGGGCTCGAGCTGTGGAAGGACGTCCCCGGGTTCATGAGCGCCGACCCGCGCGCCGTTCCCGGGGCACGCCTGGTGCCCGTGCTGTCGTTCGACGAGGCCTGCGAGCTGGGCTACTACGGCGCGCGCATCCTGCACCCGCGCTGCCTCGATCCACTGCGGGGCAAGAGCACCCGCGTGAGCGTGCGCTCGGTGCACGACGTCGACACGCCGGGCACGCGCTTGCTCGAGGACGCCGAGGTGCGCATCGGTGTGGCGGCACTGGCGGCGCGGCGCGGTGTGGCGGTGGTGCGCGTCGAAGGCGCGGCGATGGTCAATCAGCCGGGCGTCGCCGGACGCATCCTGGGGTGCCTGGGCGAGGCCGGCGTGAACGTCGCCGCCGTGGCCAGTTCGATGACGTCGGTGTCCTGCACGATCGACGAGCAGGACGCGCCGCTCGCACGGCGGGCACTGAAGCTGCTGGCGGAGGAGCGCGGCACCGCGGGCGTCGAACACGTGTCGGTCACGCCCGGCGCGGCCCTGCTGGGGGTGGTGGGCGACGGGGTGGCGGGGGACGCGGCCCAGGCAGCGCGTATGCTGGGCTGCCTCGATGCCCTGGGCGTGCGCGTCGAGCTGATCTCCCACGGGCCGGGCGACGTCGGCCTGAGCTGTGCCGTCCCGCTGTCGGATCTCGAGCGCGCATTGGTGGCCTTGCACGAGACGTTCTTCGGGGGTGACGATGGTGTCCACGGCACCACGCGCGAAACGGGGCGTGCCCACGGAGGACGACGTGACCCAGGTTCATGATCCCGTCTCACGGGGCCCTCGTCGGGCGCCGCTGTCCGCCGCCCTGGCGTGCAGCGCGCTGCTCCTGCTCGGCGGCTGCGCGACCATCACGGGCTGGTTCGAGGAAGACCTGCCGCACCCGGTGACTGCCTCCGACCCGGTGGCCGCCGTGGCCCAGGTCGAGAGCGTGCTGCTGGCGGAGCGCACGGTGCGCATCGAATTCGCCATCACGGCCGAGGGCGCGGTCAGCGCCGACCTGCGGGGCGAGCTGCTGCTGGCCCCGGGGAACCTCGCGCGCATCGATGCGGCCGGCAGCTTCGACGGAGCCGCCGCGGACCTGCAGTTGGTCTCCGACGGCGTGCAACTCGTCGCTCGCGCGGGTGAGCGCACGTCGACCGGGGACACGCCGGCCGGACTGCGCGAGGGGCTCGTGATCGGCCTCACACGCATGGGCCTGCTGCACAACCTGGCGCTGCTCAGCGGAGGTCGTCCGCCGGACGCCACCGACGGCACGGTGCGCACCTGGCTCCAGCTATCCGCTTACGAGCGGGGGCTGCCCCAGGGCCGGGGAGGCCGGTCGGTGCTGCCGGTGTCGTTCGACCTGACGGTGGGCGGCGAGCCGAGCGCCCGGGCCACCCTGTACCTGGGCGCGCAGTCCGGGTTGCCCAGCGAACGCAGCCAGGTCGTGCGCTTCCCCCAGGGTGAGATGCGCGTGACGGAGCGCTACGCGCGCGTGGAGCTCGATGCGATCCTGCCCGGCAACGCATTCGTGATCGACGGCTGACCACCTGCCCTCGGCGACTCCGGCCTCGCCGCTCCGAGATCGACAGCCCATGCAACCTCCTCCGCTGATCCGTCGCACCCTGCTGCTGCTCGTCGTCTCGTCGTGGCTCGGGTCCTGCAGCAGCGCCCCTCGGGGGGGCACCAACCTGGCCGCGATCGGGCTGGCGCCCGCGGGGCTGGCGTTGTCCGCCGTGCCGGTGACTGCGGGCGAACGCAAGGCGGCGCCCGGGTCGGGCGGCATGACGCGCGAGCTGTTGCTCTACGTCCCCAACCGCGTCTTCGATCTGATCGACGTGATCCGGGCGCGCGCGCGGGTCGGACCCGGCCTCGGTGCGACGGCGCGCGTGACGCGCTTCGCCCAGGTGAAGGTGGGCGGTTACTCCTCCGTCTTCGCCGGTCTGCCGGGGCCCCGCGGCATGCCCAAGATCCCGTGGCCGTTCGGCTTCGATGCGCTCGAGAGCGCCGCCCTGGGGTTGCTGGACCTGAGCGCCAACGTCGGTTCGCCCAACTACGGCATGTTCGAGCTGGGCGTCGGTGCGCAACTCGGCCTCGTCGGCATCGACGTGGGGCTGGATCCGCTCGAGGCGTTCGACCTGCTCGCCGGCTTCTTCATGATCGACATCTTCGACGACGACTTCTGATGCTGCCGCGTGTCGCCTGAGGAGTCCCGCCGGGAGACGAGGTCTGCGGCACGGCGGTCGCGTCGGAGGCGCGCGGGGCCGAGCTAGCCCGGACTTCTCACCAGCTTCGTCGCGAGGGTGCGACTGGTGCTGGAGGGCAAGGAGCATCGTCGCTTTCGGCGCGGAGGCGGGGTGACACCCCGTCGAGCACCGAAAGTGTCGATCGACGCAGCCCTGCAGCGCCTGGCGTGTCCGTAGCAGGAGCTGGTGAGAAGTCCGGGCTAGCGCTTCAGGTCGCGGATGCGTTGCACCAGGTCGTCGGCAAGGGCGTTGGGTACGGGGATCGACAGGTTGTACTGGGCGATCTTCCAGGTGTCGGTGATGCGCACCAGCACGCCGCTGCCGCGGACTTCGCCGTACTTCGCGTGGCGCAGGCGCTCGTCGAACCAGATCACCTTGCCGTCCACGGCGATGCGCACGTCCCGCTCGAAGGGCTCGTAGGTCCAGCCCTGGCCCTCGATGAAGCGCGGTTCGGCGTACGCGCGCAGGTCGTCCACGGTCCAGCGCTCGGCGGCGTCGGTTCCGAGGAAGACGGCGTCGGGTGCGAAGTGGCTGAAGTAGCGGTAGCCGTCGGCGTTGGCGGCGGCGCGGTGGAAGTCGTCGAGCATCGCGGCGGCCTCGGTGCGTCCGAGGTCGAGGGCGTCCGCCTCGGCGCGGAAGGCGTCGAGGTGGTCGAAGACCACGCTGCCGCCGTCCAGGCTCTCGGGCGTGTGGCCTTCGCCCTCGAGCACGATGAGTTCGAGCCGGCGCGAACCGAGCGACTTCAGTTGCTCGTGGGTCTCGTGCATCTTCTGCACCCACTCCTCGTCATCGCCGCCGACGAACATCACGGTGGGTGTGTCCACGAGGCGCCCGAGGCGTTCCACGTCCACGTCCTCCGGCGGGTAGCCCGGCAGCACCGTGAGCGAAGCGAAGCGGTGCGGCCACAGGCCGGCGACGCGGAAGGCGGCCTTGCCTCCGTTGGAGACACCCGCCAGGTGAAACAGGTCCCGCTCCACGTGGAAGTCGTGGGCGAGGCGATCGAGCAGCTCCGGCACGGCCCACTCCCCGCCGGCGAAGAACAACGTGCGCTCGGGTGCGGCGGGACTGACCACGATCCAACCGCGGCGCTCGGCTTCCTTCGCCCAGTAGCGATCGAGACCGTGGCCCACCATGGCGTGGCGCTGATCGCCGGGCGGGAACGCGATCAGCACGGGGTAGCTCCGGGTCGCGTCGAAGCCCCGGGGCATGGCGACGGCGTAGCGGATGACCGATCCGTCCGGGCGCTGGTGCACGCGCCATTCGATTCCGACCGGCGTCATGTTCATGGTGATTGCCAGAGCCAGGGCCGCGGCGAGGATCACAGCGAGGCCTCGGCGCTGACCACGCCGCCCTTGTCGCTCTCCAGCGTCACCCGGAACGCGCCGCGGCCGCGCACCAGCCAGCGCAGGCGGACGCGCCCGTGTCCCGGCACACCGCCGTCGAGTTGCAGGCGCTCGGGCTCGTGTTCGACCGCCCGGAAGTCGGTCACGTCGAAACGGTCGGCGCCCGGACCGCCCGCGATGACCACCAGGCCGTCACCGGCGATGGTCACGATGTCGGGACGGCCCTCGTCCTTGGCCGCGGCCGCCGCCGTGCGCGTGGGGATCCAGCGGTCGTTGGTGAACTCGACCGTCACGTAGTGCGTCCCCGTGGGGCCGGACTCGACGTCGAGTGCAGCCACCGAGACGTGCGGCATCTGCGCGGCGTGGAAGAGGCAGAAGGCCGCGTTGCGGTGCAGCATCTCCTCGATCATGAAGGTCGGCGGCGTGCGCCCGGTCATCTTGAGGAAGCCGCCCACTTCGACCGTGCCGTAGTCCGGGTGCTCGACCTCGTGCCAGTCGACGTGCGTCTCGCCGAACATCACGTGGTCGTCGAAGAACAACCGGCGTTCGGTCGAGCTGGCATCGGCGCGGAAGCCCAGCTCACCGTTGTCGTTGGAGGCGAAGTCCTGCTCGCTGTTCCAGAGCTCGTTGGTGAACGAGATGATGCCCAGGGTCTCGCCGGTCCAGTTCACGAAGCCGCCGTGCACCGTGTACAGGTCCTCGTGGATCACCATCGAACGGTAGAAGGGCAGCATGCGCTCGCCGTCGTTGGCGATGGCGTCGTACACCGCGCGGTCCGCTCCCGGGTAGTAGCTGCTGCGCTCGGGCGCGCCCGGGCCGCGCAGGATCATGCCGCCCGCGTTGTGGAACGACTGCACCGCGGCGATGTGCGGCCGGGCCAGGATGAACGCGGCCACGGCCGCCGTCTCGGAGTAGCTCAGCGGGAAGTCGCCGGCGCCGTACTGGATGTGGCCGGGCATCCAACCGCCGGGCCAGTTGCGGTTCATGTCGTAGCCGCCCGGGCCGTCCTCGTTGACGCGCCCGTCGCCGTCGTTGTCGTAGCCCTCCTGGCCGAGGATCACGTAGTCGGCGCCCCAGGCCAGCCGCTTCTCGCGCGGCACCGACTCCAGCAGGCGCGGTTCGTGGGGCGCCAGCCGGTGCGTGCCGGTCCCGGGCTCGACGCGCTTGCGCATCATCAACAGCTCGCCGTCGCCGTCCAGGTCGTCGGGGCCGTCCTCGTCGAAGGCGCCGTCCCGGTCGTTGTCGGTGGGGCGCTTGCCCGAACGTGAGCTGTGGGCGGTGTTGGGCGCCGTGAACCAGAACTGACGGCCGTCCGGGTTCACCATGGGGAAGATGTAGAAGACGCGTCGATCGACCAGTTCGGTGATCTCGGGCAGCTCCCCATAACGCTCGAGCAGGGTCCAGGCGGTGTACAGGCACGCTTCGGCACCCTGCACTTCGTTGCCGTGGATGTTGCCGTCGATCCACATGGCGGCCTTGGCGGCGGCGTCGCCCGTGGCCGGGTTGGCGATGGTCAGCAGCGGCAGCGGGCGTCCCTCCTCGCTCTCGCCGATGATCTCCAGCGTGCACAGTTCGGGCCACCTGGCGGCGATGCGCCGGCACAGATCCACGATGCCGTCGTAGTCGTAGAAGCGGTTCCAGGCGATGGGCAGCTTCGGTTCGCGCACGGTCTGGGCGCCGGCGGTCGGAGCGAGCGCCAGCCCGAGCACGAGAGCGAAGCCCAGGACGGGCAGCACGCGCCGTGCGCCCCGGGAGAACAC
>JAJDEQ010000186.1 GCA_029259695.1 Planctomycetota bacterium
GGCATCGACCGCTTCGTGCTCGACGGCTTCCCGCGCAACCTGGCGCAGGCCGCGGAACTCGATCGACGCCTGACCGAGACCGGCCACGCGATCGACCTGGTGATCGACATCGCGGTGCCGGACGACCGCATCGTGGGACGCATCACCGGTCGGCGCATCTGCCGCGGCTGCGGAACCAACTACCACGTGGAGTTCCTGCCGACGAAGCAGGACGGCGTGTGTGATCAATGCGGCGGCGAGACCTACCAGCGCTCGGACGATGATGCCGAGACCGTGCTCGAGCGACTGCGCGTCTATCACGAGCAGACCAGTCCGTTGATCGAGTACTACGAGGACGCTGGCCTGCTGGTGAGCCTGAACGGAAACCGCGACGTGGATGCAATCACCGACGATCTGGTCGCAAATCTCGAGTCGGTGGCTTCGGCCGCGGGTGGGGGGCGCTGAGCATGGCCAAGGCGACCTCCCTGCGCGTTCCGGCCAAGGTGCTCGAGCAGCTGCCCAATGCCACATTCCGACTCGAGCTCGAGAACGGCCACAAGTTGTTCGCGCATGTGTCGGGGAAGATGCGCATGCACTACATCCGCATCCTGCCGGGCGACACGGTGACCGTGGAAGTGAACCCCTACGACCTGACCAAGGGACGCATCGTGTATCGCGGCCCGGGCGCAAGTCGCCGCGATTCGACGTGAGCTGGAGACCGAGACGATGAAGGTCAGAACATCCGTCAGACGTATTTGCGAGAACTGCAAGATCGTGCGCCGCTTCGGTGTGGTACGCGTGATCTGCAGCAACCCGCGCCACAAGCAGCGGCAAGGCAAGTAGGCCGCCCGCTCAAAGAACCCATGGGCCGCACTGGCGGTCCCCAAGCGAAACGAACGAGACACAAGGAGCCGTCACATGCCCCGTATCGTCGGCGTGGACATCCCCAACAACAAGCGCGTCATCGTGGCGCTGACGTACATCCACGGGGTCGGCACGACTTCGTCGGCCAAGATCTGCAAGGAGCTGGACTTCGCTGCGCCCATGCGCGCGAAGGACCTGACCGACGAGGATGTGCAGCGCGTGGCCGCGTTCCTCGACAAGAACTACGTCGTCGAGGGCGCCCTGCGACGACAGACGGCGCAGAACATCCAGCGTCTGCGCGAGATCAACTGCTACCGCGGCATCCGTCACCGCCGCGGCCTCCCCGTGCGCGGTCAGGCGACCCAGTCGAATGCCCGGACGCGCAAGGGACCCAAGAAGACCGTGGCCGGCAAGAAGTCGGTCAAGCAGATGTAGGCGGCTGGTCTCCCGCACACCAAACCACTAAAGACAGGAGTGCTCGGCACCCATGGCAGCCAAGAAGATGCGCCGCGTCCTTTCCAGGGCCGTCGTGAACGTCAAGGCGACGTTCAACAATACGATCATCACGTTCTGCGACCCACACAACGGCGAAGTCCTGTGCTGGGACAGCGCGGGGACCGCTGGTTACAAGGGCTCTCGCAAGAGCACGCCCTTCGCCGCCCAGAAGGCCGCCGAACGGTGTGCCAGCAAGGCGGCCAAGATGGGCGTCAAGGACGTCGAGGTACGGGTTCGTGGCCCGGGTGCAGGCCGGGAGTCGGCGGTGCGCGCCATCGCCCAGGCCGGCATCAAGGTCAAGGCCATCGAAGACCGTACACCGCTGCCGCACAACGGCTGCCGGCCGCGCAAGCGGCGTCGCGTTTGATGCCCTCGCTGCCCGCGCGCTGAACCGAACGACGAAGACAGAGGAAGACCGCAGATGCAGATCATGAACGAACGAGCTTGCACGCTCTGCCGCCGGGAAGGCGTGAAGCTCTTCCTGAAGGGCACGCGTTGCGAGACGGCCAAGTGCGCGATCACGAAGCGCAACTTCCCGCCGGGCGCCCATCCCTGGGCACGCACCCGCCACTCCGAGTACCGCGTGCAGTTGCGCGAGAAGCAGAAGTTGAAGCGCTACTACGGCGTGGGCGAGAAGCAGTTCTCGCGCGACTTCAAGGAGGCGGTGCGCATGAAGGGCAACACGGGTGAGAACCTGCTGCTGCTGCTCGAACAGCGCTTCGACAACGTCATCTTCTCGCTGGGCTTCGCCGCGAGCCGCAAGAGCGCGCGTCAGCTCATCGTTCATGGCCACGTGCTGGTCAACGGGCGGCGCTGCGATGTGCCCTCGGCGAAGTTGCGCCCGGGCGACGCCGTGGGGGTCTGTCAGCGGGCGAACGTTCGCGCGCTGGCCAAGAGCTTCATGGAAGAGCGTGCCAGTTTCCCCATGCCCGCCTGGCTCGACCGCGATCCCAACGCGTTGACCGGACGGGTCTCCAACCTGCCGGTCCGGGCTGACGTCAGCTTCGACGTCCGCGAACAGCTCGTCGTCGAGCTGATGTCCAAGTAACCCCGAGCCGCTCGAGAAACACCGAACCATGAGAATTCGCTGGCGTAACTTCGAGCTTCCCTCGGTCGTCGCGGCCGAGCCGGAGACGCTCTCCCAGAACTACGGCAAGTTCACCATCGAGCCCTTCGAGAAGGGCTTCGGCCACACGATCGGCAACGGTCTGCGTCGCGTGCTGCTCTCGTCGATCGAGGGCACCGCCGTGACCTCCGTGAAGGTCGAGGGCGTGCTGCACGAGTTCAGCACCGTGAAGGGCGTCTACGAAGACGTGACCGACATCGTGCTCAACCTGAAGGGGCTGCTGGTGTCCCTGGATCAGGCCGACACGGCCGAGCTGCACGTGGTGCGCGACAAGGCCGGCCCGATCAAGGCCGGCGACATCGAGACGCCGGCGGGCTCGGACGTGCTCAACCCCGATCACGTGCTGTGCACGCTGACCGAGGACGTGGAAGTGGGCATGACCATCACGGTCACTCGCGGCCGCGGCTACGTCACGGCCGAAGAGCACGAGTCGGACGAGCGGGTGCTGGGCGTGATCGCCATCGACAGCAACTTCTCGCCGGTCAAGCGCGTGCGCTACCGGGTCGAGGAGACGCGCGTCGGCAAGATCACCAACTACGACCGTCTGGTGCTCGAGATCTGGACCGACGGCGCGGTCGGCCCCGAGGAGGCGCTGGTGGAGGCGAGTCGCATCTACCGCAAGCACCTCAACGCCTTCGTCCAGTACTACGACATGGACAAGACGCTGCCCTCCGACGAGGTGCGGGTGGGTGTCGATCGGGGCGACAACGAGGAGACGGCGCGCCTGCGCGGGCTGCTCAACATGCCGATCGAGGATCTCGATCTGTCGGTGCGCTCGCGGCACTGCCTCGACAGCGAGAACATTCGCACGGTGGGCGAACTGGTGCAGCGGTCGGAGGCGGAGTTGCTCAAGGTGCGCAACTTCGGCAAGACGTCGCTGACCGAGATCCAGAAGAAGCTCCAGGGCATGGACCTCACGCTGGGCATGTCCTTCGCGTCCGAGATGGTCAACGAGGGCGCCGAGGTCTGAGCCCCTCGGGGCGCGACCGGGTGCAGAAAGGCAACTGACATGAGACACCGCATGAGAGGCCGCCGGCTGGGACGCAATTCGTCCCACCGCCGAGCCATGGCCCGCAACCTCGTGTCGGCGCTGTTCCGCCATGGTCGGATCGAGACGACCGAGCCCAAGGCCAAGGAATACAAGCCGATGGCCGAGAAGCTGATCACGCTCGGCAAGGAGAAGACGCTGCACCGCATGCGCCGCGCACACCAGGTGCTGGGCGACAAGGATGCCGTGCAGACACTCTTCGACGACATCGGGCCGGGCTTCCGGGATCGCCCCGGGGGCTACACGCGCATCGTCAAGCTGGCGACACCCCGTCTGGGTGACAAGGGCCGGCGGGTCTTCCTCGAGTTGGTCAACTTCGTGCCCAAGCGCGCGGAAGGTGGCGCCGAGCCTGCTGCGACGGCGGGCGAGGAAGACTGAGGTGCGGGGGCCGACGCGGTCGGCCGCAGGGCCGCGAGCCGTCGGTCGCTGCCGCGGGGGGCGTCTCCCGGTGAGCGCCGCCGGGCGCCTCGCCGGCTGCGCGGCGTTCGCGCTGTTGCTCGGTGCTTGCACCGGGACCTGGGGGCGGTCGCGCACCGCCGACCTGGCGGACAGCTTCCCCTTCAGCCTCGGCATGGGGCCAGGGGTCAGCGTGTCGGTGCGGACGCCGATGGTGAGCATCGGGGTCACGCCGGTGCAGGTGCGCAGTGATCGGATCGGTTACGACGATCGTCTGATCCACGGATCGTGGCGCGAGTACCAGACGGGCCTGCCCTGGTCGCCCTGGCTCGACGACCTCGACGACGTGCCGCGGGCACCCGAGAGCGATTCGCCCTGGTGGAGGCGTGGCGTCCCGCTGATGTACCGCTGGCGGGCGAAGCGGGACTCCTACAAGGACGTGCTCCCGTCGACACCGCACGAACCCGAAGTCGAGACGTGGGGTTCCCAGCCGCCGGTGGGGCGCGAGACCCTGGGCGCCCTGCTGACGATGAGCGAGAACCGGGCGATCGAGTTCCGCGACCTGCGCCGACTCGAGGCGGGCGCCGACGATGCGCCGCTCGATGTCGTCGGGGCACCCACTCGTGGGACGCTCTGGGTGGCTTCGCGCGGGGGGCGTCGTGTCCCGAGCTCGTGGGACCTGTTCGAGCTGGACGTGTTCCTGTTCATCGGTGTGCGCGCGGGCGTGCGCCCGTTCGAGTTCCTCGACTTCCTCACCGGCTTCGTGGGTCTCGATCTGGCGGGTGATGACCTGCCCCATCCCCAGACCTTCGAGCCGGAACCGCTCAAGGTCTTCTGACGGGTCTCTCGCAGGGCCTTCTCGGGCGACGCCGAGCGGTCAGCGCAGGTGCAGGCTGTCGGGACCGAGCAGTTCCTCGAGCGCCTCGACGAGATCCACGCCCACGGCGACCCGTTGCTGGCCGCCGAGGCGGAAGGTGGAGCGCAGGCCCGGTCCGGTCTCGACCGAGAGGTAGGTCTCCGTCGGGCCGGGGAAGGCCTGCAGCACGCCCTTGAGTCCGGCCAGACGTTGTCGGAAGGCCTCGACCGCTTCGTTCTTGCGCGGGCCCGGCACGTCGAGCAGGAGGCGGCGCTGGGCGGCGATCGCCGGGTCGGCCATGTCGAACACGTCGTCGAGCAGCAGCGTCGGCTCGTCACGACTGCGGTCGACCTTGCCGCGGAACAGCACCACTTTGTCTTCCGCGATCAGGTCACGGTTCTCTTCGTAGGTGCGTGGGAAGGCCACCGCGCCGCAGCTGCCGCCCGGACCCTGGATCTTGAACATGGCCATGGGCTTGCCGGCCGAGCGGCCCTTGCTGCTGACCGTGTTGCGCAGGCTCCCGATCAGGCCGCCCACGACCACTTCGGCCCGGTCGGGGACCTCGCGCAGGGCCGGCATGTCGTGGGTGGCGAGCAGACGCAGCAGCGAGCGGTACTCGGCCATCGGGTCCACCGTGAGGCACAGGCCCAGGGCCTCGCGTTCCATGGCCACCACGTCGCGCGCGGAGGGCATGGCCGCGCGCTCCAGGCGCACGGCCACGGTCGTCGAGCCGCCGCCGCCGAACAGGGCGCTCTGCCCGTTGGCCTTGTCGACCTGGGTGCGCGCGGCGTCACGTACGAGTTGATCGGACGAGGCCAGCAGCGCGCTGCGGTTGGTCTCCAGTGAGTCGAACGCCCCGGCCTTCACCAGGGCGTCGAAGCTGGCGCGGTTGAGCGCCTTCACGTCGACGTGATCCATGACCGCGCTCAGGTCGGCGAAGTGGCCGGCGGCCTCCTCGCGCCCGGCGACGACCGCAGCCACGGCGCGGGTGCCCACGCCCTTGACGGCGTTGAGGCCGAAGCGGATCGCATCGCCTTCCAGGGTGAAGTCGGCCAGGCTGGCGTTGACGTCGGGGACCAGGATCTCCCGGCCGCCGCGCCGGGCCTCCTCGGTGTACTCCGCCAGCTTGTCGGTGTTGCCCGCGTCGCAGGACATGAGCGCCGCCATGAACTCGCCCGGGTAGTTGGCCTTCATGTAGGCCGTGCGGTAGGTGATCAACCCGTACGCCGCCGAGTGCGACTTGTTGAAGCCGTACTCGGCGAAGCGGCTCATGTCCTCCCAGACCTTCTCGGCCGCCGCGGAGGGAACCTCGCGCTGATTGCAGCCCTCGATGAACTGGGCCTTGTAGGACTCCATGATCTCGCGCTTCTTCTTGCCCATCGCCTTGCGCAGGCCGTCGGCGTCGTTGAGCGACAGGCCGCCCAGGTGCTGGGCCAGGAGCATGACCTGCTCCTGGTAGACCATCGTGCCGTAGGTGTCCTCGAGTACCGGTTGCATCAGCGGGTGGGCGTACTCGATCTTCTCGGCGCCGTGCTTGCGCTGGACGAAGCTGTCCGTCATCCCGGACTGGAGCGGACCGGGGCGATACAGCGCGATGAGCGCGATGATGTCCTCGAAGCAGTTGGGCTTGAGGCGCACGATCAGCTCGCGCATGCCGCCCGATTCGAGCTGGAAGACACCGGCGCAGTCGCCGCGCTGGAGCAGCTCGTAGGTGGCCGGGTCGTCGAGCGGCATCTCGTCGTAGTCGACCACCACGTCCCGGGTGAGCTTCACCAGGTCCTTGGCCTTCTCCAGGATGGTGAGGTTCTTGAGCCCCAGGAAGTCCATCTTGAGCAGGCCGATCTGCTCCAGGTCGGCCATCTGGAACTGCGTGTTGACCGCACCCTGCACCACGCACAACGGCACGAGATCGATCAGCGGCTCGTCCGTGATCACGACGCCCGCCGCGTGCGTGCTCGTGTTGCGGCACATGCCCTCGATGCGGCGCGACACGTCGAGCAGTTCGCTCAACTGCTCGCTGCCCTCGAACATCTCGGCCAGTTCCTTGTCGGCCTCGATCACGCTGTCGAGCGAGACCTTCTGTTGGCCCTCGGGGATCCGCTTGGCGATGCGGTCGACTTCGGGCAGGGGGATCTCGAGCACCCGGCCGGCGTCGCGGATCGCGGCCTTGGCGGCCATCGTGCCGAAGGTGACGATCTGGCAGACCTGCTCGCTGCCGTACTTCTGCCGGCAGTACTCGATCACCTCCTCGCGGCGATCGCGGCAGAAGTCGATGTCGATGTCCGGCATGGAGATGCGGTCGGCGTTGAGGAAACGCTCGAACAGCAGGTCGTAGCGCAGGGGGTCGAGCTGGGTGATGTCGAGGCTGTAGGCGACGATCGAGCCGGCGGCCGAGCCGCGTCCGGGGCCCACCGGGATGCCCTGCTCGCGGGCGTGGCGGATGAAGTCCCAGACGATCAGGAAGTAGGAGGTGAAGCCCATCTTGGTGATGACTTCGAACTCCTTCTCGAAGCGTTGACGGACGGGCTCGGTCAGCTCGCCGTACTTGCGGCGCAGCCCGTCCTCGCACAGCCCGCGCAGGTACACGTCCTCCGGTTCGCCGCTGGGGATCTCGAAGCGCGGCAGGTGCATCGTCTCGAGGTCGAGTTCGATCTTGCAGCGTTCGGCGATCTCGGTGGTCGTGCGGTAGGCCTCGCTGTCGCCGCCGAAGATGGCGGCCATCTCTTCGCTGGATCGGAAGTAGAGCTCGTTGGTGTCGATGCGGAAGCGGCGGTTCTCGTCGTGCATGCGCTGGCCGCTGCCGATGCAGATCAACGCGTCCTGCGCGACGGAGTCGCCGGAGCAGCGGTAGTGGATGTCGTTGGTGGCCACCTGCGCCAGGCCGACCTCCCGGGCGACGTCGGGCATGCCCTGACGGATGGTGGCCTGGGCGTCGATCCCGTTGCTCATCAGCTCCAGGAAGAAGCGGTCCTTGCCCAGGATGTCGACGTACTCGTGAGCCGCCCGGATCGCGGCATCCTTGCGGTCGTGCAGCAGGTGATGAGCGACCTCCCCCGACATGCAGCCCGAGAGCGCGATCAGGCCCTCGTTGTGCTTGGCGAGCATGTGCTTGTCGATGCACGGCTTGCGGTGGAAGCCCTTCACCCAGGAGAGCGACGACAGCCTGCACAGGTTCTCGTAACCCACGCGGTTGCTCGCCAGCAGCGTGATGTGGTGCCGCGGGCGCTTCTCGCCCGGCGGAACCGGCGTGGTCGCATCGCCGTTCACGAGGTACGCCTCGCAACCGATGATCGGGTTGATGCCCGCCTTGCGCGCCTTGCCGTAGAACTCGATGGCGCCGAACAGGTTGCCGTGATCCGTGAGTGCGAGGTGCGGCATCTCGTACCGCCCGGCTTCCTCCACCAGGCTGTCGATCGAGATCGCTCCGTCCAGCAGCGAGTAATGGCTGTGGACGTGGAGGTGGGTGAAGGGAGCGGTGGTCATGGAGCGGGTCGGGCCGGGACGACGAGGTGTCGACGGCGTGTGCCGTCGCGGGTGGCATCATCGCGCGCAGGGCTCACGATGACACCGGAACAGCAGACTAGGCGGGGGCCCGGGCTGCTTCAATCGCGGGGCGGCGGAGGCCGGCGCGAAACCCCGCGCGCGCTCGCGTGCGTCGCGTGGAAGGCCTGTGGACGCTGTGCTAGCCTCCATCCGGCGCGGCGACGTCGCGCAGGCACTTCACGTGCGTCCACCCCGCGTGCCGGAACAGCCATCGTGAGCCAACAAGACGCCTGGAGCATCCCCGCAAGCGGTGAGACGTGCAATCGCTGCGACGGCCCGCTGGCGGCGGGTGACATGGTCACGACCGTGTTGCACCTCGCGGCCGAGGGACCACGCCGGGAAGACCTGTGCGCAACTTGTGGAGAGATGGGGGAATCGGGTGAGGGCGCGATCTTCTGGCGTCGCCGCAAGCCGGATGACGACGAGCAGAAACTGGTCGTCGACTACACGATGCTGCGCGAGATCTTCGGGCACCTGCTGCAGCGTCCCGAGGAGCAGTACCAGCGGCTGAGTTACCTGATCGGGCTCGTGCTGCTGCGCAAGCGCCTGCTGCGCCTCAAGGGCTTCGAGGTGCGTGACGGTGCCGAGGTGATGGTCGTCACGCGCGGCGTCGGACAGCCGGAGATCCTGGTGCCCGCACCGCACCTCGATGCCGAGCAACTGGTCGAGACGCGTGAGCAGCTCTCGCGGCTGCTCAACTCCGAGCTCCCGGACGACCTCGATCTCACCGCCGTGGCGCCCGAGGAGCCGTCCGCGTCCTGACGCTGCCGGCTGATGGCTGATGGCCCGGGGCTGACGCCTCACGGTCGCCGGCCCCAGGCGCTCCCGCCCGGTCGGCGGTCGCTGGCCCACGGAGGCCGGCTCCAGGCGCGTCTGCTCGGTCACCGGCCGCGGGCCCGATGCGGCCGGCCCGCCAGGCGTTCCCGCCCGGTCGGCGATTGCTGACCCGCGGAGGCCGGCTCCAGGCGCGCCCGCGCGGCCCCGCCGGCCGCTGACCCACCGCGGCCCACCGGCTCCACTTCGTCCCACGGCGCCCGCCGGCTCCCACTTCGCTCCACGGCTTCGGGTTCGCGCCGGCGGCAGCGGCCAGGGGCAGGCTGATTCGGGCTCTGGGGGCGGATTCGCCCGGTTCGGCCGGGCGCCGGGCGGCTGACGGGCGAGGGAGCTCAGGGTTGCATAGTGGGGTGCCGGTAGGTTTTGCTGGCGTGAATTCCCGTAGGCTGGTAGAAAGTGGGTCGAAGTGGGAACAAGGCGGCGAGCGGCCGCCGGGCAGCTCCACGGGCGGGTCGGGATGAACCTCTTCTTCACCGGTTGCTACACGCACGCGATCGACACGAAGAACCGGGTCTCCATCCCCCGCAAGATTCTCGAGACCCTGCGTCGCCTGGGCAGCGAGAACGAGGTCGTGGTCACGGTGGGCCTCGACGGCTGCCTGTTCCTCTACACCAGCGAGGGCTTCTCCGCCCTCGGCTCGGCGGTGGAGGGCAGCCCGCTCGGTGAGACGTCGACGCGCGACTTCGCGCGCACGTTCTACAGCAGCGCGGAACCCTGCACGCTCGACCGCAACGGCCGGCTCCTCCTCCCTGAGAAGCTCAAAGCAGTGGCCGGTATCGGTGAGCGCGTGGTCTTCGCGGGTGTCGGTCGGCGCGTGGAGTTGTGGAACCCCGACACGTGGGGTGAGCGCGCGGATCGCAGTCGCGGTGAGTACGAGCAGCAAGCGAAGGAAGTCTTCCGTTGATGGCCGGGGGTCCTGTTGTGGAGAAGCCGGAGCGTCATCTTCCTGTGATGGCGGGGGACGTCATGGCGCTCACGGCAGCCGCGCCTGGACAGATCTTTGTCGACCTGACGGTGGGTGCCGGGGGGCACGCGAGTGCCTTCCTCGCGTCCTCGGCACCCACCGGCCGGGTCATTGCCTGCGATCGCGATGCCGTCGCGCTCGAGATCGCAGAGCGGACCCTCGCGGCCGAGTCAGGGCGGGTGCGCTTCGTGCACGCCGACTCGGTCAGCGCCTTGGCGCTTCTCGCGCAGGAGGGCTGCCGAGCCGACATCGTGCTGGCCGACCTGGGCGTGTCCTCGATGCAGCTCGACGACGCCGACCGGGGCTTCTCGTTGCGCGTCGACGCGGCGCTCGACATGCGCATGGATCCGCGCCAGAAGGTCACGGCGGTGGACATCCTCAACCACTGGAACCGCACCGACCTCACCCAGCTGCTGCGCGAGGCCGGGGACGAACCCCGGGCCGAACGCATCGCCGAGGCGATCTGCGAGCGCCGACGTTCGCGTCCGTTCCGCACGACCGGCGACCTGCGGCGGGTGGTGGAGGACGCGCTCGGACGCCGTGGCGGTCGCATCCACCCGGCCACGCGCACCTTCCAGGCCGTGCGCATCGGCGTGAACCGTGAACTCGAGCTGCTGCGCGCCACGCTGGACGGCGCGCTCGAGCTGCTGGCGCCCGGCGGCAGGCTGGCCGTGATCGCCTTCCACTCGGGCGAGGACCGCCTGGTGAAGGCCTTCATGCGCGCGTGTGCCGGTCAGGGCCACGAGTTGGTCACGCGGGGGGCGGTGAAGCCCGGGCGGGACGAACAACGAGTCAATCGGCGGAGTCGGAGCGCGCGCCTGCGGGTGCTGCGCAAGGCCGGCGGGGACGCAGGCGTGCCGGGAGGGGAAGCATGAGCAGCGAGGATCGATTGGCCGGATTCGTGACGGCCTTCGCCGCGTGCGGGTTCATCGCGTTGGCGTTGTTCACCGTGCGGGTGCGAGCCCGGATCGTGGTCACCGGCAGCGAGTTGCACGCCTGCCAACGGGAGACCTTCGATCTGCGTCGTCGGGCGCAGGCGCTCTCGGTGGCCTTCGAGCGCAGCTGGCGCACACTCGATGGCGCCAACGTCCCTGCAGGGCGGGCCGACCCGTGGGGTGATGCGCAGGAGGGCGGCACCGCCTGGCAGCGACCGGCGCCGATGCAGCTGGCCGCCCGGACGATACCGCCCGTGCTGGAGCGCGCCGCGCCCCGTGCCGCGGCGAGATCGACCCTGCCCGGTCCGGCCGCGCCGCGCACCGAACGCCCGGTGGCGCTCGCGATCCTGCCCGCCATGGCGGGCGGGATGGTGGGGGCGCGGACCCCATGATGCTGCGCGCCCGGCGCCTCGTCCTGGTCTTCGCGGCCTTCGTCTTCGTGGGCTTCGGCCTGCTCGTGGGCCGCCTGGCCTGGCTCCATCTGGGTCACGCCGAGCGGGCCGAGCGTCAGCTCTCCCAGTCCAGTGGCGAGGTCTCCCTGCCGTCGTGCCGGGGCAACATGCTCGATCGCCACGCCCGCCCGCTGGCCCGCTCCGTACGCGAACTGCGCGTGCACCTGTGGCCGCCCAAGTTGCTGCGCACCGCCGGCGCACTGCGCACCCGGGAGGAGGTGGAAGCCTCGATCGAGATCATCCTCGAGACCCTCGGCACGCGACTTTCGTGGGGCCGCGATCAGCTCGAGTACACGATCCGGGAGGCGCTGGCCGCGTCGCTGGGCGGGGTGCAGCGCAACCTCCCGCTGGGCGACCCGGTGCGCGATCCCTACGCCATCGAGGAACTGCTGGTGCAGGCGGACGATGCGCTGCGGCGCCTCGACCTGACCGTGACCTGCGAACGCGTGTATCCGGCGGGGACCACCGCGGGGAGCCTGGTCGGCTTCGTCGGTCACGAGGGCGTGGGGGCGGCCGGCCTCGAATGGGGCCTCGAAGACCTGCTCGTCGGAGAGGACGGCATGCGGCAGGTGCGTGTGGACTGCGGCGGCCGCCCGATCCTGTCGCCTCACGACGAGATCGTGCCGGCGCGGGACGGGTGCGACGTCATGCTGACCCTCGACGCGACCCTGCAGGAACTCGTGGAGCAGGAACTCGTGGCCGTCGTGGCCGAGCAGGAGGCCCGGGGCGGTGCCGCCGTGATCCTCGATGCCCTCGGGGGCGACGTGTTGGCCCTGGCCTCGGTGCCGCTGCTCGACGCCAACGACACGTCGCAGCGCCTGCCGCACAACATGCGACTGCGCGCGATCCAGGATCAGTACGCGCCGGGCTCCACGATCAAGCCGCTGCTCATGGCGACCGCCCTCGAGCGGGGCTGGGTCACCCCGTCGTCGCGCATCGACTGCCGCACGGAGCGCGGCCGCTTCGGCCGCCGCGTCGTCACCGACACCAAGCCCCAGCAGCGCGACCTGTCGCCCGAGGAGATCCTGATCTACTCGAGCAACATCGGCATGGCCAACATCTTCACCGCGCTCGTGCCGGATGCCCGGCGCCGGGACACGAGCCTGATGGCCCCGGTGCGTGACGCGCTGCTGCGCCTGGGCCTGGGGTCGCCGCTGGGCGTGCCGTTGCCCGGTGAACTCCCCGGCACGATCCAGCCGATCGACCAGTGGAAGCGCAACTACACCCTGGTCAGCGTGGCCTTCGGCTACGAGATGGCCGTCACGCCGCTGCAGATGGCGGCGGCGATCGCCACCCTCGCCGACGGCTACTACCGCGCCCCGCGCCTGGTCTCGGGCTGGCGCGAACCGGGTGGCTCGTGGGAGCCGGTCGATCGCAAGCCGCCCCGGCGCGTGTTCGCCCCGGACGTGGCCGCCATGGTGCGCGACTGGATGGTGCAGGTGATCGAGAGCGGCAGCAGCGCCTCGGCCCGCGTGGAGGGGGTCTCGGTCGCGGGCAAGACCGGCACCTCCGCGAAGGAACACGACCGCTCCGTGGAGAACCATTCGTTCGTGGCGCTGGTGCCGGCCGAAGCGCCGCGCTGGGTGCTGCTGGTCATGTTGGACGAGCCCCAGCACGGCCGATTCTCGAGCCGCACGACCGCTCCGGCCGCCGGTCGGGTGCTCCGCCGCTCCCTCGATTATCTCGGACAACTTCCCAACGACCCGTGAGCACACTTGAAAACACCCTGCTGGCCCGACTAATGAGGACCAGCGTGAACACCCTGAGCCTCCGCGAACTGTGCGATCCGTTGGGCCGTGAGTGGGGGGGCTCCCCCTCGTCGGTCGAGCTGAGCGGGCCGGACGTGCAGGTCTGCGGCCTGGCTTCCGACAGTCGTCAGGTGGCACCGGGGGACCTGTTCCTGGCCACGCCGGGGACGGCGGACGACGGGCTGCGCTTCGTGGACCAGGCCCTCACCCGTGGCGCCGTGGGCGTGGTCGCCGAACGGCGCCCTGCGCTGCCCGACGAGGTGCCCTTCGTCGGCGTGCCCGACGGGGCCCGGGCCAAGGCCGTGCTGGCCAACCACTTCTACGGGTATCCCAGTCGGCGCCTCGACGTGGTGGGCATCACCGGGACCAACGGCAAGACGACGACCGCGCACATGCTGCGCTCCATGCTCACCATGGACGGACGCCGCACCGGCATCGTCGGCACCCTGGGCGCGTCCTTCGACGGCACCGAGCAGCCCCTGTCCAACACGACCCCCGATGCCATCGAGCTGCAACGGCTGCTGGCGCGCATGGTCGACGCCAACCTCTCGTCGGTGGTGATGGAGGTGAGCTCGCACGCCCTGGCGCAACAGCGGGTGCACGGCATCGACTTCCGTGCCGCCGTGTTCACCAACCTGAGTCGCGACCACCTCGACTACCACGGCACGATGGACGACTACGCCGCCACCAAGGGGCGTCTCTTCGCCGAGTTGCCCGCGGGGCGCGCCGCCGTGCTCAACGGCGCCGATCCCATGACCGCGCGCTACGCCGCGCAGACGCCCGGTCGCGTGGTGCGCTACGCGCTCGAGACGAACGCCGACATCCGCGGCGACGTGACCCGGCTCGACCCCGACGGGACGTCCTTCCGTGTGCGTGGGGACGGGCTCGAACTGGCCCTCTCCATGCGCATGGTGGGGCGCCACAACGTGGCCAACGCGCTGGCGGCGGTGGCCACCGCGGTGCAGCTCGAGGTGCCGCCGGCGGCGATCCGCATGGGACTGTCGTCGCTGACGGCGGTCCCCGGTCGGCTCGAGCCGGTGGAGTGCGGACAGGACTTCCGCGTGTTCGTCGACTACGCCCACACGCCCGACGCACTGCAGAAGGTGCTCGACCTGCTGCGGCCGCTCACCCGCGGTCGCTTGCTCGTCGTCTTCGGGTGCGGCGGTGACCGTGATCGCAGCAAGCGCCCGCTGATGGGGCACGCGGTGGCCGCGGCGGCGGACGAGTTGTTCGTCACGTCCGACAACCCGCGCAGCGAGGATCCGCAGGCGATCCTGGACGAGGTGCTCACGGGCATCGATGCCGAAGCGGTCGGGCGCACCCACGCGCTGGTCGACCGGCGCCTGGCGATCGAGTCGGCCTGCCGCGCGGCGCGCGGCGGCGATATCGTGCTGATCGCCGGCAAGGGACATGAAACCACGCAGACGATCGGTGATCGGCGTCTGCCCTTCGACGATCGCGAGGTGGCGAGGGAGGTGCTTTGGAACCTTTGACCTTGGAGGCCGTGGCTGCGGCCACGGACGGCGAGACACGCGTGACCGATGGCGCGACCGTCGGGGTGGCCCGTCGGGTGGTGACCGACAGTCGCTGGGTACGGCCCGGCGATCTGTTCGTGTGCCTCGAGGGCCCGAACTTCGACGGGCACCGCTTCGCCGCGGATGCCGTCGAGGACGGCGCCGTGGCGGTGTTGGCCCACAAGCCGGTGCCGGCCGGTGTGCCGGCCGTGATGGTCGCCGACACGCTGGCCGCCCTCGGGCGTCTTGCGAAGCACGTGCGCGGAGTGCACGACCGGGCCCTGGTCGTGGGTGTCACGGGAACGAACGGCAAGACGAGCACCAAGGACCTGACCGCAGCGGCGCTGGAGTCGGCCTTCGCGACCGTGGCCTCCGAACGCAGCTACAACAACGCTATCGGTCTCCCGCTCACGTTGCTCGGGATGAACGCCGACACGCGGGCGGTCGTGGTCGAGCTGGGCACCAACGGCCCGGGCGAGATCGCGCACCTGACCGATCTGGCCCAGCCCGAAGTGGGCGTGATCACGAACATCGACAAGGGCCACCTGGCGGGGCTGCGCTCGGTGCGCGGCGTGCGCCGGGAGAAGGCCGCGTTGCTCGAGGGGCTGCAAGGTCGGCAGATCGCCATCCTCAACCGGGACGATCCGCAGTTCGACTGGCTCGCCGAGCGTGCTCCGGGGAGTGTGGTCAGCTTCGGGACGGACCCGCGCGCGGATCTGTGCGCCACCGACGTGCACTGCACCGCGCAGGGGACGAGTTTCGTGGTGGACGGCTCGCACCAGGTGCAGCTGCGCCTGCTCGGCCGACACGCGGTGAGCAACGCCCTGGCTGCCTTGGCGGTCGCCTGTGCGGCGGGCGTGGGGTTGCAGCGGGCGGTCGGTGCGCTGGGGCGGGTGCTGCCCGCGCCGGGTCGACTCCAGGTGCGTGCCCTGTCCGGCCTCACGGTCATCGACGACAGCTACAACGCCAACCCGGGATCGCTCGGCGCGGCGCTGCGGACGGTCTCCGAACTGCGCTGGCCCGGCCGACTACTCGTCGTGCTGGGTGACATGCTGGAGCTGGGCGAACACGCGACGGCGCTCCACCGCCAGGCCGGTGAACTGGTGGCCACGGCCGCGCCCGCGCGGTTCGTCGCGGTGGGCGGCCACGCCGACGAACTGGTCGAGGGTGCGCTGCACGCGGGGCTGCCCGCGGGTGTGTGTCACTCGTGCACGGGCTGGGAGGACGCGGCCGAGAGCCTGCTGGGTGTGTTGCGACGCGGCGACGTCGTGCTGGTCAAGGGCTCCCGTGGTCTGGTGCTGGACAAGCTCGTGGCCCGGCTGGCGGAGATGGAGCCGGTCCTCGCGTGATCCTCTATTTCCTCGAAGAGCTGACCGCCCTGTGGTCGCCCCTCGAGGGCCTGCGTTCGCTCGCCGCGCGCGCGGGACTCAGCGCCGTGGCGGCCTTCGGTGTGGCGCTGCTCATGGGGCCGGCGCTGCTGCGCTTCCTGCACCGGCGCCGCTTCATCGAGCTCGAGACCGAGACCCACTCCGACCGGCTGAACGAGATCAACGCGGACAAGCGCCCCACGCCCACCATGGGCGGCGTGATGATCGTGGGGGCGATCCTGGTCACCGGGCTCGTGTTCGGCGACCTGGGCAACAGCTACGTCCAGATCGGCTTGCTGTCCACGCTGGGCTACGGCCTGATCGGCTTCATCGACGACTGGGTCAAGCTGACCCATCCCGGCCGGGCCGGGCTCCAGGCGGCGAGCAAGTACCTGCTGCAGTTCCTGGTGGCCGCCAGCCTGTCGTTCGTGGTGACGCTGATCTTCAAGCGCACGGCCGACCCGGAGCTGCTGGCGGACCTGCTGGCGCTGCACGTGCCGTTCACCGACATCAGCCTCGACCTGTCGATGGCATCCGGCTTGCCGCACATGATCATGGTGCTGCTGGTCGTCACCGGCACGTCGAATGCCGTCAACCTCACCGACGGGATGGACGGCCTCGCCGGCGGGGCGATCATCGCGGCCGCCCTGGCCATGGCGGCGGTGGCCTTCGCCGTCGGGCGCGCCGAGGTGCTGGCGATCGACCTGCTGTACGTGCCCACCAGCCAGGAGATGGTGGTCTTCTGTTCGGCCATGGTC
Source organism: Planctomycetota bacterium (assembly GCA_029259695.1). GTDB lineage: Bacteria > Planctomycetota > B15-G4 > B15-G4 > B15-G4 > OFTM49. The sequence continues at coordinate 16,880 of JAJDEQ010000186.1, forward strand.
GGCGCGACGCTGGGTTTCCTCTGGTTCAACGCGCCGCCGGCCCTGGTCTACATGGGCGACACCGGCAGCCTGCCCCTGGGGAGCCTGCTGGGCTACGTGGCGGTGGTCACCAAGCACGAGCTGGTGCTGTTGATCATCGGGGGCGTGTTCGTCGTGGAGGCCATGTCGGTCATGCTCCAGGTGGGCTGCTTCAAGCTCACCGGCGGGCGCCGAGTCCTGCGCTGCGCGCCGCTGCACCACCACTTCCAGTTCGCCGGCGTGCCCGACACGCGCATCATCGTGCGTTTCTGGATCGCGGCGGTGTTGTTCGCGGCCGCCGGGCTTGCGAGTCTGGCGGCGTCGGGATGAGGCAGGGCGGGTGACCCCGGAGCGGCGAAGATGAGCGCGATGCGCAGCGTGGCCTATACCCCGGCGGCCGCCATGGGTGCGAGTCGTCGCTGGCTGTTCGGGTCCATGCTGGCGCTGCTGGCGGTGGGGCTGGTGATGGCCTACTCGGCCGGCGCCGTGCGCCAGATGCAGCGCGGCACGGATCTCGACTACCTGCAGTTGCAGTTGCTGCAGATCGGCGTGGCGCTGTGCGGTTTCCTGGTCGCGTCACGCATCCGACCGCGTCACCTGTACGCCCTCGCACGTCCCACGTGGATCGCGGCGGTGGTGTTGTTGATCATGGTGCTGGTCGTCGGGCCGGTGCGGAACAACGCTCAGCGCTGGCTGTCGCTGGGCGGCATCTCGTTCCAGCCCAGCGAGTTCGCGCGCCTGGCCACGATCGTGATGGTGGGGGCCTGGATGGCGCACGCGCGGGACCGGGTCACCGAAGTCGGGCACGGGCTGCTCGTCCCGTTCGCGCTGGCGGCCGTCCCGGCAGCGCTCGTGCTGCTCGAACCCGACCTGGGTTCCTCGGTCTTCCTGCTGTTCATGGGTGTGCTCGTGCTGTGGGTCGGCGGGGCCCGGGTGGTGCACCTGGGCGCGGCCTTCCTGGTGACCATGAGCGCGGTGGCCCTGTACGGCTGGGCGCGCCTCGAACACCCGCTGAAGCGCCTCCAGGGCTTCGCGGACCTGGACCCGTCGAGCCAGGTGGGGCAGGGACTGATGGCCCTGGGACACGGCGGGGTGCTGGGGACCGGGCTCGGCGGCAGTGTGGCCAAGTGGGGCTTCCTCCCCGAAGCGGAGAGCGACTTCGTGCTGGCGGTGGTCGGCGAGGAGCTGGGACTGCTCGGCACGGCGCTGATCGTCGCGCTCTACGCCCTGTTCCTGGGCCATGGCGTGCGGCTGCTGCTGGGCTTGCGCACGCGCTTCGGCCTGGTGGTAGGGGTCGGCCTGCTGATGCAGGTGGTCGTCCAGGCGCTGCTCAACGTGGCGGTGGTGACGGCCGCCGTGCCGCCCAAGGGCGTGCCCCTGCCGTTCATCAGCTCGGGCGGAACATCCCGGCTCATTCTGTGCATCTCGGCCGGATTGCTCCTTGGTTTGGCGCGTCATCCGGAGGAAGATCCGGTGCAGCCTGCACGCTGGGCGAGTTCGCTCACGCGCAAGGGTGCGCACCCTGGCTGACGCTCGTGGAGGTCAGCGTGCGTCGGCGACGACGCACGGGTGCGGCAGAGTTCAGGACACGGACGGACAACACGAGAGACAACACGACGACCGGTGGGTCGGACGGATGGGAGCAGCGGCGCGCGGCGGTGCGCCAGTGACTCCCACAGCACGTCCCGGCTCATCGAGCCTGCAGGATCGGTCGGAGCCGCCAGGGCCCGGTGGTCCTGGAGGGCGATACCGAGGAGGGGTGTGTTCATGACCGAGGTCGAGAAGTACGGACTGTTCGCCGTGGTGGCCGTGGCCAGTCTGGTGACCGCTATCGCCATCTGGGGCGGGGACGACGAAGTCCCGCAGTTGGAAGCCGCGTCCAGCGGCAAGCCACTGGCGATCGCGATCCAGGGTGGTGACCCGTCCGGGGCGCGCGCCAGGGGCCAGGCCGCCCGCGCCGCCGGCAACCTGCCGCTCGTGCCCGCCGGCAAGCAGACCGGGGGCGCGGCCAACCGCGGGCCCGGCGCATCACAGGCCAGGCCGCAGGCGGCCAAGCTGCACCCCGGTCCCGCCGGCAGCGGGAACGCCGGGGTCCACGTGAAGCCGCTGGTGGCGAAGAAGGTCCCGTCGGCAGTGCCGCTCGACGGACGCTTCCAGCACGGCGAGCAGCCGCAGCCCTATCCGGGCGAGCGCAGCAGTGTGCCCGCCGCGCCGCCCGCCGCCCGCACGCTCACCCACACCGTCGCATCGGGTGAGACGTTGAGCGGCATCGCCCGCGCGTACCTGGGTTCGCCGGGACTCTGGCGCAACATCGTCAAGCTCAACCCGGGTCTCGACCCCGATCGCTTGCAGGTCGGGCAGGTGCTCGTGGTCAGCGGGCCCGCGCCGGCCTCCAAGCCCCTCGCGTCGGCCTCGAACAAGGCGCCCACCAAGTCCGCCAAGGCGGCGGCCCAGGCGCTGCGCAAGCACACGGTGGCGGCGGGTGACAACCTCGGCGCCCTGGCGCAACGCTACCTCGGCACCGTGCGCCGCTCGGAGGAGCTGTTCCAGGCCAACCGAGACGTGCTCGCGAGTCCCGACGCGCTGGTGGTCGGGCAGGTCCTGCGCATCCCGCCCCGGTGAGGTCGCCCTCTTGAGGACGCTGTTCCTTGGTGGTGGCACGGGCGGGCACCTCGCCCCCGGTATCGCCGTGGCTGAGGTGCTGCGCTCGCGCGGGCACGACAGCTACTTCCTGATCGCCGGGCGCGAGGTCGAACTGGCGATGCTCGGTGCGCGGGGCCTGGATGCCGAGCCGCTGTTCGGTGACACGACCCGGCCCGCACCGTGGCGTCTCGGAAGTTGGATGGGGGCCACTGCGAAGTGGCGCGCCGCCGTGCGTCGCTTCGACCCCGACGTGATCGTGGTGCTCGGCGGGTGGGTCGCCCTGCCCGCCGTGGTCACCGGCTTCTTCGGACGGCCGTCGGTGTTGATCGAGCAGAACGCCCTGCCCGGGAAGGTCGTGCGCCTGCTCGGGCCGCGGGTCGAACACGCGTGCCTGGCGGTGGGTGGCGAGGACATGCCGCGCGGGCGGGCCACGACCCGCGTGACCGGCAACCCCACGCCTGCGCTGCAGCGACGTGAGCGCGGGGAGGCTTGCCGGAGCCTGGGCCTGGACCCTGCGCGACGCACGCTGCTGCTGGCCGGCGGCAGCCAGGGTGCGGCCGACCTGAACGCCCTGGCGGGTCCCCTGGTGGGCGTGTTGGCGGCCAGCGGCGAGCCCTGGCAGATCCTCAACATCACCGGCGGCCGGGTCCCGGCCGAGAACGACGCGGTCGATGACGTCCCCGTCGTGCGCGTCGACTTCCTGAGTGACATGGGCGCCGCGTGGTGCGTCGCCGACATGGCTGTGTGTCGGGCCGGGGCCGGAACGGTGAGCGAGTTGGCCAACACCGGAACGCCTTCGGTGCTCGTGCCCTACCCGCACCACGCCGACCGTCATCAGGAGGCCAACGCGCGCCGCCTGGTGGAGGCCGGTGGCGCGCTGATGACGCCGCGCCGCGACCCCAGCGGTCGGGCCACCGTGCCCGAGTTGTTGCGCACGGCCCTCGACCGGCGCAAGGCGATGGCCAACGCCGCCCGTGGCCTGGCCCGGCCGGAGGCTGCGCGGCAAGTGGCCGAGGTGGTGCTCAAGGCGGCGGCCTGCTGATGAACGTTCCGCTGCCCCGGCGCGTGCACTGCGTGGGCGTGGGCGGTGGGGGCATGTCGGCCCTGGCGGGGATGCTCTCCCGCGCGGGTCACGCGGTGAGCGGCTCGGACCGCACGGCGTCCGTCGGTCTGCAAGAGCTGGCTGCTGACGGAGTGCGCGTGCTGCGCGGTCACGCGGCCGAGAACCTGGGCGGCGCCGAACTGGTCGTGCGTTCCGCCGCCGTGCCCGATGACAATCCCGAACTGGTCGAAGCCCTGCGGCGCGGTCTGCCCGTGCTGAAGTACAGCGAGGCCGTGGGGCGCATCATGGCCGGCCGTCTGGGCGTGGCCGTGGCCGGCACGCACGGCAAGACCACGACCACGGCGCTGATCGCCCACCTGCTCTCGAGCGCGGGCGCCGACCCGGGCTGGCTGGTGGGCGGCAAGCCACTGGGCCTGCCCACGTCGGCGGCGTGGGGGGGCGACGAGCGGGCGCTCGTGGTGGAGGCTTGCGAGTACGACGACTCCTTCCTGAACCTCGACTATCGCGTGGGGGCGATCCTGGGCGTGGCGCCCGATCACCTCGACTGGTTCGGTGACGAGGCCGGCGTCCGCGCGGCCTTCGCGCGCTTCGCCGCCGGGGTGCCCGCGGGCGGCACGCTGGTGGTGGGTGAGCGCGTGCCCGACGAGGTGGTCGCTGCGGCCACGGCGGGGACCAGCGTGTGGCGGGCGGGTGATTGCCTGCGCTGGGCCGACGTGCGCGAGGACGCCGCGGGCTACAGCGTGCAGGTCGACGGTGGCGCCTGGGGCAGCGGCGCGTTCCGCCTGGCCATGGCCGGTCGGCACAATCTCGAGAACCTGCGGGTGGCGCTCTGCGCCTGCGTTGCCGCGGGCGTGTCGTTGAGCGACGTGTTGCCGCACGTCGTCTCCTTCGCCGGGGTGGGGCGGCGGCTGCAGGTCATGGGGCCGGTGGGCACCGGACCCGGAGCACGGGCGGG